>SVFZ01000089.1 GCA_015056585.1 Butyrivibrio sp. | reverse complement strand
ATGCTGCTAAAAACATACTAAAAATAGGTCTGTCACTTCGCATGACAGCTTAACGAATGACAAGGTAGGCATGGGCTGTGCCGAACCAAACGCTTGTGGACATCGTTGGGAAAACTACTCTTTACGGAGAGCGTGACAATAACCGTGGTGGTTGAAGCAAGAATCCCATCAAGCTTTAGCTTGTGGGAGTGTCAAACACATCATAATACGGGATAATAACATTTTCACCGGCCTTAAGGTCCTCAGGTTTTTCAAGATGATTGATCCTGAGGATTTCATTTATATATGCATCAAAGCTATCATAATGTTCTTCTGAAAAACGGACCTTTGAAAGACTCTCCAGCGTATCTCCCCCGTGCACATTGACAACAGTATAGTATTTTACAATCGGAGCCGTGTCACTGTTCTGCGCCTTGATCATCAGTGTTCCCCCAATAAATATAAGCGACGACAGAATAACTGTGATAAGCACCCCCAATACAATTCTCTGTCTGCGTACTATTTCCATGCGCCTTTTTTTGTTCTGTCTTATTCTAACTTCACTCATGGAAAAATAATCAGCTCTGTTTATCATTCTGCCATCAAGCATAGCTGCGTTCATATCGTCCCTCCTCATACTGCGAAATAAGTCCCAAATATTTTTACTGATTATATTAAACACCTTGATGTGGGGCTTAATTCGGACAGTTCAAAGCCGCATGTTTCCTGGCAATTTGGCATTCTTACTTACGCAAAGCCAGTCATCATAACCATCTGTATTAAATTTTAGTATCGGATATGTCACAGAACTGTCACAAAAAGAGGCGACTTATAAACACATATAAAAAATCCCTGACAGAAATAAAGTTTTTCTGCCAGGGACTTATATAGACTTTAGGATTTTTTTCTGTACTTTACGACCATTTTGTAAATATTGAAGATGCCCACCAAAAAAGCACAGACAAAAGACACTATTATCATTTTCTCAATATTCATATGTATATATCCCAGAGATACAAAGCTTATTATAAGCTGCATGATAAGCATCCATGCAAATCCGATTGCAACTGATAAAAAGAAAAAAAGAATATCTTTTACCACATCTCTGACATCAATTTTCTCTTCGTATTTTTCTTCGCTTATCTTTGCAGCGGCTTCCCTGAGACGCTCCACTGACTTTTGAGTTTCATCCTGATATAGTTTCTTGTCTTTGTTCATTTTATCCTGTTCCTGTAATCAAATACGGGCTTTCCATCCGCATCCCACTTAACTTCTATGAGCATTGTATGTCTGTTGGGATCGTAAAGCGGATCTCCCTCAATATCTTTGTAAGTTCTGGCATGGAACACGCATACATCTCTTCCGTCAGGAAGCTTTGTAAAGCTGTTGTGTCCGGGGCCGTAGAAGCCCAGTTCTCTGTCTGAGCAAAGCACAGGCCTTTTCTCCTTTGTCCATGCTCTTGGATCGAGAAGATCCTCATTTTCATCTATGCTCAGCATACCCATGCAATAGCACTCACCTGTTGCACTCGCCGAATATGCAAGATATATCATGCCGTTTTTCTTAATTACTGCCGGACCTTCATTTACCCAAATATCAACTCTTTCCCAGTCATAATCAGGAGTTGTCAAAAGAACCTGCGATGTGGAAAGCTTTGTTGGCGATTCCATCTTTGCAATATAAAGATTTGAAATTCCTACTCCTACACTTACTTTTTCAGCCCACACATAGTAAAGCTGACCTTTGTTTTCAAAAACCGTTGAATCAAGACTGAATGATTTGAAGGAATATATATCATCATCACTTCTTTGAATCATCCCTCTTTCAATCCATTTATCATGAATTGGATCCTGGCCTTCACACTCCAGTATGTAAGGACGTAGTCTCCACTTGTCTTCTTCTCTTGATGCGGCAAAATAAATATAAAATCTGCCGTCTATATAATGAAGCTCCGGAGCCCAGATATGCTTGCTCATATCTCCGGAATCATGCTTTTTCCAGATGCATACCTCTTCTGAATCCTTAAGTCCGAATAGAGAATCACTTTTTCTAAGAACTATTTTATCATATTCAGGAACTGAGGCAGTAAAATAATAACTTCCATCCTCATGTCTGTATACATAAGGATCTGCCCTCTGTTCAATAAAAGGCTCATTATATTCTGTTATTATTCCGTTGCGTGGTCTTGTATCCATCATAGTCCCCCATTATTTCATAACAAATCAGATTTTTGGTAAAAAAGCGTATAAAATGCGCCCCAGAAATGATTTCTGAGGCGCACTTACAAGTTTCATCAAAAAATCAATATCTGAATAGTATCGGTATGTATCATCATTCTACTGAAAGAACCTCAACAAGACATTCTTCACAGGTAATGAGCATATAGACAGGATCTGTAGCAGATAGTGAGCTTGTCATAGTTGTTTTACTTGTATAGGTCTCTCCGTCTGCTCCTTCGATATTTGCATCAATTGTGATGTCTCCTGCTTTTCTCTCGATTGTGAGAGTAACCTTGGCATCCTTCATTGCTGCAAGCCATGTAGCCCAATCTTCGCCCCAGCTTGTCTCATAGGTCTGTGCAAATGTATCATCCCATCCAAAAGCATCTGCTCTTACTGCTGCATACTCGATGTGATCTGCACTTCCTGAGCCGTCTGAGTTAGGATTCTCATGTGCAGGTGTCTCTTCATTTGTAAATACAAGTACATAGTTGTCCCAGTTATTTACACCGTCAGAATAGTTATTTAATGTAACAGTCTTTTTTCCCTCTGTGATTTCAATAGGTGTGCTCCAGTCTGTCCACCATGCATTACTAAAATCAGCAGCTCCAACGCTCTCTACATAATTTTCAACAGAAAGAAGTTCAATATAGCACTCCTCACATGTGATAAGGAAGTAAATAGGATCTGTAGCTGTAAGGCTGGATTCAAGGGTTGTCTTATTGGTGTAGGAAACGCCGTTTGAATCAACAATTGTTGCATCCATGATGATGTTTCCGCCATCTCTTGTTATAAGCATGTTGACTGTTGCATTGCGCATTGACTTAAGCCATGTAGTCCAGTCATCACCCCAGCTTGTCTCATAGGTCTGTGTAAATGTATCGTCCCATCCGTAAGCGTCTGCTCTTACTGCTGCGTATTCAACATGATCAGCACTTCCTGAGCCGTCTGAATTAGGATTCTCATGTGCAGGTGTATACTCATTTGTAAACATTACAACATAGTTATCCCAGTTGTTGATTCCGTCAGAGTAGTTGTTAAATCTTACTGCTTTTGTTTCGCCGTCCTTAATTTCATAAGCCTCTGTCCAATCTGTCCACCATGCATTTGTAAGGCTGATATCACCGATTGTCTCAATAGCATTTGCTGCAGGCTCAATTGAGAAAGGATCCTCTACACTTAAGATATCAATGTAGCACTTCTGACCTGTGATATAGAAATAGCAAGGATCTTCGGCTGTAATATCTGCAGTTACTTTCATGGTCATCTGGTTCTCAGTTCCGTTGTAATCAACCATAACAGCATCTACAGTGATTATGTTATCTGCTCTTGAGATATTAAGAGTAACATCTGTCTCTCTCATTACCTGCTGAAGCCATGTATTCCAGTTGCCCCAGCTGTAATATGTCTCAAACTTATCTGCATTGTCTGTTGAGTTGGCATCCGGTGTTTCAGCATAAGCATCTGCTCGTACAATTGCATACTGCTTTGTTGCTGTTGCCATAGGATCCTTGTGTGCCTCATTGGCTGCATCAACAAAGCCTATTGCAAAGTTGTCGGCTGAATCAGCCGCATCTGAGAAGTTTCTGAGTGTAACTACCTTGTTAGCTCCGTTTGCAAGTTCAAAGCCCTCTGACCAGTCACTGTCAGCTTCAAGTGAAAGATCTGTGGAGCCGATTGAATCAATTGCTGTCTCATCTGCATAAACAGTAAATTCATGTGCAGGCTCTTCGTAGGCTACTGTTGTATCACCTGCTTCATAGAGCGCTTTTACCTGAGAAGCATCAAGAGCATAATCATATACATAAACTTCATCAAAGGCACCCTTCATGATGCTGTCCCAATAGTTGATACCAAGCAGGAAGTCAAAGTTATCAGAAGCCTCCATTGAACCTTTAACTATATTTACAGGTCTTTCGTTACCGTCAGCATCTGTTCCTACAAGCTTTTCACCGTTCAAGTAAAGATCTGCAACCAACATTGTACCGTCTGCTGATACGTTGGCAGGGTCAACAGTCATTGTGACGTTTACCCACTCTCTTGTGTGTGCATTAACTTCATCTGTATACCAGTTAGGCCATGGAGATCCATCAGCATTCTGGTCATATGCCCATAAACTCGGATAGGAAAGATCCTCTGAAGCCGGATTCCAGTTTGCCCAGGTGAAGTTTACGTAATGCTGTCCTCCTGTAGCATCTCCGTGCATATCAGGACCATACTGCAATGTAGGCATGTACTGCGCATTTCTTGCTGCATATACCCAGAAAGATACTGTATAAGCATCGCCTACTCCGTTAATATCCAGCTTAAGTCCTTTATTTCCGTCTGTATATGCAGCATTTCCTTTTACACCCGGGATGTAGATAACCTCATCATCTGTTGTCTGGATCATCGGTGTAGCATTTGTGTCACGAACCGCTGTCTTAACTCCTTCTTCCCCACCATCCATTGAGAAGTAGTACTTGTAATCCTGCGGAATTTCTGAAGCAGTAACTGCCTCGGCACTCGCTGCCTCTGTCTGCTCTGTTGACTGTGCTGTATCCGGTGCAGTTTCTGCTGTCTGATTAGTTTCACTGCCACAGCCTGCTAAAATTCCGACTGCCATTGCTGAACTAAGTAAAAGTGATAAAAGCTTCTTGTTCTTCATACCATCCTCCTGTTATTTTGTTCCAACCGGTCTTTCACCGATACCTGTCATAACACCACCGGCATCGACAACACTCTGATACCATGCAATCTCAGCGTCATCAAGCACATCATATCCATCTTTTCCAAAGTAAGAGATCATGTAGAGTGCATGATAGTAATTAGCCTGAAGATTTGCTTCTTCAACGTAGTCAGCAGCCTTTCCAAGTCCTTCATCAACGATATTGTGGATACCTGCTGATGAAACTCCTGCTGCTGTCTGTGAGTTGAAGTACTGATCACAGAAATTCCAATATCCTGCAATGTTGTACCAACCATAAGGTACAGGTCTTGTCATGTTTTCAAAGAACTTATCCCAATACTCCTTGTGCTCTGCATCCTGAGGGAACATTGCCTTGTATGCTGTCCATACTTCCTCATCTGTTGTAAGAGGCATTGGCATATTTGCTGCCTTGAGAGGAACTCCTGAAGAGTTTACATTTGTCTCATCTGAATAGATTTCAATTCTCTTTTTCCATCCGTCTATACCCCAGTTCATGTACTTAAGAAGGAGATATGACTCATAAGGATACTGTGTTGCATAAGATACACCGCCAAGGTACATGTTTCCAAGGACGTTGTGCTGCTTCTCGCCAGAAACTGAAGGAGTTACATATGGATAGATATCCATGTCATAAAGATCCTGGTAGTAAACTTTAGAACCATCTTCCTGTGTTACATATGTGTTCCAGATGTTCTGGAATGTCCACCAGCCCTCTGAGAATACTGCTACATGACCTGTTGCGCCAAAGTACATTCCATAGTCGCCTGTCCAGTCTTCCATAGCCTGTGTATTCTGCTGAGGTGCAACATAACCGGCAAGCTTAAGGTCAGAGAACTGCTGCTCACCTACTGCCCAATACTGAAGGTCAAAGTCTGTTCCGTTGTATCCGAATTCACCCTTTATTTTTCTTTCAGAGCTTGTAGCTGCTGAAATTCCATAAAGTGAATCAAGACGATTGTAGTATCCAAGTCCGTAATACTTCATACCTGTTCTGTCATCTACAGTTGCAGCCTGAATAAGATTTATCATATCATCCCATGTCCAGTCAGGATCAGGCATTTCAAGATTGAGCTTGTCGAGAACATTTTTGTCTACAAAAATTGCACAGGGCTGATACCATGTAGGCATAGCATAGCGGTGGTTTGTATCAAACATACCGATTCCGTATTCCTGAATTGTACTCATGAGCTTGTCTGTTTCAGGGTCATTGTCAACATACTCTGTAATATCTGCCCACCACTGATTTGCAAGTGATGTATCAGAATCAGTTGCAATAAACACATCCGGGAATTCATTATTGGAAGCTGCAGCGGTAAGATCTGTACTCATATCTGTCATCTGCTTTACTTCTACTTTGATGTTCGGATATTGCTCTGTGAACGATTCAGCAAGCTGAGTCATCAAATCAAGATCCTCATATCCCCAATAACTAAGTGTGATATCGTCTTTTGTCACACCATTCTCATCAACTTCTCCGGATGGGGCACCGGATTTACTGTTTCCGCAAGCTGTGAGCTGTGCAAGTACTGTCACTGATGTGAGCAGTCCTGCTATGATTCTTTTGTACTTTTTCATAGAACCTCCTTTTTAAAAATCCCTTTTTCATTTATACTTCTCATCTTTATGATGAGTGATGAGCCATAAAATATTTGTGTTATATAATTAAATTATTCGCCTGTAATACCTGTTCTATCTATACTCTCAACAAAATGTCTCTGCATAAAGAAATACATGATAAGCAGCGGAAGGATCGTAAGCGCTGTAGCAGCCATTCTCACCGACTCATTCAGTGAAGTCATCGTTCCTCCTGTGGTTGCTCTTGACTCAAAGCTTGAGTCAAAATCTTTTAACTGGATAACGAGGTTATTCCAGAATGAATGGGAGTTGGCAATGCCCTTTACATACAATTCCGTAAGATATGACTCGTTCCAATACCATACGAAGCAGAAAAGAAATACTGTCAAAATAGCAGGTCCCGCTGACGGTATGGCAATTCTGAAAAATGATTTCCAATATCCTGCACCGTCAATCTGCGCCGCTTCAAGAAGAACCTTAGGCACCTGCCTAAAAAACTGATAGAAGATCAGGATGAATATAGGTGCATTTAATCCGTTTGCAACAAGTGCCGGCAAAACAAATGCCCAGATACTACCTGTTAGTCTCATATTGCTGTAAAGAACGTAAGTAGGAATCATTGTAACCTGGCTTGGAAGAATGTAGCTGAATACCAAAAGAGCCATCATCAGCTTCTTTCCCTTGAACTCAAATGTTGCAAATCCATACCCGGTTATCATACAGGTAATAACGCTAAGCACTGTGGGAACACCTGCAATTACAAAACCCTTTAAAAGACTTGCCCAGAAATCCATGGATTTTGCTGCATCTATATAATTGTCAATGTAGAGCTTACTTGGAATCCACTTGACTGAAGCATCAAGAAGATCCGCCTGATTCATAAAGCTGGTACTGAACATGTAGAATACAGGATAAAGATATACAAAACCTATCGCTATAAGAAGTGCATATACTGCAAACTGTTTTAAAAAGCCCTGTTTTTCTTTTGTTCCGAACATAAATCTGTGAATTTTTTCTTTAGTAATCCCCTGTGCCATCGTACGTACGGAACTTACCACGTTTCCTCTGCTTTTCAATTCTCTTTGCATTTCTCACAGACCTCCTTTCTACTCTCCTTGCAGCTCTTAATTCTTTCTTTTCAAGCTTTCTGCGCTTTTTTACCATCCTGTCATATACATCCTTCTTGGAACCAAGGAGAGCAAAGAATATAAGCACAATTGCCGTAACAAGAATTGAGTATATCCACGCCATGGCTGAAGCATATCCATAGCCTCTCTCAGCCGTAGCGGAGAACATAGCTGTTTTTATCAGATTGATCAACTGATTCTGCTCGTTGCTGGATAGGAAAATAACTGTATATACAGCATTTATTAGTATCATTGGCTTGATTGTAGGAAGTGTGATCTTCCAAAAGCACTCCCAGCCTGAACCTCCATCCATCTTGGCAGCTTCATACAGTCCCGGATCAATTTTCTGCAGCGCTGAAAGGAAAATAAGAATCTGCACTCCTGAATACCACAAGGTCATTATCATATTTCCAAACAGCGTACCAAGCTGTTCTGCCACAGTCGTAGGGAGAAAAGTGTCAAATGCACTGACAACGGCCTGGGTATTGAGAGCCGGAATGGATGCAGCACCTTCACTCACAAGCATATTCATAACCGGTCCCGATACTATAATTACCGGAAGGAAAAATACAAGTCTGAAGAACCCTCTGAACTTTATCTTTCCGTTTAACATTATTGCAATAATAAGTGCAAATACTACAATGATCGGAACCTGCAATAATGTCTGCCATACGTATGAAGCTATCCCCTGAATAAAATCCGGATCCTCAATCCATATCTGAGTCAGATTCTGAGTTCCCACATAGGTAAACTGAAGGCCGTTTCTTGCTTTTATCTTAAACCACATGTAATAGAATGACTGAACCATGGGGATTAGAGTAAATACAAGCATTCCCACAAGCCAAATGGCTATAAACGAATATCCGGCAAGCGCCTGTCTTCGCTCAAGTTTACCCAGCTTTGCCTGAGGATTTTTCTTTTTTAATTTGTTCCCAAAAACACTCATCTTGATCCTCCATAACGATGAGAATATTTCTACTTCTCAGTTCCTGACCAGTAGCGAATTTTTTACTTTATAAGGTATGACATGGCATCAATCTCTGCGCCGTCTACTGTCTGTGATGACTGAGTATAGTTGATATAAATTATGATTCCGTTGCTGTATGTCACTACTCTTACTCCACTGTCAAGAATCTTATGATCTACAATTGTCGCTCCGCCAGTCTTTTCCGAAAGCGCTCTCAGTTCTGAATCATATTCAACGATTGTAGATTTGAACACATTATACTCAGAGCTGTAAATATCACTTGAGTTGGTATTGATAAGCTCTGAAGACTCCTTTTGTGTGATGTAAAAAGAAGGATAAACTCCTGCTTCAACCATCTTAAGGAGGAACTCCTTTTTATTGGCTTCAAAGTTTACATAATCTCCATACATCGGAACTACACCCTTAAGTACAATTGAAAGAAACGGAATACTCTCATCTTCAATAATGTAATTTGAAGTGTAAAGAGGCATATCAAGAAAAGCTGCTGTATATTTCCAAAGGTATTCACAAGGCTTTTCCAATACAAGACTTGTGCTTTCTGAAAGGCCTGCAACAGTGCTGTCATAGCTTTCTGCTGTATCGAATCTTGTATATTTGTTGCCGCTGTAAGTATATGTAAATGAAGTGCTTGTAATACCTGCAAGAGCAAGATTATTTACACCTTTATTGGTATAGCTCTTAACAAATTTATTTAAGAGGTAATCACTTCTTGAAGGTGTCAGATACATAAAAGTGTCATATACAATAGCATGTGTTGTTGCTTCGTATCTGCGCTTGTTTACCTGCTTGATCGTGTTGAAGGTCGCATTCTGCTCGTCCGGATTTACCAAAAGTGCGTCATTGTATAAATAAACGCTATTGCCGCTTTCTGCTGCCTCCTTAATAAATTTCGTCAGAGCACTTGTTCCGCCTATTTCACTGTCTGCCTTATACTTGCTGATAGGAAGATTGTAGAGTCCGCCATCCTGCCAGCCTTTATATACAGTCAAAAGACCTGTAACTCCGTTTTCCTGCAGATCGGAATATATGTTTTTGGCATCCTCAACTGTTGTCATTACCACGGGAGTTGTTGAAAGAAGCCAGTTTTCTCTTTCTGTTCCGAGGAAATCCACTCTCGTTTTATAAGATGTATCAGTCTGGCTGATCTGCCCGTTTGCAATCAGGTAATCTCTGTAGGCATTTGCCATTCCGGCGTATGTCGCATCATCTCCGGAAAGAAAAATGAAATGAACCTGCAGATCAGAATGGCTTCTGTCATCTTCAAAAACATGGAGCGAGCCTGTGGTAGAATTAACACTTGTCGGCTGATTGTACATTTTTCTCAGTACAAATCTCGCATAAGCCCTGTTATAGTCAACGCTGACTCCGTTTGGCATAACATCTATTGAAGCTCTTTCTTCGCCTTCTTCTACTATTCCCAGGAATGCTATTTCATCATCAGTGTGTGCAATTCCATATATAGGAGCAAAAACCTGCTCAGCATCTGTTATTGTATTGTATCTGTCCCACAAAAGAGTTTCTGCCGTGGATTCTTCAAATCCTATATCAGTTCCGTAAATGACTCCTGAATATCCGCTGGAATACCTGCCCTCTTTGTCATCAAGATAAATCAGTGCACCGTTTCCATCCGGAACAAGCATATATCCTTCTTTGTCATCAAGGTATGAGCAACCCATATACGGATAGATTCTTACCGTTCCTATATAATACTGACTTCCATCCTCTTTGATTGACTCCTCAGGGATTCTCGCAACCACACCGTCTTCAGTAAGTGTAACTTCAAGAGTCATCCCTATTTTAAGCTTTGTCCAATATATCTCAGCTGTGAAGCCATTTTCGTTATAGGTTACTGTCTTGGTGTTTTCATCATTAACCAAATCTGCCTGTGTTGTATCCGAATTGTTGTTGATAAGTGAAAGAACAACCGCCGACTTCATGGCACCAAGCCATATATTATTGCTTTTCCCATCATCATAGCTTATTGATGATTCCATGAACTTTCCGGTATTCTTATCCTCTATCACCAAAGACAGATCATCTTCATTAACGTACAATCTGTATCCGGAATTTTCTGTCAAAAACCTGTGACCGTTTATATCGCTCTGTGCATTTGCAGTAATTAAACTATCAAAGCTTCCGATTGAAAAATCTCCTGCAATTGCCGAAATGCCTATGGCGGCGGCGGTTATTAAGCCGAATATTTTTTTGCATGAATACTTATGAGCCAATTTTATACACCACCTCTCTGACAACTGACTGCAGGAAGTCGAATACCTGAGCCCAAAGCACGTATAAAATAAAGGCAATCAGGCAGACAATCAAAATCGTAAATAGGGTAAGGAAGATTATTTTTGCAGTTTCTCCAACTGTGTATTGGTTGATCTCTCTTATGGAAATCACAACCAAAGCAGCTATCCACACCATCATACAGAAGATTCCGAAGCTTACAAAAAACTCTTCATTGTATGTAACTATGTGCGAAAGTACAAAAACAAAGGGCATTATTATCACATATGGAGCAAAGCTGTAAATGAAAGAGCAGTATATATGCTTAAACTTACCTTCGCCATCATTGATAGTACACATCAGGTAATTACATCCAACTACCAGCACAAGTGCAACAATGATCATACCTACGTCAGAAACTACATCAAAGCTTCCTTCACGAACCGTCTTAAACAAGAATCCGCAAAAGTACTTGTTTATTACATAAATAATAATTACCAGTGCAAGTATTATATTTGTAGATAAAACCGATACTCTGTTTTCCCACTTTATTCCATAGCATCCGTCTATCGGATGTCTGATAAAATAGAACATGTATCCCAGTTCTTTTACAAGCTTCTTTTCCTTGAACGCAGCTATTACAGCTCTTGGCTTATCAAGTATTTTTTTCTTCTCATCGAGCTTTCTGACTACAAATCTTAGTATCAGAAAAGCAATGATGATAAGAACTATTGCCGTCAGATTTCTTCTAAGCCAGTTGTTTCTGATTTCCCAAAAGGCATCCGAATATGTATCAAGGTCTTTGGAAAGCTTGGAATAATGAAGTGCTCCATCGTAATCCTCTTCCTTGTATAGAGCCTTGCCCATCGCCTTGTTGGCATAGTCAAACAGGTTATTCATCTCCAGAACCTCTGACAACGGCTCTTTACTCTCTTCGTATCTTCCCTTTGAGAAAAGATAGAGTGCTTCGTGAAGATAATCCGTAAACTCAGTAGGTTCATAAATCTGGATCTGTGCTTTATCAGAATCAAGAACATATATCTTGTCATCTGTTCCTATCTGAATCGCCTCAGCCTTTGTAGAAAGACCTATTCTAAGCTGTCCGTCGTCTTTCCCTCCGAAAACAAACAATAGCTCGCCTTCGTTGTTGTATTCATAAATGAAGCCCTGCTGTGAAACCACAAAGCAGTTGTCATGATTACCTACCGCTATTGCCGCCGGAACTGTGTCGTAATCACTTGCTTCAAGCATATTTACTCCGGCAATGTTCAGTCTTTTTACTGTTCCGCTTCCTTCACCTCTTGTTACAGTGTAGATAATTCCCTTATCATCAATTGCCATATTGTCAGGGGTCGAAGGAATATTGGATCTCATCTTTGCTCTTTGAGCATCTGTAAGAACCGCTCTCCAGATTATGTTGATAAGACTTGAGTTGGTTGAGTTTGTTCCAAAGTAGCCAAGGAAAGTTCCGTTGTCTACAGGACTTATTTCCACCACACCGTTTGTATTTGATTCGCAGATAACGTACATCGTTCCCGCATCATTTACTATTACCTTAAGGGGAAGGAAATCCTGTGTCTCACCATACATCGGAACATCAGGTCTGCCGTAAGAATTTATCAGCTTTCCGTCTTCATCAAAAACAAATATGGCCTTGGCATCCCTGTCTGCAACATAAGTGATATGTTCATCTGTTACAAATATTCCTCTTGGTGTAACCAGTGTTCCCTCACCGAAGGTCTTTATCAAATTGCCCTCAATATCCGAAACAACAACTCTGGCATTTCCGCTGTCAAGAATATACATTGTCCCATCATCAAGGAGTTTAAAATCTGTCGGACCATTCAATGTATCTTCGCCAATCTTGGTTATGGTTTCATAGGGAAGATAAGCCGTCTGTGTCTCCGATACAGATCCATAGCCATCAACAGTGTATGTTTTGTAAGGGGCATCAGCATATGCTGTAATTTCTGATGCGGAAAATGCAATCGCAGCTGTCACAATGGCCGATGCCACCAGCTTTATAAAGTTCTTTTTTCGTCCCATCGTATTTTTGTTTCTCACGAATACGTCCTCTTTTTGCTCTTTACTTGATTCCGGAATGTGCCATTGTGTTCATTACGTTCTTTTGTAAGATACAGAATAGTATCAGGTTTGGTAAAAACATAATGAGCGAAGCCGCTGCTGCTACACCTTGTCCCGCAACCGTATTGGTGGTTGTGGTAGATGTAAGTGTATTCATGTAAAACGCAAGGCTCTTAAGAGAATCATCATTGATGTAGTAATTGGATGTTTCAAGATTGGTCCATACCTGCTGGAATACCAGGATTGCTGCTGTAGCTATTGCCGGCCTTATCAGCGGTATGATTACCTTTAAATATATCTGCCACTCTTTTGCCCCATCCATGTAAGCTGCTTCTATCAGCGAATCCGGCACCTGATCTACGAACTGTTTTATCAGAAAGAGTCCTACCGGAAGTGCTATGAGAGGAAGAATCTCAGCCCAGTATGTATCAATCATTCCCAGCTTATTTACTACAAGATATCTGGGTATCATTACAGCCACCGATACAAACATAAGAGCTATCTGATTTATCTGCATCATTACATTTCTTCCCTTGAACTTTAACTTTGACAGTGCATATGCTGCCATTGTTGAAAACAAAAGAGAGCCAAATACAACTACTGAAGTTATAAAGATACTGTTAAACACATATTTACTTATCGGTATTCCTGCACTTCTTGATGCTTTAACAAGCTTTCTGAAGTTGTCCAGCGTCGGGTTCAATGTTATAAATTTAGGTGGAAAAGCGAAAAGCTCCTCCATTGGCTTAAACGCATGGAATATAATGAAAACTATCGGAAGTCCGGTCAAAAGAACCATTGGAAGAATCAGAAGATAAATCTTTATCTGACTTTTTTCAAACTTATCCGGATTTGTTCTATGTCCTCTGTATGCTGCCATCTCTCACTCCTTAATAAACTAATCATTATCTCCAAACAGTTTCGTTGATACCGATGAGAATATCTGAACTATCAGAAGAAGTACCACTGAAACCGATGCCGCATATCCCATCTCATATCTGATAAAACCATAGTCTTCAATATGATTTACAATAAGCTGTCCCGCATAACCGGGTGTAGGGTTCCCTGCCAGAAGTGTGGAAATCATACCATTCTGGAACGCACCTACAATCTGCATAACCGCTGCAAAAAGCATCTGAGGCTTCATACTGGGAATCGTTACAAATATCATTTCCTGAAAACGATTCTTTACTCCGTCAATTGCAGCCGCTTCATAAAGAGCTTCATCAACATTCAAAAGACCTGCAAGGATTGACAAAAATCCAACACCCATGCTGCTCCACAATCCTATGATGATAATTATTGGAAGAAGGAAATTTGTATTTGTAAGCCAGATGATCGGTTCATTTATAGCCCCGATATCCATAAGCCAGCTATTGAGGTATCCTGTCTGATCTCCTGTAAACATGATTTTCCAGAGCACTGCCATAGCTACACCGGTTGTCATGCTGGGGGAATACAAAATAAGTGCAAATATCGTCCTTGGTCCTTTGGTCAGATTGGAAAGCCCCCAGGCCAGGAGAAACGCCAGCACATATCCTCCCACACCGACTATAAGTGCATACTTTACAGTATTCGGTAAAACATATTTCATAAATACATCATCTCCTGTGATCAGGTTGATGTAATTAAGAAAACCTACAAAGCTCGGCCACTGAATCGCATTGAAGTTTGTAAATGACAGTATGACCGCCATTATAACCGGAGCCAGGATAAACAATATAAATAGGATTGCATATGGAGCAACAAACACATAACCGTTTTTATTTGAATGCATTCGCTGTCCGACTTTGGTTTTTACTGGTGACATTTTTGCTTACCTTTCTTAAATAACCCTATCTGCTTAAAATCTCTCTGACTTTTTCAACCGAAGGTGTTATGTACTCTTTGAGCACATTGCCTTCACTATCTATATATCCGAATTCCTCCAGCTTACGTTCAGTCTCTCTCTTGACTGTCTTAACTGCCTCATCAATTCTGGATCTTACAGATTCTCCGTTTACCACGATGTCATTGAAAGCGTTACTGGTCTCGCGCTCCATCATATAACCTCCGAGAAGTCTTGGAGCTTCAAGCATATACTTAGCCTGCTCAATAATGATTTCCTTGTCATCTGTAGGATAGGAAAGATCTGAAAATGCTTCTAAATTCGCTGTCGGCCAGATATATTCATCTCCGTACAAAATCTGAAGTCTTTGTCCAAATTCAGCCTGTACCTCAGCAGTTGACCACCAGTCCATGAACTCCCAGGCTTTATTTTCTCTCTCTTCATCGGAGTGGAACATTACTGTACTTTCTGCACCACCTGCTGTATATCTTAGGATTTCTCCTGTTTCTTCATCCTCTACCCCGGGGATAAGAGCTATATCCCAAGAGTTTGCAATTTCCGGAGCTGCGTTAAGTATCAGGTTATAAGCATTGAAATCCGCAATTCCAATCGGAAGGTCTCCGTTTCTGAAATGCTGATAGAAGTTTGGTACATCTACCGGCAGATTGTACAAAGTGAAAAGCTCTGTAAGCTGTGTAAAGCCTTCAACTGTCTCTTCGGAATCAAGCTCTATATCAAGTGCTGTATCGCCGTACAATTTACCGCCATTCTGGTATATAAGAGGTGTTGTTCCGTGATAATTTCTCATAGCAAGCATTGCAGCTGTAGGATAATAAACATTAAGTCCTCTCATCTGAAGATCTGTGAGCATTCCCACAAGTTCATCCATGGTTCCCGGGATTTCAAGCCCCAGCTTTTCCAAAATGTCACTTCTGTAGAACATAACATAGAAATTAATTGTTTCAGGAAGAGAGTACAGTCCATCTCCCACTACAGATGGAACAAGGAGTCCTTCGCTGTATCTGCCAAAGACTTCTTTATAGTTATCAAACTGTGTAAGATCAACCAGCGCCCCTCTTATTGCCAGGTCAAACGGAATTGAGTAGTTGATTCCGGTTGCAATGTCCGGTGTGTCTCCTGATGCATTAGAAAGAATAAGCTTCTGGGCATCTGTCATAAGGCTAAGGTCAACTTCGATTCCGGTTTCAGGAGTAAACTGTTCGTCTATCATCTTCTGCATGATCTCAACATACTGCCTCGGTCTGTTTACCCAAACCTGTATGTGTTCTTCGTTGGTATTACTTGCAGAGTATGACTGTCCGAAGAAAGAATTTATAAATCTTGAAACATTCATTCCGATTGATGAGAAAAATGAAAGTCCCTTAGGCAGCTTTGCTCCTGACTGATAAATATAAATTCTGTCTATTGAAAGATTATTGTTTCCTATAATATCTACAAAGTTTGCAATCTGTGTGTTGATTGAGTTTACGCTGGTTGAAAGTTCATCAACTCTGTATACCAGCTCATCAGGTTCTTTGGCCAGGCTCTCAAGCTGGTCTGCCGCTATGAGAAGATATGAAAATGCTGCAACGTCATCTGCACTTTTAGCATCAACATAAACTGTTGCCTTATCTGCCAGTTCTCTAAGCTCTGTTATCCAGGTATTTAATCTTTCCTCAAGATCAGGAATGTATCTTGTAAGCTTTAAATCTCTGTATTTATCTTTATTGGTTCCGGCTACTTTTGTTACATCCAACGAAAGATCGGAAATACCACTCATAATCTCGTCAACTTTTTCAACGGCGTACCTTATCTCATCCTGAACCAACATAATGGAAATGGTATGTGTTCCTGCATCGAGATATACGCTTAATGCATTTCCATCATTATCTGTGAGAGTCTTTGTAGTAAAATCCGTAGATGCTTCTATGCTGTAACCTTCAAATGCAGTATTTGGGACCTGACCGTCAATGCTGATATCTGCAAATACGGGGAAATCATTTTTTTCCGACTGTCTGTAGTTCATGGCCAGATTGTAGTAACCCGAATTTTCAACTTCAAATGAATAAGTTACCTTTTGTCCTGCTGTGTCAAAAGACGCTTCATCAATAATGTTCAGTACCTTTTCTTTGGCTGAAAGAGGACTGAGTGCGCTGTTATACTCATATGCAGCGTGGATAGATGAGTCATTTCTCTCTGTAAAATTCTCAGCTTCTATAGTAATAAGCGCTGAGCCTTCTGCTTTTTCAGATCCTGTGTATTCTTCTGTTGCCTTAGGTGATGTGAGTGTAAGATTTCCTAAAAGAAGTGTTCCTTCCTTTACTTTGATTCCAAACTCATGCTCCCCCGCTGTAAGTTCTATCTTAAGGGGAGTCGAATATCTGTAACTGGAATCTCCAAGAAGCTTACTCTCCCATCTTACCAGTTTGTCAGGAAGTGATACTATTTCATTGCCGTAACGGTCAACATCAGCGCTTTCTTCCTGAACCCAGGTAGTTTCAAAACTAAGACTCCTAGCTTCATAAAACGGAAAAACGCCGTCAACTGTAAATGCAATTTCTATAGGAAGAATAGACTCATCATAGGATAAATAATCAAAAGACAACCAATAAAGTCCATCCTCCGGGACATTTACACTTAAAGTCAACTCATCCCCATGCTCTATGTCCGCCACCTTACCTGCATATTCATGACTATCCTCTGTCAGATATTCGCTTCCGGTTTTGATGGATTCTTCAATATCGATCACAACATCACTGCCCTTATAATCGGCTTTGGAATAGCTTTCACTAACATGGGTGTAATTGGTGGAAAGCCTCTCCGTACTTGTAACCTCTTCTGATAAAGACTCTGATAAACTATCTGATGCGTTGTCTGTTGCATTAGACACAAGACTACCGCTGAAAGTTCCAAAGCACAGACATGCGCTAAGGCATATCCCAAGTATTCTTTGCAGTTTCTTTATGTTACCTGTGATCATACTCCAGTCACTCCTGAATCACTTTTAAATTTCAAATGCAAGATGTATTACACTGCTTGCCGGAATTGATAAAGTTGCTTCTCCTTTTTCTAAAAGCTTAACTTCATCAAACTTTCTTACCACAACATTTTCCGGCTCATCAAAGGTATTGTGCAGATGAATCTCACCTCCGACGATTTCTCCTGTTACGCTCTTTAAATCCGTATCTGCAACTGATATGTTGATGTCATAGTTTTCTTCGCAGGAAAGATTTGTTATAGTGGCGTGGATCTTTCCATCTGTTCCAAGTGAAACTGACTCTGTAAGATTTGGTACCATGTACTCATCCACAAGCCCGATCTTCTTTGTCTCTACATAGCTGTCAAGAAGCTCTGCATCCTGATGATATTTGTACATATTGAAAACATGATAAGTAGGTGTCTTTATCATCCTCTCTCCGTCTGTCAGAATTACAGCCTGGAGTACATTGATCATCTGTGCGATATTTGCCATCTTAACTCTGTCGCAGTGCTTGTTGAATATATTGAGGTTAATACCTGCCACAAGAGCGTCTCTTATTGTGTTCTGCTGGTAAAGGAATCCGGGATTAGTTCCGGGTTCACAGTCATACCATGTTCCCCACTCATCTACGATAATTCCGACTTTGTGCTCCTTGTCGTACTTATCCATAATTGCCTGATGTCTTGTAATAAGTTCCTCCATGTAAAGAGTCTTGGAAAGTGTCTGATACCACATCTTATCATCAAATTCCAAAGCGCTTCCCTTGTGCTCCCATCCGCCCGGATGAGTATAGTAATGAAGAGATAGACCATCCATGAAACCGTGCATCCATGGAGCCTGTGCAAAGGCTGTTCCCATAACACCTTCAGTCCAGTTGTAATCATCCACATTTGCTCCGCAGGCAACCTTGAAAAGATGTTCTCCCTGCTTATAATCTCTTACATATGTCTGATATCTGCGATAAAGCCCTGCATAGTATTCCGGCGGCATATTTCCTCCGCATCCCCAGTTCTCGTTGCCGACACCAAAATAGTCAACTTTCCATGGACTCTTATGTCCATTCTTCTCTCTGAGATCAGCCATGGGAGATACACCATCAAATGTCATGTACTCAACCCATTCCTGCATTTCCTGCACTGTGCCGCTTCCTACATTTCCGTTTACATAGTTCTTGCATCCAAGCTGGTCACAAAGCTCCATGAATTCATGTGTTCCAAAGCTGTTATCTTCTACAACTCCGCCCCAGTGTGTATTTATCATCTTTTTACGGTTTTCCTTAGGACCAATACCATCCTTCCAATGATATTCATCCGCAAAGCATCCACCGGGCCAGCGAAGGACAGGAACCTTCAGTTCCTTAAGCGCTTTTACAACATCCTGTCGCATTCCGTTTATATTATCGATGTTATCGCCCTCTCTTACAAAAAGGCCTTCATAAATTCCTCTTCCGAGGTGTTCGGAAAAGTGTCCCTGAATTTCCGGATTGATATGTCCCTTATGTACTCTTGGGTTTACACACAGCTTATACATTGTTGTCTCCTTTTATTTTAATAAGTGCTTTAATATTTTAGTTTTATCAAAATTAAATGATGAAACAAGAATACTATAATTTTTTCTAAACTTCAACTCTTTGAGACGTAATATTTAACGTCAAAACATAAAAAAAACGGACAGATATTTGTGCAATCTGTCCAATTTTATATCTATACTTACTATATATCCCAATATATATTCGGCATTGTTTATATATTGTCAATGTTTAACCTTTTACTTTATTAGTTTAATTCCTATTAAACCTTGTTGTATTATCTGCGGATCATCACACCTTTGTGGTCCACTTGGTGCAGTCCATAACTTCTGTGGCAAGATCCCTGTAGAACTCTGGTTCATGGCATACCATAAGGATACTGCCCCTGTACTCCGAGAGCGCCCTGTGAAGTTCCTCTTTTGCATCAACATCCAGATGGTTTGTGGGCTCATCAAGAACCAGAATGTTGGATTCTCTGTTAATGAGCTTGCACAGACGAACCTTGGCCTGCTCTCCACCTGAGAGAACCTTACACTTGCTCTCAATATGTTTTGTTGTAAGTCCGCACTTGGCAAGAGCTGACCTTACTTCATACTGTGAAAAACCGGGAAATTCGTTCCATATCTCCTGCATACATGTTGTCTCAATATCGGGAGCCATCTCCTGCTCAAAATACCCGATAGCCACATTTTCTCCCAGTTCCACGCTGCCTGAAATGGCAGGAATAAGTCCCAGAATGCTCTTTAACAGCGTCGTCTTTCCTATACCGTTTGCTCCCGTAAGAACAATCTTTGATCCTCTCTCAAAGGTAATGTTTAAAGGTGTTGACAGAGGCTCATCATAGCCTATGACAAGGTCTTTAGTCTCGAATATTACTTTCCCCGGTGTCCTTGCCACCTTGAAGTTAAACTCGGGCTTTGGCTTTTCCTGAACCTTCTCAATAATGTCCATGCTGTCCAGTTTCTTCTGACGCGCCATTGCCATGTTTCTTGTGGCTACTCTTGCCTTGTTCCTTGCTACAAAGTCCTTAAGGTCGGCAATCTCCTGCTGTTGTCTGTTGTATGCAGCCTCCCTCTGCGCCTTCTTCATCTCATAGACTTCCATGAATTTATCATAGTCACCCACATATCTGTCGAGGCTGTGGTTTGTTCCATCCATATGATATATGATGTTGACCACATTATTCAGGAAAGGAATGTCATGGGATATCAGGATAAACGCGTTTTCATAATCCTGAAGATATCTTGTAAGCCACACTATATGCTCAGCGTCCAGATAGTTGGTAGGCTCATCCAGCAAAAGAATGTCCGGCTTTTCCAAAAGAAGTTTTGCCAGCAGTATCTTGGTTCTCTGACCACCTGACAGCTCGGTTACATCTCTGTCAAGTCCCAGCTCCAAAAAGCCCAAAGCCCTTGAGACTTCTTCAATCTTTGAATCGATAAGATAAAAATCCCTATTAGTCAAAAGATCCTGAATAGTTCCCAGCTCTTCCATATATTCTTCAAGCTGTTTCTCATCTGCCTCGCCCATAGCATCGCAGATTTCATTCATCCTTGTCTCCATGGCATATAAAGGCTCATAGGCAGAAGCAAGAACATCTCTTATCGTCATGCCCTCTTTAAGAGATGCATGCTGATCCAGGTAACCAACCTTCACATTTTTGGCCCATTCAATCTTTCCTGCATCCGGCATCAGTTTGCCTATTATAATATTCATAAAAGTAGACTTGCCTTCTCCGTTAGCTCCGACAAGTCCTATATGCTCACCCTTCAAAAGTCTGAAGGACACATCATCAAAAATCGCTCTGTCCCCAAATCCGTGGGTCAGATGCTCAACATTTAAAATACTCATAAAACCTCCAAAAATCATTTATTTAGTAATTAAACATCTCTATACTTTCCACAAATGGAATCCGGTCTGAGCAGACACAGATCTGATAATCCTTAAAAGTGTATGTGCTAAGATGAATATCATTTTGGGGCTCCCCATCATAATAAACCGTCAGTTCTTTTTCCAGATCTATAAATATATTTTTAGGACCCATAGCAATACCTTTGCCATAGTACTTCATGATGCTCTCCTTCATGGTCCAAAGACTTGTAAAAAAAGCATTTCTCTCAGTTATATCTTCTTTCTGCAACCGGATAAACTCTGCTTCCCTTTCATCAAAAACATAATTTATAAGGCTGTCATTAAAATCCTTATTCTGCTCAATATCAATGCCCACCTCAGAATCAGAAAAAGCGCACACAGCCATACTTCCTGAATGTGACAGGTTAAAGTACAGGCTGCCTGCGCCCTCATCATTTAATCCCGATTTCAAATTCATATCAATATAGGGCTTCTTGTTCTCTCCATAAAAAACAGATGCCCCCTCTATTCCAAATTCCTTAAGTCCGGTATAAAGAAGTATACCAGCTCCCAATGACAGTCTTTTTCCGCTCTCAGGTTTTATCCTGTCTGTTTTCTCTTTGCGGTATGAAGGCATTTTAGAATACCAAAAATCAAAAGCTTTTGTGTCCTTCAAAAAATCAACTTCAATTCCGTATATCCTTGATCTGGCAGTCCCCATCAGTATTCTTCAGTAACCCTTTCAACTTTATCTTCCCGGATAAAAAGATGCTCTCCGTGCCAGAACTTATTCTGCAGCTCATTTCTCGTAACTTCTTTTGACAAAAAAGCTCCCTCAATATAATCAGCCGGCACATTCTTAATCTTACCATAATAATAGTCATTGTCTATTCCGGAAATGACAATCTTCTTTTCAAGCTGACTGATCATGTTGATCCTGTTGTTAAGAACTATCTCTGCATTCTCCTGATTAGCGGTTTTAAAGATACTTTTTACGTCCAGAATAACACCTTCAAAGTTGATATTGGCGATAGTATTAAGTCCCAAAAATCCGGCTTCATAGTCACTGATATAAGTGCGCACGCCAAGCTCCTGTATCTTGTTTTTCATTTTCAAAAGAGCATCCTTTGCCTCCAGTGCATCGGATTCCTTAAGTACAAAAGCAAGAAGGGAAGGATCAATATTAAACCGCTTTATATTATCTGATACCCAGGTAATAAGATCTCTTTTTATCATATGTGCTGACAGAATAGGAAGCAGTATAAATTCTATCTGCATATCCGATTTATCAACCCCGCTCGAGAGAAATCTGCATACGCTCTCTATGGTCCTTAACTGAATCTCCTCGATAAATCCGGAGTGTTCGGCAATCTCCATAAATTCCACCGAATCAATTTCTCCAAGGATCACATCCTTAAGCTTAATGCATACTTCCGCAACTTTAATTGTATAACTGCCCTGAAGATAAACCGGCCTATAGTATATCAAAAAGCCTTTTTCCTTAAGGCCTCTTCCTATAGCCTTTTCAACTTCCATTCTCCTAACGATAAAATTAAGGTCCGATCCTGCAAAGAAATGTTTTTCCTGTCTGTCCAGGTCTATGCTTTCAAGCAGGAACACATCATTCACACTTGAAAAACGCTCAGGACAATCTGCCAAAAGAACATTATATTCCAATGTAAGTTCTATACCGTCCACAATCCATGGGCTTTGCATTCGCTGATTGGTTGCCCCTGCCAGATTATTCATTTCTTCTTCGGAAAGATCGGGATTTAAAATATAGAACACATTGAAAGCTGTCCTGTATGCGTTGGTTTCGCTTCCATCGTCCATAAAGAACGACGAAATATCCCTAAGTAAAATCTCCACCATCTTTGAGCCGTAAATCTTACGATAAGTCTCAAGATTTTCAATCCTAAGGCAAAGCACCTTAAACTCTCTTTTCATAATAAGGAGGCTCTTCATATCCTGCACAAAAGCCATACGATTATATGCCTTTGAAACCGTATCTGTGCGCTCATCATCCTTCTCGATCATGAGCATAATGCCGGTGAGACCAATAGCTTCACACAACAGTTCACACTTAATGCTTGGGAAAAACATCTGAATTGCAGTTCCCAGGATCGCAAGAGAAAGAAAATACACCATTGCTATCTGCTTCATGGCATTAATGGTATACCAGTATCTGATAAGAAAAGAGATTCCCACTCCAAGGTAGTAGACAGACACAAAATAAGCCAGATAAATGCCTATGCCCCTTGCATATTCAAATTTCCCTACTACCCTGAAAAAGAACTGTGTAAAAGGATTAGTCAAAAGTAAAAACTCAAGAACAAAAACAGGCAATTTAAGCGCCCAGTTAAAAAACACATTTATCCTGTACCTGACACCACAGATCGCAATAATGTAAAAAGTAAAAACAGGAAGCACTCCTACATGCGTGAAATAGTATATAAGCTGTGTACTATAGCTCACAATCCACTTGAAAGAGTCACTAAAACCATAAGCAATAGCCAGCTTTGATATAATTTCCGTCAGGGAATCTATCAAAGTGATAACAACAAGCATGGTAAATAAACGGCTTCTGATACGATATCTTTTTCGCATCATAGTCGAATAAAAAAGACAGGTTATGCAGATAATTGCTGCAGCAAACCTATAGGTCATGCTGTCTATGATCTCAATATCCATGCTTTACTTGTTCTTTCTTTGTTTAAAAAAGTTGTCTAAAGTTCCAAGTAGCTTGTCTTTGCTTATAGTCTTTAGCAGATAGTCGGCAGGTTTTAGGGAAATCACATTGGTAACGGAATCTCTGTCATTTTTTCCCGTAAGGAACATAACAGGTGTAGACTGGGAAAAAGATTCGCTCCTTAACATTTCCATTACCTTTGGTCCGTCGATGACGGGCATATCATAGTCAAGAAGAATAAGATCCGCTTTATTGGTAGCAAGCCATGCAACAGCCTGAGTTCCCGAATTTGCCATTCCAACCCTGTAACTGTCTTTAAGCCACTCTCTGACCATCTGGATATAGGTAGGATCATCATCAACGATAAGAATGCATTTTCTGCGCTGAATTTCAAATTCATCATCGGTAGCTGTAGCAACCTTTTCCATCAGTGATGCCATGTCAAGAGGTCTTGTGACTTCAAAGGCAATATCCTCTTTTGGAATATAGTGATGAACCAGATCAAAGGCCGGCTTATCGCCTATTATCAGCATCACCATATTTTCCTCTACGCACAGATCCTTAAAGTACACAAGCGCTTCCCTATGCTCTTCAAAGTCCTGGTCCGTATATAGAATTATAAGATCCACTCCCTGCTTTTTGGTACTAAGATCAGCCAATGCATACGAACAGTCCACCACACTAAAGTGATTTGAAATAAGTGCATTCTTTATGGCATTTACCAAAAAAGTCTCTTCATTTCTAACAAGCAGAATCTTCTTTCCGAACATATGACACCTCGTCACATACATATTTTTTAGTTACTGATTACCAAGTTTCTCTTTTACTACCTCAGTGATCTCATCCCATTTAAGTTTATAAGCAAGATCGGATATTTTCTTGAAAATTTCCTTATCATCAGGCGGTAGCTTATAATTATTGACAGAATCAAGTACAAATGAAAGTGTGTCGTAGTCAAGTATATTACTCACTTCCAAAATAGTATTATAGGCATCCGTAAGCTGCGCCTGAGTAATTTCCTGCTTATCTGTATCATCTTCTTTTTCTCCTGCAATTTCCGGAATCGAATCCAGACTGTATTTAACAATGGAATACAGATTTAACAGTTCAGGATGGTAACTTCTGATAGTTTCAATATCATTATTATTTCCTGCTTCTTCCAGTGACGCTGCCAGCCTTGAAAGATTCATTGCGCCAACAGTTCTGCTGGTACTTTTCAGCGAATGAACATAGCTGGTGTAATCCTTCCAGTTTTCATCAGCATAGGCAGTTTCAATATTGTTTCTTGATGATTCAATCGACTCATAATAAACCTTCAAAATGCTGATGTAGCTGTCTATACCGCCGCAGTTGTTTATCCCGACACTTGAATCAATCTCCTCAAGTTTATCCATCCAGTCATCACTAGCACTTTTAACAGTTTCGTCTTTTACAGGTTCGTCTTCATCTTTGCTTTCTTCTTTTGTTAAGATAACCTTCTCCTTTGGAAGGAACCTTATCATTGCAGCTTCAAGTTTATCGCTCTCGACCGGCTTAGTGAGGTAATCGTCAAAGCCGATCTTTAAGAAATTATCCCTTGCTCCGGAGATTGCGTTGGCAGTAAGCACAATTACAGGAGTCGTCAGGTTAGGAGAAGACAAGTCCTTTTTGATGGCCTGAAATGTCTCTGTTCCATCCATTCCCGGCATTCTGTAATCAAGGAAAATAAGATCGTATTTTTTATCATGCTGCTTCTCAAGGCATTCCTTTCCGCTTCTTGCTGAGTCAATCTTAACAAGAGTGGATTTTAAAAGTTCCCTTAAAACCACATGGTTCATAGGTGTGTCATCTACAACAAGAATATCAGCTTCGGGCGCTGTAAACTTTTCCTTATAATCCTTTCTCTCCCTGGCGTTTATTCTTATCCTCTCTTTAAAGTTGCCGATCTTTGTATCATCAATTACTTTCTGAGGAAGAAGTATCGTAAAGGTAGAGCCGCTGCCATAAACACTCTCCACAGAAATAGATCCGCCCATAAGTTCCAATAGGGAACTTGTAATAGCAAGTCCAAGTCCGCTTCCTTCAACGGTTCTGTTTTTATCAATATCAAGTCTTTTAAATTTCTCAAACAGATTGCCCAGATCTTCTTCCTTGATACCTATTCCGGTATCGGAGACCACAAGCTTTAAGGTTATTGTCCCGTCAAAGTTTTTATCCCCTGTTACCCTTAAAGTCACACTGCCTTCCTGCGTATATTTGATCGCATTATTAAGGACATTAACAACTACCTGTCTAAGCCTCATCTCATCGCCGTAGAGTTTATCGGGAAGGTTGTCGTCAACATCAAGAATAAGATCCAAAACCTTTTGCTGTGCCTTGATATTGATCATATTATAAATATCATTAAGAACTGAGCTCAGCTCATATTCGGATTCATTTATCTCCATACTGCCGGCTTCAATCTTGGAGAAATCGAGAATATCATTGATAAGAGACAGCAGCGATCTGCCGGCTCCCTCTATATTCTGAGCATATTCAAGTATCTTTTCGTCCTTACATTCGCGAAGGATCACCTCGTTCATTCCAAGGACAGCATTTATAGGCGTACGGATCTCATGAGACATATTTGCAAGGAAATTACTCTTTGCTTCATTGGCTGCCTTTGCCCTTCTCTCCTCCATCCTGGCCATTTCTGTGGCCTTTAGGATTGCCAGTAATTCATTTTTGCTGATGGCTGATGAGAAAAATTCGCCGTGGAAAAAGTCAAATTTAATATTGGAAAGACTTTCCAGCGCCTCCTGATCATCGACTCTGTAAATGTCTATCGTCTTTCCCATCTGTCCAATCATCCTGAGCCTGTTCTCCAGAATGATCCTGTTCTGAGGAAGATCCACAGCATCCTCAAGAAGTGACGCTTTTATCTTGACCCCTTCAAAAAGAGAAGCTGCCTCCGACTGCATGTTTAAAAAGCCCGTTCCGAATTCATCCAAATAGAACCTTACACCCTCATCTCCAAGCTTTTGCATTACCGGTATAAGGATGCTCTTATCGGAAGTAGCCATGTTTTCGGGAATATTAAACACAAGCTGTGAAGGAAAGACATCGTTTACCTCCAATAACTTTTTTACCCTGTCAACAAAATCTGCTTTTATCATCTGAACAGATGACAGTGTCACACTGATCGCCTGAACTCCCATCTCATCGACAATACCGCCGCCAAGGAAATACAGAACCTGATCAATAGTATAAAAGCCAAGCTGGTCGATAAGCCCCGCCTGATCCGCAACAGGATTAAACTCATCCGAAGTTATGAGCCCAAGCTCCGGATCCATAAGCTGCAAAACAGCTTCCGCCGCACAAATAGCTCTCTCATTTCTGGTGTATATAGGTTCAAAGTATACTCTGAAATTCCCGTCATCAATTCCTCTTTTTACAGCCTTTTCAACATCAGCTCTTCTAAGCAGGAAGTCAAGGTCATGGCAGGATAAGACTCTGTCGGTTTCCAGGTCAATCTTGCTATCTGAAAGAAGCAGCAGATAATCCGTACTTGTAAACTGACCCGGAGAATTTGCCAAAAGTACCAGTGCTTTAAGATTGATAGTATTGTCTTTGTGCTTCCACTCAAGGGAAAATCTCTCTCTTATTTTGGAAGCATAAAATGAAGCAACATCTTCTATGGTGTCGGGGCAGATTACCATAAAGGTATCTACTCCCATTCTGTAAACATCATTTTTCTTATCCAGCCTTGACAAGTAGTCTATCATCGTGGCCTGGAATTTTTCATATTCCTCATATCCCACGATTTTCCTGTAAATATCGGCATTTTGAACTCGAATGCATATGGAAAAAAAGCTTCTTCCATACCTGAAATATGTCTCCGTATCAATTACAAATGCGTTTTTATTATATGCCCGGGTAGAGACGTCAATCCTGTCATCATCATTTTCGAGCATCATCATAATTCCCATAAAGCCGATGGCCTCTGACATAAGTTCGCTACGTATTTCAAAGACAGCCATCTGAAGCAGTGTTCCAAAAGATACCAGAACAAAGAAATAGATTATCGCAATTCTCCTGATATTAGTCAGATAATTCCAGTATAAAAACAGAGAAGCCATCGCAAAGACAATATAGAAGGCGCTCACAATATATGCAAAGTACACTCCCCCACGTCTGTGAAAGACCAGGTTGTCATCGATGTAATATACAACGTTGATTATGGGTGAGATAAGCACAACAAGCTCCATGACAGCAAACGGAATACTTACAAGTGTCCTGGAAAACCTGTTAAATCTGTACTGAACGTTACAGACCAAAATGATATACAGGGCAAATATCGGAGCAATCGCAAAGTGCGTGGAAAAATATGTGAACTGCACAGCATGCATGAAGACGCGCTTTAATCCATTAGAAAAAGAAGCCGCTCCTATGAGCTCACCTATAATCCCGGTAAGAGCATCAAGGGCGACTATCATACAAAGCGCAACAAATAAACGTCCGCGGAGACGATATTTATTATTCATTATCAGTGAATAAAAGACACAAGTGATGCTTATTAAAATGGCAGCAAAGTTGAAGGTAATACTGCCTACACTATCCAAACCGAGCATATCCACACCTCTGTGTTGCCATTACCTGCACATAACAAGCAGGAAAAGCATTACTTTGAAGGAATAAGATCCCGATACCACTTTAGAGCATTAAGGTAAGCTTCATACACCTTATCCATCTCTATATTCTCAAGAACCATCAGCCTGGAAACCTCTGTCCAGTCCGCATCCTCATATCTCTTGATAAAGTTTAGAACCTTCGCAAAGTCTCCCTTATTTTCCAAAAGAGCATCTTTTACATTCTTAGATACCTGAACCATGGAAAGAGCCTCTTGCATAGTCTTTTCAAGCATGATATCAATTGCGGAAAAGAGTCCCATGATAAACAGTTCCTGGGAAACCATGGCCATCTCAAAACATTCAGCAAGATTCTCTGCAAATTTCGCCCTTATCATAACAAGCCTTGTAATTTCACTTGGCTTATCAGCGCACAGCTCTTTTGTCACTGCTGTGTTTATCCATCTCTTCAGTTCCTTTTGTCCCAGCATGGCTGCGGCATGACGGATTGATGTGATCTCTGAATTTAAAGCCATTCTGTTGACCATCTCAAGAAGTGAGATTACAAGAGCCGGATCCTTACCTATGACGTCAGCTGCTTTTTGCAGATCAAAATCAGGTGCGTTAACAACATTAAGAAGTTCGATATAGTTTACCTTCAAGGGACTTACTTCTGTTTCAGATTCCTTTATTGGCATTCTGAAAAAGCTTCCCTCATACAGATCGTATCCGCCGTCCTTTTTTAGTACATCATACTCCTCTTGGGAGTCCACATTAACTGCGCACAACTTTATATTCGGGTAAACTTTACTGAAATATACCTTTGCTTTACTGATATCAATTTTTGCGTGATTAAGAAGAATGTAATCACATCTGGACAGAATTTCCTTGTAGTTTTCGAATTCTGCTATAGGAAGCTTTCTTATGGCAAGCTTATAACCCTGTTCTTTAAGCTCTTTAACTCTTTTTACAAACTGCTCTTGTGGTAAAATACTATTGTCCATAAGGAGAACGACCTTATTGGACGGAACAGTGCACTGCAGGGAAATCTCAGCGAAAATGGAGAACTGATTTACCGGAACAAATACCTCTTTTCCTCCGGATAAAGTTGCAACGCCCATATTGCTGACAACTTCAAGCTCATGAACAGTGCCTGCGCCATCATATCTTGCCCCGCCTTCAAAATTTGGATTAAGAAAGTGGTTTTCCTTTCTGGCAAAGACAGAATATGCGCATACAAGCATATTATCGTCAAATAGAGGAATTAAGGTTGCAAGCATAACAATGTCTCCTTTCCGCACATAAAAAGACATATTCCCACTTAAATATATTGTAACAAAATCCCATGCTGAAAAATATTATTTTTTTATTAAAATTGCGTCTATTCGCGCACCAAAAAACAAAGACCGCAGCTATCAAAACTGCGATCTTTGTCATATTTTTACAACGTATCTCTTCTCTTAATGTACTGAGGATGTTCTTCCGTACCGGTTATTTCTTTTGCGTGGATTATGTGTGCCCATTTATCAACTATGGCGTTCTCGATGTGAACACCCTCTTCAATTACGCAGTGTGCCATGATGATGGAGTTCTTGACCGATGCGCCTTTTTTAAGGGTAACACCACGTCCTATGATCGAATCTTCTACAATTCCCTCAATGAGACATCCGTTTGATACAAAGGAGTTTTCAACCCTTGCAGTATCAAAATATCTTGTAGGACAGGAGTCTGTTGTCCTTGTGTAAATAGGCCAGCTGTTGTTAAAGAGGCTGCTCGCCATATCGTAATCAAGAAGTTCCATTGATGCTCTGTAATAATCCGAAAGGCTTAAAAGTGATGCAAAGTATCCCTTATGCTGATAGCCCCTGATATCCATGTCCTTAAGCTTAAATGCAACTATATCCGCCAGCGAATAAACCGATGAAAGCTCATGGGCGGATTTGACAAGGCTTACAAATACTTCCTTGCTCATGCAGTATGTGTCCATGAATATATTCTTTTCTTTGGCCGTTCCAAGGTTTCTGTCAAGAGAAGCAATACCTTTTTGCCTGTTAACAGTAACAATTCGACAGTTCTGGTAGTAGTCTCTTGCATTTTCTACCTTGTGATAAAGCAGTGTAACATCTGCTCCTGACTGAATATGGGTATCAAGGAGCTGACAATAATCCTGCTTGTAAACCATGTAACTTGGAGCGATTATCACATACTCCTGATGCATTCTCTCGATAATATCAATGTTCTGCATGTATGCAGCGATATCGTTGTTGTAGATATTATGAGCTGAGTTGTCTTCAGAGAAAAGCATCTGAATCTTACCACGTTTGGAGTTGATATTGTAATGTCTTCCCGAACCGATATGCTCAGCCAGTGACCTTGGTCTTGTTCTTAAATAAACCTGTATTCTGTCCATTCCCGAATTACTCATGTTGGAAATCGGGAAATCAATAACACGGAATCTTCCAAGGAATGAAAAGGCTCCGATTGGTCTGTAGTCATGAAGACCTTCAACATGAATACTGTTATCTGCGGAAGATACTATTCCGAAAGCTCTGAGTGCTGACATTATTTTGTACCTCCCTTCACATCATTTGCCACAAGAGTAATCTCTTCGCTGGACTTGCTGCCAACTTTAGCTTTTCTGCCAATGTGTACATTCTCTGCCACAAGAGCTCTTGTTACCGTTGCTCCCTCTTCTACCACAACACCCGGCATAAGAACCGAGTCAACCACTCTGGCTCCGTTTGCCACAACTGCTCCAGTAAAGAGAACCGAGTTGGTTACACTTCCTTCAACTCGCACGCCCTGAGTAATATATGCCTTTTTGATCTTGGCATTCTTGCCTATATACTGAGGCAGAGTTGAAACATCCTCAGTGTAAATAAGCCATGAAGAGTCATTTAAGTCGAGTTCGTTTTTGGTCTCAAGAAGATCCATGTTGGCTTCCCAGAGAGAATCTATTGTTCCCACATCCTTCCAGTAGCCCTTAAACTCATATGCAAAGAGCTTCTTCTTATCGGCAAGCATTCTCGGGATAATGTCTTTTCCAAAGTCATGATCGGACTCCGGATTATTCATATCCTCAACCAGCATCTTTCTCATCAACTTCCAGCTAAAGATATAAATACCCATGGAAGCAAGATTGCTCTTTGGTTTTTTGGGTTTTTCTTCAAATTCAATGATCCTTCCGTCGGCATCAGCATTCATAATACCAAAACGGCTGGCCTCTTTCATCGGTACCGGTCTTACCGCTATGGTTGCATCTGCTCCCATCTTCTTGTGAAAAGAAAGCATGGCAGCATAGTTCATCTTGTAAATGTGGTCACCTGAAAGAACCAGTATATATTCAGGATTATAATTATCGATAAAATCAATATTCTGAGAAATGGCATCTGCGGTTCCTCTGTATACATCAAGCCCCTCATCAGCTTTCTCTCGCGGTGTAAGAACATAAACACCACTGTCCTTGGAGTCAAGTCCCCAACGACCGTCCTGCGCCACATAACTGTTAAGAAGTACCGATTCATACTGAGTCAGAACTCCAACTGTGTCGATTCCGCTATTAGCACAATTACTTAGTGGAAAATCAATGATACGATATTTGCCGCCATAATAGACAGCCGGTTTAGCAACTTTGGTTGTAAGGTCCTTAAGTCTGCTTCCGCGCCCACCTGCCAGAATCATGGCGAGCATTTCATTATGAGCCATATTTCGTCCCCCTTATGTTACTCAAAAGAAAATAAGAATTTGTTAGAAGTAAAATCAGAAAATAAGAACATATCCCCGATGTTTACTATTTTTATAATACCATAATATGCGCAAAGACAAAAGAAAAAGCGCCGGATTTTTAGGTCCGGCGCCGTATATTTTTTGGCTTTTATTTAAGTTTAAATCTTCCTACGATTTCCTCAAGTGTTCCTGCTACCGCTTCCTGCTTGTTGGTCATCTCATTTACATTAGATACTACATCTGCAGCAGCCATGACGGAATCATTAACTCTGCTGGAAAGATCAGCTGTATCCTGGGTGGATTCAGCAATGTTCTGAATAGCCTTGCTGACTTCTTCCATGGAAGCTCTGATATTCTCAACCATCTGTGCGATGTTCTCAGAAGAATCGCCAAAAGATCCTGCATCATCGCCGTACTGCTTAGCCACATTTACAAACTTGTCATAATCAGGTGTAACGGTTTCCTTAATGAAGGTAAGCAATTCTCCTGAAGAATTTGAAAGAGTTCCAAATGCCTCCTGAACCCCGTCGATTGTCTCTCTGATCTGCTCTACAGCTTCAGATGTACTGCTGGCAAGCTTATTGATCTCGGATGCAACAACCGCAAATCCTTTACCTGCATCACCTGCTCTTGCAGCCTCAATTGAAGCATTAAGTGAAAGAAGATTGATCTGATCCGCAATCTCAGCGATCGTATCCGCCAAGGTTCCAATCTGATCCACTACTTTAGCCTTTTCATTGGCTTCTATAAGATCTGCCTCTCTCTGCTCTGCAATATTGATTGCATAGTCGTAAGCAGACTTACTTTCTTTTTCAATCTCTCTTGCTCTTGACTTGATATCTGAGGCTTCAGTACTTGTCTTTTCAGTCTCTGCAGCAAGCTGGTGAACAGATGCGTTTACCTCCTCAACAGATGCATTAACCTCTTCCGTGGCTGCTCCCGAAGACATCATGGCATCGTTTACACCGGAGATATTTCCCTGGATTGAATTGAACTGATCTGCAAGTTCATTGGCCATACTTGCAAGGCCTGTTGATGTCTCTGAAACTTTCTCAGATCCATCCGATATCTTTGAAATAACATCTCTGTTATTTTCAAACATATCATTTAATGATTCACTCATCTGTCCGAGTTCATCACCTCGTTTATTGTTGATCTTATCTACTGTAAAGTCTCCACTTGCAAGGACGGAAGCAAACTGCTTAACATTGTTTATGCTCTTGGAGATGCTCATTACAAAGATAAGGATAATAGCTGCGCCAATGATAAGTGAGATGATCATGACCGCTATCAATTCTGTGGTTGCTTTCTTAACAGGAGCCTCAAGTTCGGAGATGTCCATCCTGACGATCATCTTCCAATTAACCTGTGGGATGTTCTTGTAAGCAACAACTATTCTCTCCGCGCCTTCCATAAAAGCATTCATTCCCGGAGTGTCGCTTGCTGTCTCAACAATCGTTTTACCCAGACTTGCAAGTTCTTTATTCTCGTCATTTATGATATTTACACCATCCTGCACTTTCTGCGGATTGTCCGTATAAATATAAACACCTGTGGAATCAAGGAGCATAGCTCTTCCTGTTTCACCAATTTTTATCCCGGATACCATATCTTCGATATCGGAAAGCTCCATATCCACGGTAACGCATCCCACATATGTCCCGTTATCATAGATAGGTGCCGAGCAACTGGACATTACAATTCCGGATGTAGGATCATAATATGGATTAGTAATAACTGCCTGTCCATTTTTAAGCGCTTTTGCGTTTAAATAATATTCCTGATTAAAGTAGTCGTATTCCGCATTACTGTAATCCCAGGTTTCAACAATATTGTCCCCGTCTTTATACCAGTATGGACCTATATATTCCTGTTCTTTGTCAAATGTATATGGTTCAAACCAAAGTCCGCTTCCAAGTATTGAGTCATTATCCGCGATAATTTTCGTAAGAGTTCCCTTATAGTTATCCATTTCTACAAACTGATAAGAGGTTGATACCATTTCAGCAATATTTACCGCAGTGGTTCTTATGATCTCAAGCTTTGAATCAACCCCCGTGGCATTTGCATTAACCTGCTGGAACATACTTGTTGTATTTGCCTCCTGTATGTTCGTTGATAGTTCCTGAGAAGCGATATACGTCAATATGATCATGGCGATCGCCATAACAGGGAGAATACAGAGCAGCATCTTGGTTTTTAAACTCATCTTCTTCATATAACGATACTCCTTTAATGAAATTATCTTGCAAAACAACTTGGATACGGGTGCAATTTTATCTATCAACATTTTACTATAATTGGGAATCAATATTCCATAAAAAGTAAAATTATAAACAAAATTTAATATTTTAGCAATGATGCCATATGTTAAAATTATTGTGATAAACTGTAAAAATCACGCGAAAGGGAGAATAATAAATATGAATGCAGATCAATACAGAAGAGCAAATCGTAACAGCTTTAATGTTTGCATAGTTATCTATGTTTGTGGAACATTGCTTAATTTAAACAACCTCCTGAAAGACGGTTTCTCGCTGCCAAGAATAGTGATCCTGCTTTCCATTTTTGTCGGACTTGGGATGGGGGCACTCGGAAATTTCAAGTATTCCACGCAAAAACTGGGATCTATCCTGATAATGGGCGGTGCAACAATCTACTACTTCGTTCTTCTGCTTGCAGAGAACGATATAGTCTACTTCGCCTTTGGTCTTCCTATTCTTATCTGCAGCATAATTTACCTGAACGTAAGGCTTTGTAAAGGCGGAATATCTGCCATAAGCATATCGTTTATTATTACCTGTCTAAAATCCTTTATTTCCACAGGGTCCCTGGATCTAGCATATATACCTGCTTTCATCACTCTGGCACTTGCTTTTGTTGCTACACTTGCCACAGTTACACTTCTTACTAAATTCAATGAAGAAAACAATATTACAATTTCAGAAAATGCAGAGACGACATTAAAAACAGGAAATCAGATGGCTGAAATAGCCGGTAGGATAACAGATTTGTTTAATGAATCCCAGGCGGATATGCAGGATCTTCAAAACATCATGAGCACCCAGAACTCCGGTATGAAGGATATAGCCAGCAGCATGGAGTCAACGGCTCAGGCCATTACCTCTCAGGCACAGCGTGTTCAGCAGATCCAGGAAGAAACCGCTACTACCGAGCAGCACAGAAAAGATATGACGAAAGCCTCAGAATCTGCACAAAGCGCTGTTCGAGAAGGTGTTAAAGTTATTGGAGAATTAAAAGAAAAGTCGCAGAATGTGGCTGCCACAAGTCAGGTCACAGTAGACGCCACCCAGGCTGTTATAGATAAAGTTGAAGAAGTCACAAAAATCGTTGGTTCCATCATGTCCATAGCAAAGCAGACTAATCTTCTGGCACTGAATGCCAGTATTGAAGCAGCAAGAGCCGGTGAAGCAGGAAAAGGATTTGCGGTTGTTGCAAACGATGTCAGAGAGCTGGCAGAAGAAACCAATAAAGCTTCAAGCGAGATTACGAATATTATCAACGAGCTGAATGAAGATGTTCAGAAAGCTATGTCAAGCATAGATGATACTGTCTCTTCCGTATCTGAGCAAAATGAGATGATCGAATCTGTAGGGGAAAACTTTAACAGCATAAATGAAAACGTCACTGAAATGCTCAGCCGTTTCTCGGAAATCGGTGAAGGCATGAAGTCCATCGCAGCTTCAACCACTGAAATCAACGACAGCATTTCGAATCTCTCAGCTACCAGCCAGGAGGTTGCATCACTTTCAAACGAAGGTTTAAATGCATCCGAAAATGCCATGGATAAATTTGAAAACTTTAAAGGAATTCTTTTAAACATCTTCCAGGAAGCAAACAAGCTCACAGACATGCAGACAAAAAAATAACTTAATTAACGCAAATACAAAATGCCCGTTTTCACATATCTTAGTGAAATCGGGCATTCCTTTTTATATGTCACATCATTTAATTCTCACTTGTGGAACTCTCATAATCCTTGACTTCTGTAACGAGCCAGGAACCGGTTTCAGCATTCTTCTTGAGAGTTAAAGCTATTGCATAATTTTCCTCAGAGGAATTTGCAATCTCGTCCTCGTAAATTTCAAGGATGATACGGATCATGTCATCATATATCTTGGCCTTGGCGTACTCTTCCCCCTCTTCATACCAGGAGGCGATTTTCTCTTCGTTATTCTTGTTGTAGGCCTCTGTTGCCTCTGATATTTTTTCAGAAGCAGAGTCACTGTTTATGATGTCAACAGGAAAATTGGTCTTGATAGTTGCAATGGCAGTTGCGGTTTTGTCCTTTGCGATATCAACTTTAGTTATGGAATATTCCTTTATCATATCGTCAAAGAGATTACAGAAACTGTCTACTTCCTTTTTGGTCTCATCCGTGAGTTCAGACAGATCGAATCCGGATACAAAGGCATCGGTCATGGAATCTGCATCGAAGAGCTGAACAAAATCTCCGCCTGCCACTTCCATCGTCGCGAATTTATTGATATCCTCATCAGAGTCAGAGGCAACTACTGCAAGAAATCCATTCGCAGTTTCCTCTACTGCCGCCTTATCTTTAGAAGTACATCCTGTAAGAGATGTAACAGTTAATGCTGTGGCAAGAAAAATGCCCACAGTCTTTTTTACAACATTTATCATAATTACCCCATCCAAGATCCCAAGGGATACCGTTTGCATTGGATTCCTTAGGATAGCTTGCTTTTTTCATAGTTTTTTCCCTCAATATAATACCATAACATTTGGCTTAATCCAAAGAATATCGCAATAGTGAGAATTATATGATAGAATAATGTATAGTTATAATATTTCATCAAATAATTGTTGTTTTATAGTTACTACAAACTGATTCAAGGAGGTTTTCATGAGAGTACTTTTCGGAGAGGGAATTGTGAAAGAAGTTGAAGCGGTTGAGGTTAAACCATTAGACTTTGGCGATGGGCAGATTGCAGGTACACAGATTGATTTTACTTTAAGCACCAAAGATCAGGTAAAATTCATTTACAGCCAGAATGTGCCGATTGAAGAGTCCGGCCAGAGAGCTATAGATTTTGTAAGAAGCCTTTACACAAACGGCTACGCTGATTTTACTCACGAGCCTGTGGAAATGCTCTAAAGCTTACGTTTACAGATCATACTTTTATAATTGAAAAAAGGCTCTATGCTATCGACGCATAGAGCCTTATTTTTGCTGTTCTTCCATTGTATTCTCCAATTAAACGATGAAGATCATCTCTTTCCCAGACGACCCTGGTTTTTGAGTTCAATGAGCAGATCAAAAACTACCCCCAAAGGTAAACCTGTAATATGGGCTACTTTTTCAGGATCCGGATAGTATTCATTGGTGCAGTCCTTGCTAATGCAGTCCATTACTTCCATTCTAGCATCCAATGTAGCTGTCATACACTTTTTTCCTCCTTTCTACGATTTTCAAATAGCTTAAAGTCAGATGTATTCTGTCTTTCTATTATTATATCGTATTTTTGACCGCATAGTTTACAGTATTATATTAAATATTTGTAAATTTTTCCGCTTTTTTCCTGCCAAAACTCTCCCTTACTGTCTGGATTCCGCTTTTTATCATATATACAGACACAAGTATTGAACCAATCACATCAAAATACTGGGAAACTTTTTTTCCCGGAAAAAATGCCACCATAAAAAGAGATAGTGTTATGCAGGTATCAACTATTGATTTGGCACCGTAGAGCTTTCCCTGAGCCTTAAGGATAACATTTCCGCTCTCTTTATAGAGCGAAGTATATTTGCGCCAAAAAAGAGTATTTGCAATAACTCCGCTTATTGCAATCAATAGAGCTGGTATGACGTTTCCTTTATCCTCATTATTCGAAACAAGAGCCAGCACTATCATACTTATTCCACTGATGCACATGATGATTCCCACAAAAATGTTGCTCGACAGCTCAATATTCCTTTTCTTTACGGGATCCATATTTTCATCTTTGCTTGTCATGCAGTAGACCACAAAAGAAGCTATTATTGCAAGGAGTTCAGCGCTTCTTCTGGTAAAGTCAGATATCTGTGTGCTGCTTCTGCCCACAGTAAGACCAAGCCCCAGTATAAGGGGGCCTGGAGAACTTAAGAGTACCGATAAAAGCAGAGTCTTAAATCCGCTTTTTTTATTGTCTTTTTCTTCTGTTTTTCTTTTCATAGGATTAGTTGGAATAAGCTGATAACAACCATGGCTGCCACAGGGCAAAAAAATGTGTCGTATCCGCTAAGGACGAATAATTCAGTGATAGTAGTAACAATAGCTGTTAGAAGCGACACAGCGATCAGAACCGGTAAGCTGTATAGCCCCGAAATATAAAGAGCAATGCATACACTAAGGAAGCTTAAGACAAACATGGATAAAGACCCTTCAAGGGACTTTACCTTTTTTCTGCCAATTTTGTGTTTTCCGTATTTCTTACCTATAAGCGCAGCTGCCGCATCTCCGGGTCCCCAGGCAAGAATACAGGCAACACCCAAAATACGCTGTCCAAAATAGCCCCAGCATACCGATGCTACGATTGCATACATCGCAAACAACGCAATAAAGCTTTTACCATACTCTCCCTTTTTTCTGGCATTAAAAAACTCTGTAAGTCCCGGAATAAATGAGCACAGGTAAAGCACAGGGTATAGGACCACAATGGCGAGAAGAGTAATAGCAACGGACTGCCTGAAGTCTTCAAGGGTATAGAACCATGCTATTACTCCTGCAACGCCACATAGATGTAGTATTTTTCTGAAGATTTCTTTTGGGTAAGTACCCATGCACCCTCCAAATTATTCTACAGAATTTATGATACCGAAAATTTCCTCTTTGATCTGTTTATTTGTAGCAAGAGCATTCTCCCTGCTGTCGCGGCTTGAATAGAAGTAGAACTTGATCTTGGGCTCGGTTCCGCTTGGCCTTATGGCAAACCAGGAGCCGTTATCAAGGAATAGTCTTATGGCATTCTGAGGAGGAATATCCTCATAGCCGTTTATATAATCTATAACCTTTTCTACTTTACTGCCTGCAACAGATGCGGGAATATTCTCTCTGAAGTACTTCATCATTCTCTGGATTCTCTGTGCTCCGGGGATTCCCTCAAGAACAATGTTTGGTTCATCCTCTGCAAAAAAGCCGTACTTTGCATATATTTCCTGAAGAACATCCCAGAGAGTCTTACCCTGTTTTCTGTAATAAGCTGCTGCCTCTGCCACAAGCATTCCTGCGCTGATACCATCTTTGTCACGGATATCCTCACACACAGCATAGCCTACAGACTCCTCATATCCAAAGAGGTAAGTATAGCCATTCTCGTGAAGATACGGAATCTTTCCACAGATGTTCTTAAAGCCTGTTAAAGTCTCAAACATCTCAACCCCATAGGCCTTTGCCATAATGGTTGAAAGGGTTGATGTAACAATAGATTTTACCATCGCTCCCTTACTTGGAAGTGTTCCTGCAGACTTATGTCCCTCAAGAACATAATTTACCAAAAGATATCCGGTCTGGTTTCCGTTAAGAGGTATATACTCTCCGTTGTCATTTCTGATCTCAATGGCAAATCTGTCTGAGTCGGGATCTGTCGCCATCAAAAGCTCTGCGCCAAACTCTCTTCCATACTGTTCGCTGAGTTTAAAGGCCTTTGGATCCTCAGGATTTGGGTATCCTACTGTTGTAAAATCAGGGTCAGGATTTTCCTGTTCGGGAACGATCTTCCAGTTGGTAAATCCTCTGTCTGTAAGCATCTGTCTAAATGGAACAGAGCCGCAGCCGTTAAGCGGTGTATAAACAAGCGGTATAGTAAGATCAAGCTCATCCCCTTCGTGGATGGCCATGGACTCGATCTTATCAAGATACTCTCTGTCATATTCCTGTCCGAGAACAATAATTTTACCTGAAAGAACTCCCTCATCAAAGTCAGAAGTCTTAATGCCGCTCCAAATATCAACTGCATTTATCTTCTCTGTCATGCCATCCGCAACAGCTGATGAAACCTGACATCCATCGTCCCAATATGCCTTGTAACCATTGTATTCCCTTGGATTGTGGGACGCTGTAATATTTATTCCCGATACTGTTCCAAGTCTTCTTATCATAAATGCAAGTTCAGGGGTCGGGCGAAGATCCGGAAATGTATAAACCTTAATGCCATTGGCTGCAAAAATGCCTGCTGCCAGCTGTGAAAACTCCTTTGAGAAATGTCTTGGATCGTGAGCAATAACAACTCCCTTCTCACAAGCCTCTTTGCCCTTTGAGACAATATAGTCAGCAACACCCTGTGAAGCCTTACCTACAGTCAAAAAATTCATTCGGTTAGTTCCTGCTCCAACCTTACCTCGAAGACCTGCAGTTCCAAATGAAAGATCCTGATAAAATCTGTCTTCAATCTCCTTATCATCATCCTTTATTGAAAGAAGCTCAGCCTTTAAAGGATCGCTGTCAGACAGTTTCTCAAGCCACTCATTATATCTTTCCTTGTAACTCATCACTAACCCTCCGTTCATAATTTATTTGTTTGTATCATTGACGCCAATATCAATATAGCGCAAATTTACCATCATTAATATGATACCACATATTTCGTAATATCTTATTATCGGTATTAGATTCTCCAGTTCCCAAAATCAACCGGATGAGGATCCTTGCCATGATCTCCCAGCATTTTTTCCATCCATATCATGTCATACCATGTGCCAAACTTGTATCCGCTGTCATGGAAAGTTCCAACCAGTTTATAGCCCAGTTTTTTATGAAAAAAGAAACTGTCATTGGTAAGGTGCTCATCAGCAGTACCGTCCTTTAAATAGGCAATGCAGGCATTGACGTTCAAAATTCCCATTCCTGAAAGGGACTTCTCTAAAGCCTCATAAAGCGCCTTTCCGACTCCGTTTCTCTTTTGATCTTCTCTTACATATACAGTGCTCTCCACAGACCAGTCATAGGCTTTCCTGCCTTTAAAGGATGAAGCATAGGCGTATCCTACGATTTCTCCGCTGTCATTAACTGCCTTGATATAAGGGTATTTGGAAGATATATTTTTAATCCTTCCTTCAAATTCCTCCACCGAAGGCACCTCATATTCAAAGGTTATCGCGGTTTTTTCGATGTAGGGAGTATAGATTTTTAAGAGTTCCTCCGCATCTGAAAGAAGTACTTTTTCAATAGTCATTTTTCATTCTCCTCGCCAGTTCTTTTTCCGAACTGTATTTTAGTTCATGATTCTCTGATCATTCAGATAGATACCTTTGGAAGGTTCCATAAAAAGTGCCTTGCCATCACCCTGAGGACAAGTACCAGCAAAAATCCGCAGATCATTGCTGCGTGCCAGGTGCCCATTACCTCATGCATTATCACCATGAGAATTCCTCCGAAGATAACAGGCAGAGCATATACGTGTTTTACAAAAATAGCCGGCATCTGTATGGAGAGTACATCCCTTAAGACGCCGCCTCCCACTCCCGTAATAACCCCCAGAAACACCAGGAAAAAGAGATCGTCCTCATAGCCGAAGTTTGCCCCTATCATAACGCCATCCACCATAAAAGCCGCAAGGCCCAGGGTATCAAACACAAAAAGTCCTCTGTCATAGAGCCCCGCAAACTTCTGTGGAATCGGTCTGTGAAAATACATAACAAGAAATACTATATTTGCCACGATGGCAGCCACAGCCACATAGAACGGATCAACGAACATCTTTGGTGGAAAGTCACCCATAACAACGTCCCTTAAGAGTCCTCCGCCACAGGCTGTAACTATTGCCAGTATATTGACTCCGAAAATATCCATCCGTTTTTTTATGCCGGTGATAGCGCCGGATATGGCAAAGGCCACAGTTCCTATAAGATCAAAAATTATCAGCAACATATTCTGTGATCTCTCCTGCAAACATCTGATATCTATGCATACAAAAAAAACAGTACATTATATATTACGACAATTAAATCTAAATTAAAAGACTCCCGCAATCTTTCATAAAAGCAGGAGTCCCTGAAAATTTTTATTAAAAAAATCATTCATTCTCAAGTACACTTAGAAGAGATTTATAGGCCAGCATTCTAGGGTCATCCTCGGCAGAAATCCCCTTTTTGTCTATAATCTTTTTATAGCCATCTGCCATCTTACTTAAAACGCCCCTATAATCAGATTCGTCAGCCTTTTCATCTGTCCCTGTCATAATTAGTTCAGGTACAAATCCAAGTTTTGCCGTTGTGTAAAAATTTCCTCTGTAGGCATTAAGATTATCCGTTCCCTCAAGAAGTCTTGAATGAATCTTATTTGTCAAAAGAACTATTACCAGATTTTTATCCGGGTCTATCATAGTAAGTGTTCCCGTAAATCCCTGATGTCCAAAGGTTTTGCTGCTGCATTTTTCGCCAAAATAGCCGTCATAGTTATGATTTCCCTGAACCCACCAGCCAAGTCCGTATCCGGGATTATCCTTATCCTCTTTTGTAAAAAGATCTATGCACTCCCTTGAAAAATACTCTTTTCCCTGATACTGGCCTGTCAGCATGACACTTGCAAGCCGGGCTAAATCCTCAGCATTTGCAAAAAGTCCCGCATGTCCCGAAACACCTGCCATACAGTAATATGCGTTTGGATCATGAACCTCTCCGCAGAGCGTGTACTTTCTTATTCCTGAGTAGGTAAGCTTCCCGTCCCTGCTGTTACCCATAAGCTCGGTTGCAACCAGGTCTTTCTTTTCAAATCCATTACTGAGAGGGTTGAAGGTAATGTGACTTAGCCCCATCGGCTTATAGAAGATTTCCTGAAGATAGTCGTCAAAATCCATGCCGGTTATCTCTTCAATGCAATAGCAAAGTATCATGTAGTCCAGATCGCTGTAGATTGTATCTGTTCCCGGCTCATACATAAGCGGAGTCCTGAAGATCTGATAAAGAGTTTCCTTTCTGGCTTCGTAGTCACCGTCAGTTCCTACATAAAGGACATTTCCGTTATCAGAATCATAGTCAAATTCAGCCACGTCGTACCTGTCATTATAATACTGGACTCCTGCAGGAAATCCTGCCCTGTGCATCAACAGATCTTTGATAGTGATATCAGACTTCCAGGTCTTGATCGTATCCGGATACCTGTGATCATATCCCTCATACGCTATGTCTATTGTGTCACCGGCAAAAGAATCCCCTAAAATATCAACTATTTTGGTATCAAGATCCAGCTCTCCCCTGCTATAGAGGTACTGAATAGCATAATTTACCGTATACATTTTGGTATTGGAAGCAAGGTCATAAAGAGAATCGGTTGTTACCGGAGCAGAATCTATTTTCTCGCCGTTTACATCATAGGTCTGCACCTGTCCCCAGGCATCGCTAAAAACCAGCTCTCCATCTTTTACAACAGCCAGCTGGGCACTGGAAAACCCATGTTCAATATCCGCATTTATTACTTTGTCTATATATTCGAAAGCCTTAGGATCTATCCCTGCTTTTTCAAGTTTTTCCCGATAAGCTTCTATAGCCTTGGAGCCTTTTAAATTTGCTGAAAGTTCTTCAGTATCTGCCTCTTTATCCTGACCGTTCAAAGCCTCCTCTTCATCCGTAAGCCTGAATCCTTCCTGGTACTTGTCGATGACCTTGTAGATTTCCATATTCGGATCATCCATCATCTTTATTTCAGTATCAAGGTTAAGTAGCTTATCGTTGTCCTTAGATCTCATATCCCACTTGGGAAGCCCCTCTCCGTTAGGGTCCCCGGTGTAAGCAAAGTTAATGAAATAATTCTGCATTATCTCAGAGAGTTTATAATCCTCTTCATCGTACAGCCCCGGATGACGGAAGAGATTACCATAGGCATAAGGAAGCTCTCCCGCATGGTAGTTGGATAAAATGTTGTTGGTCCTGGTAAAATAGTATTCGTAGGACGGTCTCCCCTGAGCAACCATATAGTTGTTCCAGACATAGTGTGAATAGCTGAACCACATAGCGCTGTAGGCCACATTTAATGCCCCCTTTGCCTCTCCCATGCCATCAACTATAAAGTGCTGGTCTCTCTGAGGAAGATCATAGGGTACAACCTGCGCAAGCTCTTTTGCATAACCCTCTATATCCTCAGCAAGAAGTTCCTCATAGTTCTCCTTCGTGGCTTTCGTGCTCAGCAAAAAGGCATCGGACTCCTTTTTATTAAATCCGTTCAAAAGAGCCTTCTCGTGATTATTTCCCTTTTCATAGGTGAGATACGGCTGCTCTGTTATGGCATACCCATCCACCGTCATAGAGGAATTCTGCGTCTTAGTTTTTACCAGTTCCTCTGCCGGAATTTTCCTGAGTTCATCCGACGATGATACTCCAAATTCAGCTCTTACCTCATCTCCTGTCTTTATTGCATCCTCGTAGTATCTGAAAGTATGAAAAGGTTTTATGGGAACAATACCGCTGGACTCAGCTATTGCATAGTTAAAAAGTCCCTCCGTAAGCGGCGATACACACAAAGCATTAACGCTTGATGCTCCTGCCGATTCTCCGGCAATTGTGATCCTGTCAGGATCTCCTCCGAAAGCCTCTATATTTTCATGAACCCACTTAAGAGCTGCAATCTGATCCAGAAGTCCATAGTTACCGGTGGTATTATTGGGCGACTCCTCCTTTAGATCCTCGGCTGCATAATAGCCAAATACGCCAAGCCTGTAGGCACAGTTGACGAATACCACACCTTTTTTTGCAAGGCTCTCTCCCCTGTACTCGGTATAGGAGGGCTGTCCTGTGGTAAGAGATCCGCCATGAATATAGAATATTACAGGAAGTAACTCGCTATTTTCATTATTATTTTTTTCCGGGGAAAAGACATTGAGATACAGGCAGTCTTCGCTGACTTCTTCTCTGTACTCGTCCCCAAACTTTATCTGATAATCATGCCAGCCCAGGATATGTGACAGTGAATCGTACAGGATGGATCCTCTGTTCTGCATTGCCATAGGTCCGAAATGATCTGCCCTAAATACACCTTCCCATTTATCCGGCTCCTGAGGCTCTTTATAGCGGAGTTCTCCCACCGGTGGCTTTGCAAATGGAATTCCCGCATAGACCTTTACGCTGTGATCTGCATTATAGACCCCGGTGAGCTCTCCCTGCGGGATTTTTACAATCTCAGTCACGTCAGGATTTTTGTTATCTACTGCAGGAACTCTCTTTATGGGAGGTCCTGTGAGCTTATAGTTCAGGATAAGTACCAATGCAAATGCGGCAAATAAAAAAATGTAACTCATCCTGCCGCTGCCTTTTTTTCGCATTTTCCCTCTTATGATCAGCGTCAGAAATGCTGCGAAAGCTGCCACTGCCCAGCCTATCAGCATGTTCTTTGACAGTTCAAGCACCGCTATATAAATTATCGTAACTACAACCACTAAAATGTTAAAAAACATATATTCCTCCGTTTTTTCTTGTTATTGAATAGCGACTAATGCTATCATATATATAAGGAACAGGTGCAGTAATAATGGTTTCATCTCAAAAATACAGGAGCATAATATGTCACTTGGAAGAGAAGATTTAATTCATTCACTTGCAAAATCCATGGGAATGGTTGATTCCCAGAAGGCAAAATTTTCATCCGGCAAATACAATCCGGAATCAGGCTCTATCTTCAGTAATGGCCATGTTCTCTCCAAGAGAACAATCGAACAGTCACGCCTTTATTTCTTAAATCAGTACAAAAAACTTGCTGAAATGGATGACGAAGGCGCAAAAGAGCTGGCTGATATTTATGAAGTCGCTTATGAGGCAATCAGCATGCTGGTAGAGAGCGGGAATCCTCCCGAGGGGTGATTTTTTAACCACCATTTTGCTTTTTTAAGTGAATGTCTTTAGTTGGTTACCCTTCTTATTTTTGCTTACTCAGTTTCCGCCCACCGCTTCATATGCGGTATAATAGGTTTCTATGCGATCAAACCTGTAGTAGGCATCTGCCTTTATGGCTGCTGCGCTGTTCGGGTCGATTGTGACCTCATCCTCATTTCTGGGTATCATCCAGATACAGTCCACCAGCTCATCACCATCAAAAAACAGCACATATGCATCTATCTTTACTTTTCTGTCCGAGGGGTTATTTGCAGTCAGCACCACAGAGTAATCCTGAACCTGGCTGGAGACTGCAACCTCATCAAACATATCCTTTTCATAGGGATCTCTTTTTGATACAAGAAATTCGTACATGGACGGAAGTTCTCCCTCTAGTTCTGCCTTATCAAATCTTCCCTCAAAAACAAAAAGTGCATCACTTTTAACAGCCTCTACTGTCTTCTTTGAGGTTGCCAGTTCATTTCCGTCTCCATCCCTTGCTGTAAATACACATTCAAATCTGCAGTCTTTGCCTGTTTTGTTCTGAAGCACAAGTACAGGGTTGCAATTGTGGTCATCCTCTCTGAAATACTGCCCAACTATCAGCGTTCCCACAGGAAGTCCGCCGTAAGAAGGCATATCATCATCGGATTTTCCAATCTCCATTTTTCCTGAATCTGTATTTGAATCTATCGCTTCAAAAATAGAAGAATCATCAAGTTCTATATCCATTCCGGGTACGCTGTCGTCAAGAGAGGATTCCTTTTCGCTTTTGTACGCATTTTCCCCAAGCGGATTTCCGTTTATATCAAAGCGCTGCTTTCCGTTCTGATCATTTTCTTCACTACCTGATGTTTCCGGGCCGTTCTCAACATGAACGCCCTCTTCGTCAAAACCTACGCCTTCGCTTACAAAGTACATACCCTTTGAATCATTTACCTGTGCAAGCAATTCCTCATCACCTTCGTCGTTTCCCTTTAGAAGAACTGACATATCAAAGCCAAGCCTTGTGTAATTGTCATAGAGTATCTGTGTCAGCATGGGCAGATGCTGAGACTTATCGTATGGAAGGCTAAGGCCATAGCTGTTTACGTACATGATTATTGGCAAAAGAACTCCCACAATGGAAATTGCCAGAGATCTTACAGTATTGATAGACTTTTCTTTTCTGATACATATAATATTCAGAATTATCGCTATGATTGACGGAATTATTCCTACAAAAAAGAAAGAAGCAATCCCCGCCAGTATGGACAATATCAATGCAATGGTTATTATATGCATGAAATTTCCTCTCATTTTCTGTGCACATTATACAAAAATAGTTTCAATATAAATGTCAATACTTGTATATATAAAAATTTATACTACAATATATTGTAGTAAGAATTGATTGTTTCTAGTTTAAATGTATATTAAAAAACAACAATCTATTTATAGTCTGTATGTAGTATGAGGAGGATGTGTTATGACTAATGTTGCTAATATTGGGGCTCTCGATTCCGGGATTATTCGCAACATATTACGCTCAATGGCCAATGAACACTGGTCAGTTGCAGAGGCACTTGATGAATATGATATTCCGGCAGAAGAGCGCAGCGAGTACGAAGCTCAGATTGAGGAATGTTTCATCGACTGATCTTACAGGCAAACAGAATATCTTTGGGTCATCGCCTATCATTCAATGGGTAATGACCCTTTTTCTATGATCATTTTCTGCTACCTTTTCAAAAGATCCATTCCCACGTCGTAGACCTTTCCTTCGCAGGCATCGAAAAGCCATTTTGCCATGGTTATTCCATCCTGAGTAAACAGTAAAAAATGAGGCTCGCGAACACTGGTATGCACCGTTCCCCCCATGGTTATAAGAGGTATTTTCCACTCATTTAAAAATATTCCGAAGGAAGGCGTCAAAGCCTTTAACTCTCCCACCATCTCAACAAGCTGTCTGTAGTAGTCCTGCTGAACCTCCTGATCTGTCTTGTATTTTTTGCGGATAATGTCGTTATAATAGGCACTCAACAGGTAATCGTAGATAGAACTTGAATACAGATATCTGAATCTTTCCCCGTACTTTCCATAAAGGCTCTTATACCAGTCAAGGGTAATATTGTCTGTCACTAAAGGTTCGTATACAGAAGCCTTGGTCTTCCAGATATTCTTTGCAGTTTTTCTCCAATGCTTATAAAGGAGCTGACCGCTGTCAGAAAGAAGCGTTATATTTTTCGTCTTTGGATAGTAATCGTCTGCTATCTCCCCTGCAAGAGCAGGTACAGCAAATGCACCGGCTGAATTGCCGGCGATAAGAAGTTTGACCGGATTTGGGAAAAGAGCTTTCGAAACCTTCATGCTCTCAAGGAAATTTACATAGCCGTGAAAGTGAAGGACTCTCTCCTGCCCATCCTCCCCTACATAAGGATAGTCGTTATTGCCCACATGGAAATCTCCGGTGGAATAGGTCACAACCACAAAGCTCCAGTCCCTGAAAGGATTTTTGTCACTACTTATATCAGTGATACCCATGTTGATATTCATTATCTGGGTAAAGGGTCTTAGATTGTTCCAGTAGTAATTCGGAAGTCCCGCTGCAACCTTACCTCCGGTGACAGGTCTTGCTGCCGTATATTCATTGTAGGCAACGCCTCCGCCTGATAAAAAGATGCAGAGCTTGTCAGGATCTGCTTTTTTTACATAAATGTGATATTCAGAGCCATCACCTGACATACCCTTTTCTATAGGAACCTTATACCATTTCATACTCTCGGGATCATCGGGAAGAATATCTGCTTCGTAGCCTTTTTCTTCTATAGCCTTACCTATCCTGTTTTCAACGAAGTCCCCTACCTTGGAGGCAAATACAACTCCGCGCTTTAAATTGTTTTTATTGAGTCGATTCTTTATGCTCATGTATGATACCCACCGGTTTTATGCCCACTATTTTTGTAACGATATACGGATTGCTCCGTTGCATGCAACTCTCGCAATCCTGCGAACATGCGGAATCCGCACAAAAGTGCTACTTCCTTATGTTCGTTCAGATAGCAAATTTACCATCCTTCGCATGCAAGCATGCACGGATGGTAAGCTTGCTATCTTATATCGTTACATGTTGAAAACCTTCTCAGAAGCATTCTTGAGATCTCTGAATCTGAAGATGAAAAGTGCCACCAGCATGATAAGATAAACCATGATACTTATCACTGCAGGCCAGGTAAATTTATTCATTCCGTTTACAATAAATATGATCTGCAAAAGAGCCATCACAAGATCGAGGATCAGATATAAAATATACTCATCCAGGCGAAGCTTCATTATCTTTGCAGTGATGATCGTTGCTGCTGCAAGCGCTATGAGCGTTGACGGAATCATCCACATAACGCTCCAGCCATAAAACCCGGTTTTTTGATCAATGTAAATATCTACCAAAATAGCCACCACAACCTCCCAGGTTATGACCTTTATGAGGTTGTTTCTAAGATACATCGTTGTAAGGATCGTGATCCATGCCACAAGCAGGCCAAGCATTGTGATGCCCACAAAGGGGTATCTGCCGTCTGTCTGGAAATTCACTGTTTCAAATACGATCTCCAGCGCGATAAATATAAAAGTAACCACTTTAAAGAAGGTTATGTTACTGATCTTTTTTTTGGGCAAAGTAGGGAAAGGATCATTGATATTATCATCCACCTCTTTTATCTTACCCTGACACAGAGGACAGCAATACTTTTCTCCTCTGATGTTTATCTTACACTTAGGACAATACTGCATTTAAATTACTCCTTGTCATAATCGTTGGTTCCGATTTCAACCTCAATTCCCATCTCAGTAAGGCACCTGAAAAAGTTCAGCATACTCTTATGAGTCTTATAGGGTGATACTTCGCCGAAGCTGAGCCTGTCCTTGTAGGAGCAGACGCATATCTGCTGAGACTGCGCCGTCATAAAGGCACTAAAGCCCTCAATATAATCTTCCACTTCCTCGGGCATTTTGATCTGGCCAAGGTTGGACATGGAGCTGGTAACTCCTTTTTTTGCCGCCCTGTCAAACATCCCGATTCCAAAATCCTTTATGGGAAGAGGGATCATCTTGATACCGAAATTGTGCTCCAGTGCAGCATAAGAATTCATGGTCTTCTCGATGTTGTCAGGGGAAAGCTTCTCCTTAAAGTCTCTGTCAACCTTAGCAATAATATCCTTAAGCTCTCCCTTGTAATCAGCCGGATCATAATCAATATTTATGACTCCGAAAAAGTTTCTGCTGGTTCCTGATTTAAAGAACTGCCTTAAGTTAACCGGAACACTGACAACAACATGGCGCTTTTGCTGCTTTCGATTCATCCCCTGAATAATGGCCTTTATATAGATCGAAACACACAAAACACCCACTGTAGTATTGTATTCATGAGCGATTGAAAGGAACTTTTTGGCAGAAACCGTTCCTTCCACAAGATGAGGCAAAAGATTGTCATCTATCTCTCCGGTTATCTGATAAGCCTTCACAGCAGACATTTCCTTAAGCTGCTTGAGTCCCTTTTGCTTGCTGTAAAAATCGGTAAAGGCATCCACATTCTTTTCCTCGATGGAAAAATCATCGATGGGTTTAATGTCTGCCTCTATTCCATGCCTGATAACAAGATACCTGGTAATAAGATTCTTAAAGAACATAAAGGCACCGGTTCCGTCCGCAAGAACATGGAACATTTCAAGATTTATTCTGTTGTTGTAGTAATTTACTCTGTAAAGAAGATTTTTTCTTCCCGGAATATAAAGTGGAGAACAAGCCGGGATACAGTCTTCATGGACAGTTTCACGCAGATTACTGTCCTCAAGGTAATACCAGAAAATACCTCTTCTAAGGACACAGTTAAAGATAGGGTATTCATCTATGATGTCATCAAGAGCCTGTTGGAGAGTCTCCTCATCAACCTCCTCCTTGAGCTGACATGTGATCCTGAATACTCTGGTATTTGCTCCCTTCGCTGTGGATGGAACAATTTTTGCAGCATTATCAAGCTTATACCAATTGGTCTTTCTGTCCATTAAAACAATTTCCTTATCTTAAGTATTTATAGATGCTCAAGCCTCTCGGTAACAACATCCATGCTTCCCTTGCTCATGCGGTAAATAACATCCTCAAGGGATATGAATTTCTTATTACGGATAAACTTCAAATATTTTGGCGTAAATCTCATTTTGATACCCTTAGGTTCAATGCCCTCATTGGCTTTGGTCTGTATGGTATCGCAGGTATCTTTGGCATCATGAGTCATGCTCTTTGACAAAATGCAAAGAAGCGTCCCCGCCGTTCTTACCATTCCTGCAACATTGGGATCGTCCGAAACATCCAGCGACTGAAGTGCTCCCACTGACCATTTTTTAAGGTTGCGATAGATGCCATATTCCAGATCCAGTTCCACCAGCTTTTCATTTATGTTGTCATAGAGCCACACTTCATTGCCCTTTACAAACATATCGCTGACCCTGAAGAGTTCTCCTTCAAACGGGAACTTTATATCCACACTGTCGCACCCGGTAAGAAGAATGTTGGAATTAATTTCGCTTACTCTGTCTTCTACCTCGAAGTCGTCTTCCTCTATGGTAAAGTTTGGATCAAACTTCGGATCATGCTCAGTTTCGGCATCTTTCACTTCATCAAGGATTTCCTCGACGTTCTCGTAAAAGCTGCGATCTTCTTTTTCCTCAGCTGCTTTCTCAGACTTATCTGCCGATTCCTTCCTGTCAGTTGTTTCCTGCTTACCTTTAGCCTCCGACAGGCTCTTGTCTGTTATTCTCTCATTTTTGTCATGCACTATCCTGTAAGATCCAAAGCCGGGAGTCTGAACAGTAAACCTGTCTGTTCCACATTCTTCGAAAGGACCTGCAACCGGGTGTATTCCCTTCTTTCTTCCGAAATAGTCCTGATCAAACATGATTTCCGTGCCATCGGGATTTTCAAATCTCTGCTCACTTTCAAAGGCTACTCCCAGAGTCCTTGTGTTAACCGGAGTAGTAATATTCCTTGGAAGATACTCGTAGAGATTTGTATGAAGGGTGTATCTGCCTTCATTTTCGTCGATATAAAAGCTTATCTTGTGATCCTTATCCACATGGCAAACTTCTCCGTCACAGGGTCTTGCTCCGTTAAAATAGGCATTTCCGGACAAAGTAACAGGAAGATGTTCATAGTACAGATCCTTGGATCCCAGCTCTTTTACCGCATTCTTGCCGAATCTGGAAAAATACTCGGAAGCAGTTGGGAAATTATTGTAAGGCATAGTTCCGCATATAAAATTGTTGCGATCAACGGTATCGGAATTTTTCTGTATGCAGTAGTCCAAAAGATCCTGACGCACCGTCTTTTGAATAAAGATATTATTACAGATTCTGGCATCTCCGTGAAGTATAGTCATAAATCCCGCAATCTTTGTGGAATGCGGAACATGATAAGGCGTGTACCTGTCAGTTGCCATTTTTTTGCCGCCGTTATCAGTCCCTTTTCCCACGTAGGTAAAAGAGCCGGCGATAAGATTATGTATGATGGCTATTCCCTGCGTGCTGAGTCTGAGTGCAATGTCAGACAAAAGCAGGTTGTGATCGATTATGGTAGGGCCGTGAGATACTTCTACAAAGATATCCTCACCTAAAGAAAGGCCGGAATCTATTATGGTTCCTTTTGGAGGAACATTGTCGTGAAGGAAATTCTGAGACACTCTCGTGCCCTGAGCTTCCCAGTCAAGCCAGATTCCTCTTGTACAATGGTCGATGTGGTTGCGCCTTATTATCGTATCGATAGCAGCGTGAAGTTTGATTCCGCCGATCTCTGCCCCGGCAAGATTGTGCTTGTTATTGATGTGGTGGATATGATTGTCCTCGATGACAGAAAATGCTCCGCCCATATGCCCGACAATACCCGTCTGACCACAGTCATGAATGTCGCAGCGCCTGATGATATGACTTCCGATTGTCTCCTTATCCCAGCCCTCGTTTACGGCCTGGCAGACAGCATCCCTCTGGGTCTGTGTTCCGTCTTTTACCCAGGTGGTGGTCCACTTGTTATTATTTCCCTTCTGGTAGTACTTGCCAAGGGAAATACCGCTGCACTTGGACTCGGATATCTCACAGTCCTCGATTATCCATCCCTTTGACCAGTGAGGTCCAATCATTCCCTCCTGAAAAGCAGTAGGTGGTGCCCACTGAGTGGCAGCCTGCCTGATTGCAAATCCTGAAACAGTGATATATGAAATCCCATTTTCACAAGGCATAAAGCAGGCTTTCCTTACAGACAGCTCCACGTTCTCAAAATTAGGATCATTATCCTGGAAATTTGCATAGATAACAGTCTCATCATTTTCCTGCACCGTATACCAGACGTACAATGAAAAGTCCGGATCCCAGGATCTGCCATCTTTTGTGGGATGCATAAGGCTGTTCATATCAAAGACTTCATACATTGATCTGCCTGCAAGGTAAATATCCCCCAGATGAGGTGCATTTTCTCCGCTGTGATACCAGTCTCCGCTTACATTTTCTGTATACGGGTTAAAGCTTCCAAAAAAGCTGCCTGGTATCCTGATTCGCCATACATTCTCAAAGCTTTCCCAGCCTTTTAGCTCCTCAGCTCCCGAAATGACAGCCTCTCCTCTGGAAGTGCTGATATATGATATTCTCTTGTCCGGGCATCCGCCCCTTACAGGCTTTACCCATTCCCTGTAGACACCCGGTCCCACAAAGACCACATCGCCGGGCGCTGCAATGTCAGCAGCTTCCTGAATTGTCTTAAAGGGATGCTTGACAGTCCCATCTCCACTTCTTAAAACATTACCAGCTACATAAATCTGCATAGCTCTACCTCCTAACGTATTACATATAGTTTGAAGTTGATTTAAAAAATGAATTGTATGAGTCTTGAATAATACATTCGGCCATGTATAAAATAATTATAACTCAATAAACACACCTACAAAAGGAGTTTCCCATGGCACGAATGAAATTTATCTACGCTGTTTCCATACTTGCAGCCTTTATTGCTGCAGGACTTCTTGTAAGCTTTATTACTTCTTTATTTTGACCTGCGCATATAAAAGGAGCTGGTATCAACCAGCCCCGAGTTTCTTTTGTTTGTATAGGTCCGAATCAGCCCTGGCTATAAATGCCTGCATTGATATCGGCTGAGAATAGTCATATTGCGCAATTCCAACGCTTACTGACACGGAATATTTCTGATTGTCCTGCGAAGAGAGCTTTCTTACATTGCTCTTTATCTGATCTGCAAGCCATGTAGCTTCAGCTCTGTATGCCATCTCGGCCACAACCACAAACTCATCGCCACCATATCTTGATACGAAAAATCTGCTTCTTGGTCCCTGACAGGCATTCTTAATGGCACCTGCTATCCTTACCAGTGCTCTGTCTCCCTCCGAATGTCCGTAAGCCTCATTGATGTTTCTGAAACTGTCCACATCAACAATAAGAAGGAACAAAGACAGCCCCGGTTCCTCATTTCTCATCTTTTTTGCCAGGTACTTGTACATCTGATTCCGGTTGTTGATCTGTGTGAGTGGATCAAGAGAGATCAGGTTGTCCTGAAGCGAAACATAAATATATATTACAGCTGCCAGTGCGCCATAGCAAAGAAGCGGTATTCTCCAGTAGATTGCCTGAAGGGCTCCCAGAACAATAGGAGCAAAAGGAAATACACCTATCATAAAATAAGTATTCCTGTCCGCGTATTTATCTTTTGCAAAAGCTCTTCCGAATGCCTTTACCGATGATGCTATCATATAGCCAAAAGGAACAATTATCAAAAGGATGTAGAACTTACCGTTCACAAGCTTTCCTGCTTCATCCACGTAAAAAACAAGTCCTGTCCTGTAAGCGCTCACGCAAAGAACTGCTGAAATCCACACAGGTATACTGATCACAAACTTAATGGGATCAGACTCAACAGATTTGTCGCTCTGAATTGCCTCTGAGAGCAGATACCACTGGTATGCTGCCATCGATATCAGAACATATGTAAAAATATTGGAAACATATAGTAGCGATTTGGAAGCGCCAAACATCCCGCCATCAACAACTGCCCAAAAAATCTCCGCAGCCAAATAAAGCATAAGATAAAATACCAGTTTTCCAAGGTATATCTGAGAAATCTGCTTATTCACGCCGTGTTGGATCTTGAAAAGAAAAATCCCCAAAAGAAAAATGCAGGCAACGTGTGCTTCCACATAATATAAGACGTAGTCCAACGATAACCCTCCCCAAATTCCAAGTGCAAGAACTATTCTATCACGAAAATCCTTGGATTTGTTGCTGTTTGCTCATTGTTTATACTTTCTTTATAAATAGAAAAGCGGAAAACGCCTTACGCCTCCCGCTCATGATCCTCCTGCAATTGCTTTCAGTGCATCGAACTCCGATTCATACACCCCGCCCATGGCTTCGAGATCTTCCCATGTATACCAGGCTCCGCTAAGTTGGATTCCACGAATTGATATATCAGTTGCAACAACCATAAACGGCTTATGATTAACAACTATATAGCATGTTCTGTTAAGTCCAAACGGCGTCACAAAAACATGTCCTGTATCAATCAGGTAGTTCAGCTGATCTATTGAATAATTTTTTGTCAGTGGTGTTGTTTTTAACATATGATACTTCCAATTTTAATATTTGTGCAAAGAAATACTGGACAGTATATTTAAATTATACTATCCAGCAGAATTAGTGTAAATTCGTTTATATTTATTTAATATTTGCGTAATCTCGCTCTCCGAAAATACCGGTTCCGACTCTTACAAATGTGGCGCCTTCCTCAATTGCAACCTGATAGTCTCCTGTCATGCCCATGGAAAGGGTATCCATCTTTACTCTGGGAATATTCAGTGCATTTATCTCATCCTTAAGGCCTTTAAGTCCCTTAAAGTATTCTCTGTTGCTCTCCGGATCCTCAGTATAGGGAGCAATCGTCATAAGCCCTCTTATATTCAGATGTTCATAGGAACTTATCTCTTTTACAAAAGGAATGACTTCCTGCGGTGAAAGGCCAAATTTCGTATCCTCGTGTGCCATGTTGACCTCTATAAGAACATCCATCACAAGGTCATGCTTTGCAGACTGCTTCTCAATTTCCTGAGCCAGTTTAAGGTTATCAACAGAATGGATCATGCAGGCTACCCCCGGAAGGTATTTTACTTTGTTTACCTGAAGGTGCCCGATCATATGCCAGGATAATGGCTCTTTTATCTCTGCAGTCTTATCCCTGATCTCCTGCACTTTGTTTTCTCCAAAAACTGTGATGCCACATTCCATAGCCTGTCTGATATCGCTTACCGGCTTGGTCTTGCTGACCGCTATAAGTGTCACTTCACTTCGCTCTCTCCCAGCCTTTTCGCACGCCTTTCTTATATTATCCTCAACAATGGCAAGATTCTCTTTTATCATATTTCCTCCCCTGTCAAACAATGTGTTACTTGATAAATGCCCACGGAAATAATATCATTATACATAGAAAGGCGTCAAAATACTACCGCTATCGTATTTCTGATGCAGGGGTCAGGGGGATAAAATGGTAATACGCGATATTGCAAACGGCTCAGAGGTGAAAATCTACGCCTCCGTCGGAGATCATAAAATCGTTCTCTTAACCGAAGCCATATTTGGTGTGGCTGCAGGTCTTTTAGTAAAACCCATGGAATACTTTGGTAAATACATGCAGTTTATGGAGCCTTCCTCCGTACAGATCAGAAACAAAAGAGACGGCCGCATTTACAAATTCATGTCCACAACGATAACCCCTGTAAAAACAAGATACGGTAATTTCCATCTGATAAGATGTTCATCGGAACTGGAACCTGAGAATACAAGAAAAGCTGAAAGGTTCTATATAGAGAAGCTCGGAGTTTTTACGATCAACGGAAATAAAAACACCCTTAAAAACTGTATCATACACGACATCTCTCTTCGAGGAATGGCCATTATCCTGGACAATGAAACAAAAGTAAGACCCGGTGACTATCTTGATATCCAGTTCAGGTATGGCGCAACTCTTCACAACTACGAAGTAAACGCCATAGCTGTCAGGAATTTTACAATAAAAGATATGCCGGCTGTAGGATGCAGTATTGCCAACATGAACGTTGACTTTGTGTCCCTCGTGACCATAAAGCGAAACGAAAAGTACACTCATCTGGACGATGTTCCGGCCACAAATCTAAATCCCGCAATTCCCGAGAAAGAGCAGGTTATGGAAGTCAACGAAGACATCGCCAAACAGCTCATTCCCGAGAGAAAGCCCACAAAGAAGATATCTACAGTCAATCCTCTTGATCCTGCCATCCTTGAGCACGTCTCCAGAGAGAAGTCTCTCCGCGAAATAAAGCGCGATGAGCGAATTTCCAATGAAGCCAAGGCCATAGAAAACCTCCTGGATCTGCATGATATTTAATTATGATAGCGACAGCAGCCACATTCTTTAATCTTCAATTACACAAATGGATTATAGAATCTGTTGCCGTCATGAAATGTGATAATCATATTCGTGACAAAGAAAACTATAATAAACACAATTACCGCATAGTCTGCAAAAGTAAGATCTCTTTTGCTGTACCAGGTGCGCTTTGGATGTTTACCAAAGCCCCTAAGCTCCATGGCATTACTTACAACATCAATCCTCTCCATTGTCGAAAAAAGCAGTGGAAAAATAATGGCTGATGTATTCTTTATCCTGTCTATAAGTTTTCCCTTGGAACTCATCTCAATTCCCCTTGCCTCCTGGGCATTGCGGATCCTGTGAAATTCATCCTGAATATCCGGAATATACCTTAGGGCAATCTCCACCGCATAGGAAACTGTATACGGAATCCCCACCATGTTCATGGAAGAGGCCAGTTCACTGGGGTCAGTGGTCACAAGAAAGATAAACACAGACGGTATAACCGTGAAGTACTTTATGAATACATTGAACTCGTAAAAGAGCTGTTCCCTTGTCAAAAAGTAATTTCCAAATAAATGGCAGATGTCATGCCTGGTACCGTAAATATCACAGCCCTGATATGGCGCAAAAAAGAAAATACAGGTAAGGTTGATCACCATAAAAAACATCACGGCATAAAAAACGCTGCTTACCTGCTTTAACTTTGTTCCGGAAATGGCATATATAACAGCCCCCAGAAGCAGCATCACAATAAGTATTCTTGTATCAAAAGTAAGCGCACTGCAAAAGCACCACAGCAAAAAGAACACAAGCTTGGTAAAGCCGCTGAGCTTATGAATCGGCGTATCCTTCTTTTCATAGGAGATCATTTTACTCATGACTTATCTTCCTCTCCTGCATTTCTCTTACTTCTCTCATCCTCTATAAATCTGCGGGCAAAGCTTCCGGGATCATCAATCCCGCACTTTAGCGCAAGATCATAAAGAGAGGTTCTCTTTAAATATGCCCTGTCACATACCTCTTCATTTGTCAGTACATCCCAGGGACCGGCGTCCATAAGGAGCTTTCCGTCAGTCAAAACCAGCGTTCTGTCAGTATACTCAAGCATTAGATGCATGTCGTGGGTGATCATCAGAATTGTCACCGGCAGTTTTTTCCTGATGTCCAGCAAGAACTCCATGATTTCCGTATAATGCTTATAATCCTGTCCGGCCGTGGGCTCATCGAGAATAATAAGCTCCGGATTCATCACAAGAATAGATGCAATTGAAACTCTCTTTTTCTGGCCAAAAGAAAGAGCTGAAACCGGCCAGTTCCTGAAGGGATAAAGCCCGCAGATCTTAAGAATATCGTTAACTCTGCCCTTGATCTCTTCTTCTGAAACTCCTCTGACCCTCAGGCCCAGTGCAACCTCATCATAGATCATGGGCTTACTTATCATCTGATTTGGGCTCTGCATAACAAAGCCTATCTTATCGCCCCTCTCCTTGATGGACAGTGGCGCTATGTCCTTTCCTGAAAGCAAGATCGCACCGGACACCGGCTTATAAAAGCCGCAGATAAGTGATGCAAGAGTTGATTTGCCTGCCCCGTTCTTACCCACAAGAGCAACCATCTCACCCTTCTTTATGTCAAAAGAAACATCATTTAAAATAGTTCTTTTTTCGTCATAGCTAAAGCAAAGGTTCTTCACTGTCAAAAGACTTTCCCCATAAGAAGGAAGGTCTCTTTCTTTGGTCTTTTCGTACCATTTTTCGACAAAGCCTTTATAGGGCTCAATATCCATGGTTTCGATATGCTGAGGATGGTCTTCCGGTTTTATTTTGGCCCTCGAAGCCTTAAGCGCAGTAACATAAAGCGGTTCACGTATTCCGTTCTCTTCAAGAAGATCAGTGCACAAAAGATCATCCGGATGCATATCCGCAATTATCCTGCCATCCTCCATCAGAATTATCCTGTCCACGTCCTTGTATAAAACATCCTCAAGGCGGTGCTCTATTATAATGACCGTCATGTTTTCTTTTTTCATGATGTCGTCTATTAGAGCGATAGTTCTTTTCCCGGTGGCGGGATCAAGGTTTGCCAAAGGCTCATCAAATAAAAGAACATCCACGTCACAGGCCATAACTCCGCCAAGAGATACCCTCTGCTTCTGACCACCCGAGAGTTCTCCCGGTGCACTTTCCATAAAATTTGTCAGCTCAAGCTTTTTAGCTACTCCCCCGACTTTTTCACGCATCTTCTCCACCGGAGCCATGTCATTTTCCAGTGCAAAAGCTATGTCCTCTGCTACAGTCAGCGCAATGAACTGTCCATTTGTATCCTGAAGAACAGTCCCGACTTTTTTGGACATGCCAAAAACTCCGAGTTTTGACGGTTCTTCGCCACAAACTCGGAGCGTTCCGCTCATATCCCCCGTGTAGGAACAGGGGATAAGAGCATTAAGGCAATGTGCCAATGTTGACTTACCACAGCCGGATCTTCCGGCTATAAGAATCTTTTCACCGGGATATATTTTCAGATTAATGTTTTTTAACGTAGGCTCCTGCTGAGCCCTGTACTTAAAAGTAAAATCCTTAAACTCGATGATTGGCTCATTACTTCCCAAGCTGTTAATCCTCCGCCTTGAGATTCGAACTCTTTCCGGCAATCTTGGAATAAGCCGCAAGAAGAAGTGTACCTAAAATACCAATTATGATAATGTCTCCAAGGAATGCAAATGCGCCCTGAACAAATACCTTATTTGCCGGCTCCTTATAAACAATGATATCAAGAACCGGAGCTACAATAATCCATGCAACAGCATTGGCAACAGCCTGTACCACATTGAAAAATACTATTGTCTTTGTATTTGCAAAAGAGCCCTCTTCAACGCCATACTTCTTAACAAAAAGGCCAATGCAAACACCCACTACAGCCTCCGGAAATACCCAGCTCCACCATACTGAGCCGTAGAAAAGAGCATCCCCCAGTGCATGTCCCAAAAATCCAACAACTCCGCCAACGATTGGACCAAATATAGCTGAAAAGAAAGCCAATATTGCCATACGTGGCTGCAGCGCCGTATTTGGAATAAATACCAGCGGAATCTGCACATTTGTGAGCACTACAAAAAGTGCAGTTCCAATACCCATTGCAACTACTTCTTTGATTCCAAACTTCTTGTTCATACCTTTCTCCTCCGAAATTAAATAATTAACACAATTATACAAAAATGAAAGAGGTATAGCAATTGCCATACCTCCCATGCTCAAACAAATTATTCAGTTTGCTGAAATAGGTGAATCGCAGTATTCACATTTAACGGTTGTACCTTTCGCAACTACCACCTTAGCTCCGCATCCCTGGCATGTGCAGGTTACTTCTTCAGCCTGTGCAAAAGGAGAAAGAATTGAAACATTTCTCTCTGCCTGAGGCTGAGTCTGGATGAGATTTACAGTTCTGCCGGTCTCATCAATGCTGACATTTGAAAGAACTCCAACTGTCTGAAGGTATTTAAGCTCCTTGACACATTTATCGTAAGCGATGTTGCATACACCTGCGATGTTGTCGATGCTTCCTTCATGCTGATTTACAATAAGATCGATATACTTACGGTTTCTGTCGGCCTTGTCGGCAAGGTTCTTGGAATAGTAAAACATTGCAGCTCCGCCAACAATCATAAGAAGTCCCCAGAAGGTATGATCGGATATGGTTGAAAGACCGATAACTAAAAGAGCCACACCACCCAAGACATATTTTCTCTTGTCTGTAGTTCCAATAAACAATGCATCCTTTCTGCCGGTGTTCTTAAGGATAAGAAGAGCAATTCCTGCAGGCCAGAAGCAGATAAACATTACGATGATGAACCATGTGGAAAAATACCATTTACTTGTGTCAATATTATTCATTTCAACAATCCCCTTTATTTTATTAGTCAGATCATACTTAAATCAAGAATCTGCAAATGATAACTTATAAGTTTCTCAGAAAGGCCTCTTGAGACTGAGCTTTCTCTTTCTCTCCTCAGCCAGGTCCTCAATTGTCTTGCACAACTCTTCTATCTTTGCAGAATCACCGTTTGTAATAGCGCTCTTTAAAGCTTCTACAGCATCGAGGATTCCCTTTTCAACATCAAATACCACTTCATTGCTGGTAACCTGACCGCTGGCAAGAGAGTCATAAGCATGCATAAGTGCCTTCCTCTGAGGATTGGAATAATCCACCTTGGAAACCGCACTCTTCATATTATCAAGGATATACTTGAAATTCATAAGGTCTGTGGACCTTGTCTGTTGCTGTTCTGCTACATGTGATCCATGGATCATCACAAAGATAAAAGCTACACCAAACAGTGCCAAAATGCAGAGCTGGATAAAAAATGCTCTTACAGGCCACAAGAACAGGAAATTCCTGCATATAAATCCTGCAATAACTGCCAGTACAAGATAAGCAGTGGTCACTGCAGATATCTCATACACCTGGATATATGGTTTCTCGTTAATATAAAAGATTAAAACATATGATGCGATCAGTGCCGCAATCATTGTAAAAATATAACTGATCCAAAATACCGAACCAAAGGTATTTCCAAAAAGGAAAAGCCCAATGTTCGCCACAACAATAAGTATTGCCGCCACAATACTCTTCATAACTGTTCTGTTCATACCTTGTCTCCTTCATGCTTCGTGATGTACGAAAAAAGGTCCGCCACCACTAAATTTATTTAATCCTCGTACTTGGTACCGCAGGATCCGCAGAATAACTGACCGGGTGCAAGCTCTGCACCGCAAACCTTGCAGTTTCTGGAAACAGCTACCGGTGCTCCGCACTGTCCACAGAACTTCATTCCCGGAATAAGTTCTGCTCCGCAAGCCTTACATACTTCCTTCTTCTGCTCCATTGGACTTCCGCAGTTGACACAGAACTTAGCCCCGGCAGGAACAACACTGTTGCACTTAGGACAGATCTGTTTGTTAGAAGCACCTGCTCCGGTTCCGGCTCCAAGAGGACCATTTCCCTCTGCGCCGTTCATCAAGGCGCCCATCATATTGCCCATGGCTCCGCCCACTGCAAGCCCCATTCCTGCACTTGTAAAGGCGCCGCCCATACCATCATTGTTTGCAGCAGACTTAAGAACATCAGCATATTCCTGTCTTGCCCATCCGTTGTTGCCATCCTGGTCACGAATAGTCATACGCTCGTAATCTGCCTGAGCCATCTGACCTGAAACATAGCGGTCTGCTTCTGATGACTCACGTCTTAAGTTGTACCTGAGTCTCTCATCTGCGCCAAACTGTTCACGTTCGAACATCTTCTCCTGACGCTGGATCCTCAGTTCCCTGATCCTTGTCATGCATGGATCATCCTCAGGTACCTCAATAGACTCAATATAGAAATTAACAAGTTCCATTCCGTATTCATCAAGAATGTTATTGAGAATAGGCAGCATGTCATCAGCCAGCTGTTTCTTCTTGTTGCAGGTAACAAGAACTTCATCCTGTTTGGATACGAGATACTCAGCAAGACCGTCTGTGATGTTCTGAATGAAAGCAGACCTGAAATTCTTGACTATATCCTGCTCTACAGCATTGGCACTTGCTCCCACAAACTTAAGGAAGAACTTCTTTCCGTCCTTTACAATTACGGAATAGGCACCTCTTGCCTGCACATGCACTTCAATACCCCATACAGGATCGATAACTCTGATAGGTGTACTTGTCCCCCACTTAAGTTCAAGATGATGAGACTTATTTATATAATAGACTTTACAGTTGTAGGCACTTGTTCCGCCTGATACCAGCCTTGATACAAACTTTGTTAAAAAAGGATAATTCTCTGTTGTAAGTGTATACTTACCCGGTCCAAAGACCTCTTCAATGACACCGTCCTTCATGAACAGCGCTTCTTCATACTCCGCAACTATCAGCTGTGAACCAATATTAAAATCTTCATATGGAACCTTTGCACACAGCGAATTGCCGATAGAAGTATTCTTGATAACTGACATTATAGGCATAGCCATTACCTCCAAAAATCAACTCCTTGTATTATACAATATCCGTACGGCTTTGACTATAAAGAAATTGCAGTATTTACGCGAAAAAACGCAGAAAAAATTCCGCCTTTTACATTAAGCAAAAGACGGAATTTCTTTACAATTATCAATATCTGATCTGCTTCTCAACCATGCGTACAAACTCAGCATTGTTGCGGGTCTTGGAAAAGAGATTGATGCACTGATCAACAGCTTCGTCAGCCTTCATTCCGTTGAATCCCTTTCTGAGGCCATTGATAGCTGCAAGTTCATCCGGTGCAAGAAGAAGATCCTCTCTTCTGGTGCTGGACTTAGGAATATTGATAGCCGGGAAGATTCTCTTTTCCTGGAGCTTTCTGTCGAGAACCATTTCCATGTTACCTGTTCCCTTGAATTCCTCGTAAATAACATCGTCCATCTTAGAGCCTGTCTCAATAAGAGCAGTGGCAAGGATTGTAAGTGATCCGCCCTCTCTCATGTTTCTAGCTGCGCCGAAGAACTTCTTAGGCATATGAAGAGCCGCAGGATCAAGACCACCTGAAAGTGTTCTTCCTGAAGGAGGAACAACAATGTTGTAAGCACGTGTAAGTCTTGTGATGGAGTCAAGAAGGATTGCTACATCCTTACCATGCTCAACAAGTCTCTTGGCACGTTCCATAACCATCTCAGCTACTCTCTTGTGGTGCTCGGGAAGCTCGTCAAATGTTGAATAGATAACCTCTGCATTTGGTCCCTCGATTGACTCCTTGATATCTGTTACTTCCTCAGGCCTCTCATCGATAAGAAGAATGATAAGGTGAATATTTGCATCACTCTTAAGGATTGACTTAGCCACATCCTTAAGGAGAGTTGTCTTACCTGCCTTAGGAGGTGATACGATCATACCTCTCTGTCCCTTACCGATAGGGCTTATAAGATCCATGATCCTCATAGCTACGCTGCTGCCCGGCTGCTCAAGTTTGATCCTGGAATTTGGGAAAATAGGTGTCATATTCTCAAAGTTCCATCTTCCCATAGCTACTTCAGGTCTGTATCCGTTAACAGAATCAAGTCTCAAAAGAGCTGCAAACTTGTCTGTATCTTTCTTGGCTCTGCATCTTCCCTTTAAGATATCGCCGGTCTTAAGGTTAAACTTTCTGATAAGGCTCGGTGCAACATAAACGTCGTTTTCACCGGGGAGATAGTTCTCACATCTGATAAAGCCGTATCCGTCCTGCATAACCTCAAGGATTCCATCAGCCTCATCTCCGTCAGCCACTTCTTCAGGTGCCTCTTCCCTGCCGGAAGTCTCAGCAGCCTTATCGCTCTTTGTTCTGTCCTCAGAAGGCTTATCAGCCCCCTTCTTTTCTTCAAAAGCCTTTGCACTCTTTGGTTTGTCCTCTGACTTTTCTTCGCCGCCCTTTGTGTTGTTCATTACAACAATATTCTTCTTGCGACGGGCACTGCTGGTTGCAGGCTTATTGTCAGCGCCATCACCCTCTTTTGCCTTAGCCTTCTCCTTCTCCTTGGCAACCTTTTCATCCATTTCACACATAAGGTCGATGATCTCTGCTTTCTTAAGAGAAGCTACGCTTTTTATACCGCGTGACTTCGCAATCTCTCTAAGGTCATTAAGTTTAAGTGTCTCGTATTTTTCTCTCAAATTTTCTCCGTTTCTGCGCCATTAAAAGGCGCCAAATAAATAGTTATAAATAATTTATGTTTATTCATATAGCATCATGTTTTAGCATTGGGAATAATAAACGATTGCAACAAATCTGCGTCTGTTTAAAGAACATAAATCTATCAAAAATGCTAAAAGTAAAATACACCATTCTTTTCAAAAAATCAACCCCAAAATAAAAATGCCCGCAATCCGCATAGTATTACGGTTTGCGAGCATTTTTGAACTTTATGTCAAATAAAATATATATCGATAAAGCAAGAAATAATGTGTATTTATAAATGGTCTTTCATATATAAAAATCAGTTAAAATTTCCATAAAGAATTCTGGCAAGCTCGGAATCCTTGTCCAGGATAATTGTCTTCTCCTCACCTTTAAGTGAGCTCTTTAAGGTATCAAGACCTCTGATGTAGCTGTAAAATGCTGCCTTATCCTCTGTATCATAAGCCTTTGAAAGAGTCTCCATGTAAGCAGCCTCTCCCTCTGCCTCTAAAACTGCAGCGCTCTTCTGAGCCTGAGCCTTAATGATAGCAACCTGTTTGTCGGTCTCGTTGTGGATCTTCTGAGCCTCAGCATCACCCTGCGCTGTATAGGATGCTGCAATATTATTACGCTCTGAGATCATACGCTCGAAGACAGCGTTCTTGTTGTCGTCAGGAAGATCCAGTGCCTTTATCTGAGCCTGCACAATAGTGATTCCATAACCGTTCATATCAGAATTTGCTTCGTCTGTTATAAGGTTTGTCAGGTATTCACCTCTTGCCTCAATGACCTCATCCTGTGTCATGGATGAAATTGCATTCTTGGTGGCATTGTAAACCGATGCTTCAATTCTCTCATCAGCTCTTGCGCTCAGTGCATTAAGAGTCTGAACATACTTAAGCGGATCTGTTACCTTCCAAAGAACGTAAGTGTCTGTGATCATAGACTTTTTATCCTTGGTAATAACGTCGGATGACGGAATATCATAGAGCACAACCTTAGCACTGATTGACTGTGTGTCTTCAATAAACGGAGTCTTAAAATGAAGTCCGGGCTCCGATACTATTGAAACAATTTTTCCAAAACGTCTTACCGTAACATATTCATTCTGATGAACAATATATGTGGCTGATCCAAATAAAAATAATGCGATGGCCACCAATACTACCAAAAATATACCGAAAGCCGGTGTTTTCTTTTTTTCCATAGTTGTCTTACCTCCCCTTAATTGCCAAAGCTTTCCAAAGGAAGCATCTGCTGTGTCTGACCGTCTGTAATTATAACCTTAAGATCAGGAAGTACATCTTCCATAGTCTCATAGAAAAGACGTTCTTTGGTTATATAAGGCTGCAATTTATACTGCTCATACATCTCGTTAAATCTTGCAACCTGACCTTCAGCCTCTGCAATTCTTGCCTGCTTTGCTGCCTCTGCGTCCTGAATTATCTTGTCTGCATCTGCCTCAGCTTTTGGAAGTTCCTCGCTCTGATACTTCTTGGCATTGTTTACTGCAGTATCTTTTCCCTGCTTGGCAGTCTCAACTGACTTGAATGCCTGAACGATTTCTTCTGTCGGAGGTTCTGCGTCCTGAACAGAGAGGTTAACAACCATCATTCCGATGTTTTTGTCCGAGAGTTCTCTTTGAAGTGTTTCCTTTACCTCAGACTGGATCTGCCCCTTTGCTGTTGTGATAACATCATCAACAGTGTAATTTACAACCGTATTTCTGATGCTGGCAAGAGCCATGTTTTTCATGATAAGCTCAGGCTCCTCAGAATTATAATACGCTGCAACCGGATCGCTTACCTTGTACTCAAGATAGAAATCAATATCGACAAAGTTAAAATCCGATGTGATCATGATTCCTTCATCTTCCACCGTAATATTCTGGCCGTTCTGGATTGTATATCCGATTCCTATACCATGAGTTGTCATATCAATGGTATGAACATCCTGAATAAAAGGAATCTTGAAATAAAGTCCTGCGGTATCCACCCTGATAACCTTGCCAAACATTGTAAGAATGGCCTGCTCCTGCTCCTTTACCGAATAGAAGCTCTCTCCCGCACACACTAAAATTACCACAATAACAGCTATAAGAATAAATAGCTTGGGATTCTTTTTGGCAGGGAACTCTTTGTATCCGTGAGGGCTCTGCATCTTGGGTCCCTTGTTAAAAATCATTTCCCACTCCTCCTTTTCATATAAAACAATTTATGTTATGTAGATAGTATAGCAATACTTTCAGCCATGGAAAATATCAATATCAGTAAATAAATATGCCAATACGCTGTGTTTTTATAGCATATTGGCATATTTTTTCATATATTTTCCTTTTTTGGCGAAATATTATTTCGGGATGATTTCATGTACCCGACTACTGTCAAAAAACTTATCAAGTCCTTTAGACTTACTGGAAGTTTGCAACAAGAGCTACAATTCTAAGCAGGAACAAAACAAACACAACCCACATAACAGGGCTGATTTCTTTTGCCTTGCCCTCGATTGTCTTGATGATAACCCAGCCAAGGATAGCAAACATGATACCTGTTGCGATTGAGTATGCAAGTGGCATCATAACAAGTGCAAGATAAGCTCCGATTGAATCTGCGATATCTCCGTCATCAAACTTAACTTTTGTGATAGAGAATACCATAAGCATTCCTACATAGATAAGAGCAGGTGCTGTAGCAAATGAAGGAATAGCAAGGAATACAGGGCTAAGTACAAGAGATACAAGGAACATAAGACCTGTAGTAGCCGCTGTAAGACCTGTTCTACCGCCTGCAGCAACACCGGCGCTGGACTCTACAAAGCTTGTAACGGTTGATGTACCAAGAAGAGCTCCTGCTGTAGTACCAACAGCGTCTGATAAGAATACCTTATCAACTCTTGGAAGATTGCCGTCCTTATCAAGAAGTCCTGCCTTGTCTGCCACACCTACTACTGTTCCCACTGTATCGAAAAGGTCAACATAGAGGAAACTGAAGGTAATAGCAATAAACTGAATAAGGTGTGAACCTGCCCAGTTAAAGTTAAGCTTGAAGGCAGTCTGTGAAATGGCACCAAGCTGAAGTCCTCTTGAAAAATCAGGAAGAAGGCTTGTTCCCTCTGCAGGAACATAAACGCCTGCAAGCTGAAGGATGATGCCGATTACCCATGTAGCAAGAATACCGATAAGAACACCGCCTGTCACTTTGAAATAAACAAGTGAAGCGATGATGATAAGTCCTACCAGCGCAAGTACCATATCAAGATCTGTAAAGCTGCCAAGTCCAACTATTGTAGCATCGTTGGCAACAATGATCCTTGCATTCTGCATACCGATGAATGCAACGAAAAGACCGATACCTGCTGAAATACCAAATTTAAGATTCTGTGGAATACCATTGATGATCTGTTCACGGAACTTGAAGAATGACAGAAGGATGAATAAAACACCTTCTACAAATACTGCTGTAAGAGCAATCCTGAAGGGATCCTCTTCTCCTGCAAGTTCTCCGAGACAAACAGTGTAAGCGAAATAAGCATTAAGGCCAAGACCTGCTGAAAGACCGATTGGGTAATTAGCAAGGAAAGCCATAATAAAGGTTGCGATTGCAGATGCAATTGCAGTTGCGACAAATACAGCGTTTGCACTCATACCCGAAGCACTTAAAATGTTAGGGTTTACGGCAAGAATGTACGCCATTGTCAAGAATGTGGTGAGACCGGCAATAACCTCCTGTTTGACAGTTGTGTTATGCTCCTTCAGTTTAAAATACTTCTCCAACATAACTTTTTTCCTCTCCTTTGAATGTGTTTGGATTATTTTACATATCGGAAGGTTATCTGTTCATGATCCTTCCGATTGCATAAACAATGGAATAAATATTGTCGTAAAACTCAAATGCCACGTGAGCCATAACGGATATATAGATATTTCTGGTAACAACGTAAGCTACCGTTACCGGAATAGCCATAAGCATCCATTCTGCAATCCCCAGTACTCCGTGTGCTCTGGACACGGCGCATAGCAGAAGGCTCGCCACAGCAAGCGCAAACACTCTTTTTTTACTGCCAAAGGCTATGATCGCTTTCCTGAAAAAAAGTTCCTCCGCCACCGGCTTCATAATTATCATCATTGCTGCATACATTATTGTAGGAAATATATCATTCCTTGTGATGATGCTGATGGTTCCGTCCTTGGCTGTAATAAACAACGGCTGAATTATTTTGTTTTTAATGTCATTTGCCAGTAACAGTCCGATAAAAGTAACGAGTACAGGTAACCAGAACCTCCTTACTCTGGAGAGATTACGCGCAAATTTCCTGAATGAAAACTGCTTGTGAAAATAGTAAAAATATATCAGTAGCCCGGCATAAAATACAAAGAACAAGTAAAAAGCCTGCTTGGGCATAAGAATAGTAGAGATAACAAATAGCAGTTCCCACGCTAACGGTATGTATAAACGCTTCAAAACTGACTCCTTTATGAGTATAATCTCACACTTCATCTATTATATAAGTAGGAAAAGACAAGGTCAATGGGATAACCTTCAATCTTCTTCAAAAAGAGACTTACTTATATCAATATAACCTGTCTGGAATGAAGCGCTTGGCTCTTCAGTGCAGTTAAACTCCAGATTAAAGCTAACATTTTTGCCGGTCAGGTCCTTGTATTCATCGCCGCCATATGCGTAAAAATAATTTACTCTCAGCGTATACCATGCAGGAACAAAGCACTTGTAAAGGCCTGTGGAATCCACCAGCATATTGTCAATTTTGATATCCTTATTCTCTATGTAGAAGTCTTTGTCTGAAATATTTTTCACAAAAAGTCTGTAGGCATCATGAGTAAGTACAACAGGCTTTGCGTAAACCTCTACCTTGTCGTTGGAATAGACAAGCTTGCATTCCTCAAGGTCCACTTCTCCGGATTTCATAACTGCGTTTGTTCTGACAAATGCAGGTTCATAAGGAATCTTCTCGTAGGAGTAGTCGGTATTTCTGACCTTGATCTCATCAAATACCACCTCGGAAAGCTTGTAATCCGGAACTTCTCTGATTTCCTCATAGAAAACAGACTTGGAGTTCTTCTTGAAGGTATCATATATAAAAATATATGTAGAATTGCTGGAAATACCGTTATATGAATTGCAGGACAGATTAAGCTTGATATCCTCGTCTCTGTTGTTCTCCACAACAAACTCCACTGCTACAGCACCCCTGTCCTGTACATAATCATATTCCTTCTTGTAAAAGCCGGTAACTGATATTTTTACATCGTCATAGTCGTAAATAACACCATCGCCGTCAACTTCATAGTCTAGTTTTGAGTACTTATAATAAGAGCCGTCCTTGAGCTTTTCCGAACTTCTGTAAGCGCCGCCTATAGAAGATTTGGATGAGGAAGAAATGCCAATGATAATAACAATAAGGATCATTGCTCCAAGGACCCACAGTGTCCTCTTTATGTTCTTAAGTATCCTCTTACTCTCTTCCAGCGCCTTCTGTTCCCTTAAAGAAATGACTTCATCCGTGCTCTTGTCGATGAAGTTCTCAGGCACTACATTGTGTCTTGTCTTCCACTCCTCATCATTATCAAATGGAGCACCGCACTGAGGGCATGCTGTGAACTTTGTGGTATCTATCTTGCCTCCGCAATAATCACAGGAAATGACCGGATCCCTGTAGGTAATCCTCTGTACCTGTTCCTGTGCAGCTCTCTTTACTTCTTTTCTACTAAATGCATTGGCCTTAACCTTGATATATCTGAAAATCTCAACGAACAAGAAAACAATAAGTATCAAAAAAGCAATAGTAAATAACATAAAATTTAACCTCATAACTGTTAACAACAACAAAGAATTATTATATACTGACCGACTTTTTGGTCAAGTCTTTTTTACAGATAAATTGCCACTTTCGCCCCGGCATGCTAAAATGTTTTGGCGAAAGAAAACAGGAGTAAAACACAATGATTTTAAACGTTCATAATATATGTATGAGTTTCGATGGAAAGGACATATTAAGCGGAGGTTCTTTCCATATAGAAAATAATGAAAAAGCTGCCATTGTTGGAATCAATGGCGCCGGCAAAACCACCCTCCTCAGAATCATCATCGGTGAGCTTTCCCCGGATGAAGGAGAAGTTACTTTTTCCAAGGATGTTACCTGGGGGTACCTTGCCCAGAATCAGAATATCACTTCTGAAAACACTATTTATGAGGAACTTGCTGAGGTAAAAAGAGACGTAATAGACCTTGAGCAGAATATCAGGGATGCCGAAGAGCAGATGAAGCACGTTTCAGGGCAGGAACTGGAAAACCTCATGGACAGATACACCAGAATGAATGATGAGTTCCAGCGTCTTTCAGGATACGCCTGGCAGAGCGAAGTTACAGGTGTGGCAAAGGGTCTTGGTTTCCTTGACGAGGAACTTTCCAAAAAGATAAATACCCTCTCCGGCGGTCAGAAGACCCGAGTTGCGCTGGGTAAGCTTCTTTTACAAAAGCCCGACCTCATCATCCTTGACGAGCCCACCAACCACCTTGATATGACTTCTATCAGGTGGCTTGAGAACTATCTGCTGAACTATAAGGGAGCTGTACTCATCGTATCCCACGACAGATATTTCCTAGATAAGATAGCCGGCAAAATAATCGAAGTTGAGAACAAAAAGATAACTTCTTTTACCGGAAACTACTCAGCCTATGCAGTAAAAAAAGAACAGCTTCGTGCCACTGAGTGGAATGCCTACATCAAGCAGCAGGCTGAGATAAAGCACCAGGAGGAGGTCATCGCCAAATTAAAGTCCTTCAACCGCGAAAAGTCCATAAAACGTGCCGAGAGCCGCGAGAAAATGCTGGATAAGATTGAGGTTTTGGATAAGCCCATCACCATTGATGACCGCATGAAGATAAGCTTAAAGCCCTCCTGTGAGAGCGGAAATGATGTTTTGGATGCCGAGGGACTGTCCAAGTCCTTTGGAAACGAGCATCTTTTCTCAGGACTTAATTTCTCCATCAAAAAGGGCGAACACGTGGCCATAATAGGCGATAACGGAACTGGAAAGACCACTCTTTTAAAGATAATAAACGGAATCGAAACTCTGGATGAAGGAACAATTAATTTTGGTGTAAAGGTCCACATCGGCTACTACGATCAGGAGCACCACGTCCTTCACGATGAGAAGACCTTGTTCGAAGAGATCTCAGATGCTTATCCTACACTGAACAATACAGAGATCAGAAATACCCTTGCAGCCTTCCTCTTTACGGGAGATGATGTATTTAAGCGCATAGGCGACCTTTCAGGCGGCGAAAAAGGCAGAGTATCTCTGGCCAAGCTCATGCTCTCGGATGCAAACTTCCTTATTCTGGACGAGCCCACAAACCACCTGGATATCACGTCAAAAGAGATTCTGGAAACCGCAATTTCAGGCTATGAAGGAACTGTTTTATATGTAAGTCACGACAGATATTTCATAAACAGAACAGCCACAAGAATCCTCGATCTCACCCACGGTCAGATGGTCAACTACATCGGCAACTACGACTACTACATGGAGCATGTGGATGAGCAGATGAACAGACTCTTCGGCGTAAACGGCAATCTTTCAAATGCTACTCTTTCGGCCGGAACCTACAAATATGCCGATTCAGAAAATGCAAATTCAATTGCAAACGATGATAATGAAACTTTAAGCGGCAATCATTCAAGCACTTCCTTTACCTCAAATGTGTCTGCTTCTACCCAGCAAACCGGTGCCCTTGACTGGAAGGCACAAAAGGAAGCTCAGGCCAAGAAGCGCAAGCTTGAAGCCGCTCTCAAAAAATGTGAGGATGAAATTGCAAAGCTGGAAGCAAGAGATTCTGAGATAAATGAACTTCTTGCCGATCCTTCCATAGGAACAGATCTTGCAAAGCTAAGAAAGCTTTCAGATGAACAGGCAGAAATCGGGGAGAAGCTCTCAAAATTATATGATGAATGGGCTGGGCTTCAGGAGTAAGCAATAAAAGATGCAGAAATAAAGAAATATAGAGACAAAACAGCAGCAATGAATGCATAATAAAAAAAATCCCTCTGCCTATATGCAGAGGGATATTGTAGTTATTGCATTACTTCCACGTCATTTCAAGTTTCTTTTTTGATTTAGCGCAGTCAACAAGATACAAATTCATTAGCTTTTGATATGGGATACCTGATTCTGAAGACTGATCTTTAAAGTAATCCAGTGCATCAACATCTATATTGATAGTGATTTTCTTATGGAGTTTTTTGGCATATGGATTCCTTACAGCCTTACTAAAGTCAAACTCTTTTTCTAAATACTCGTCTCTTTCTTCATTGATTCTCATAAGCCTTTTCTCCTTTCCCGGTCGTATCCGTTTTTTTCATTTTCTGTTGCTTTTCTCGAAGATATTAGTCTGATGACAGATTCAGATTCTCTGGTGCAATGAACCACAATAAGAAGCCGGCCTTTTTTGCTTAACCCAAGAATACGGAAGCGATCTTCTTCCAGCTCTGAATGTTCTTCATCAAATTCCAAGAGTGCATAGTCATCATAAAAGACTGTCTTCGCCTCTTCAAAAGACACGCCATGTTTTTCTTGGTTGATGTGGTTCTTCTCTTCATCCCATACAAATCTTATCTTGTCCATACATACATTATACATACTTTAGCCACATCTGTAAATGTGTGTTGTTGATCATATTCTGATACTGCTCTATCTGTCCAGGAAAAGGATATTGGATTTCTTATGCACTACACACACAAGATATCTGCTTTAGCTTGAACCAATTGAGCTTTCTATATGCTTCAATCCGTCATAGATCTAATATACATTTCGCATCATAAATCGTGGTGCAAAACATTCTTGAGCACTGACTACAAATCATAAAATGTAGTCGTTTATAAAGCTTTTTGTTGAGTCACAGCGCAATCCAAGTTACAATTAAAATGAAACGATATTTCAACAATAATGATTGCGGGTGTATTATCATCACAGATTCAGTCCCCTTGCCCTGCACACAGGAGACAATGATATGTTCAATTGGATCAGCCCTTTTAACTACGACTTTGCCATAGCATCAATACCTATACAGATAATACTTCTATTATTCTATGGCTTTAGAAGAAATCTTCCCATCAGGCAGAGCGGTTTTTTCTGGATTGCCATGAGTTCAAACCTTATCATGACAATTTCTGATATCATTT
>SVFZ01000009.1 GCA_015056585.1 Butyrivibrio sp. | reverse complement strand
GCTTGAGAATGCAATACATGCATGTGATAAAGTTCCTGAAGCAGAGCGTTTTATAGAAGTTACTGCAAAATATAAGCAGCAGCTCCTTTTGGAAATATCAAATTCCTGCCAGGAACCGGTAAAGCTTGATCAAGATGGTCATCCGGTTGCCTCAGAGGACGGACATGGAATCGGAACCAGGAGTGTCCTTGACTTTGCTAAAAAGACAGGAAGTGAGATCAAATATATTGCTGAGAACGATATGTTTAAAGTACGCATGTTAATAGGATGATGCGAGGAAAGCGTTTATGAAAAGAAGTGCTCTGTGTATTCTGGCTATGATCATATGCTTAACTGTTCTTTCAGGCTGTGAACCCAAAGAGCAGGAAGGAAAAACGACCATAACCTTTCAGACCTGGAATCCGGCAGATTACGGGCCGGATAGCCCTATATACAAGATCATTGATTCTTTTGAAAAAGAGAATCCGGATATACATGTAGAATATGTCTTTACGAAATCAGTTGCATATCAGGAACATATGCGAGTTGAGCTTATAGACGGTGATGGCCCTGACGTATATGGAATAAGCAGCGGATCAGCCTTTGATACCTTCAGGATTTTTGAGGAAGATCTGACTCCTTTTTGTGAAAGAGAATGGGGAGAGGACTGGCAGGATAAATTTCTTGATTCATGTCTTGATTGTGTAAGTGATTCTGATGGTAGGATTTACGGACTTCCACTTGGGCAGACCTATGCCGGATATATGTGGGCAGATGCAAATATGCTAAGGCAGTATGGATGTGAAGTTCCGGATAGCTTTCGGGAAATGAAGAAAACCTGCCAGACGCTTCGCGAGAATGGACAGATGCCTCTGGTAATCGGAGCTAAGGATTCCTGGATGAATCTTGATATGTGGATGTCTATTGCGGCGGACTGCGACAGAGATGCTCTGTATGACGCAATAGAAGGTGAGGCAAGCTTTGAATCAGAGCCTGTAATAGAGTCTTTTAAGATCTGGCAGGACTGCTTTGTAAGCGGAGTGTTCCAGGACAATGCGGTAAAGATGCCTATCTACGATACTGTTAATGATATATTCCAGCGAGAGGGCAGCATACCCATGATTACCAACGGATCCTGGGCCATGAACATGTACACGGTAAGCGATGAGAAAACCAGAGCTGTTTTTGATAAAGAGGGAGCAGACCATGATGTTTTCCTTATTGATTGGAATGACGATGGAAAAATAGCCCCTGTGACAGCAAACCCGGATGTGATCCTCTGCCTGAATCCGGAGTCAAGACAGAAGGAAGCAGCTTTTCGCTTTATGGACTATCTGGTAAATGAAGGTCAGGATCTTCTGGTCAATCAATACCTGGAATATATGCCATCCCGTGCGGATTTGGAGCTAAGTGTACAGGGACTTGGCGAAGATGGTAAAAAAAATCTTGATGTGATCGTAGAAAACGGAAAAAACAATGTTGCGGGGCCCAGAGGAATCAAGTATGAAGACTTAAGTCTTGCTGTATGTAACGCGTTAAAAGAACTTGCAACAGGAAAAATAACTCCTGAAGAAGCCGCCGGTCAAATTCAGAGAGTGTCTGAGGAAACAATACGATAATGGGGAGAGATGTATGATGCAGTTTGGAATGCCAACACTTATTGAGAACAAAACTTTGGAAGACAACATAAATCTTTGCAGTAGTCTTGGCCTTAACTTCATAGAACTGAACATGAATTTTCCGGAATATCAGGTTGATTTATTGGAGGAGACGGATCGCCTTATCGAATTTGCGAATAAAGCAGGAATCTACTATACAATTCATCTTGATGAAAACCTGAATATTGCGGATTTTAATCGTCTGGTTTCGGACGCATACCTCGAAACGGTAAGACGCTCTATCGAGGTGACAAAAGCTCTTTTACCGCTGCGTGATAGCTATGGCGATGCAAGTCAGCCCCTTACTCTCAACATGCACATGCACCACGGGATTTATATCACTTTGCCTGATCGCAAAGTGCAGATGTATGACCGGGATTTTGATACCTACATGAAGGCGTTTTCTGTATTTCGCGAAAAGTGCGAGGAGTGGATCGGGGACAGCGATATCATGATCGCTGTGGAAAACACAGACGGATTTCGGGAGTATGAAAAGAAAGCGATCGTGTTTTTGCTGGAGAGTCCAAAGTTTGGTCTTACCTGGGATATAGGCCATTCAAAGGCTACCGGAGAAAAAGATGTTCCCTTCATAATGAGTCATAAGGATCATTTGATCCATTTCCATATCCATGATGGCTCAGAGGTTCCGCCCAGGAACCATCTGGCTCTTGGAGACGGAGAAATTGATTTAAAGGAAAGGCTCAGTCTCGCCGAGCAGAGAAATGCAAGATGCGTTCTTGAAACCAAGACCATTGAGGCTTTGAAAAAATCTGTCCTTTGGCTAAACGGAAAGTGCTCTTAAGGCTATATGTAGTTTCAGAATAATATACGAGTGAGGACTGGATTATGAGGATTTTCGCATTAGAGCTTGATAATGATATTAAGGGTATAGATAAAAGAAAAGAATACATTGAACAACTAATCGGCAAATTGGAAAAACCGGAATTGGTCGTTCTTCCGGAGCTGGCACTTTGTAGCTATATGGCAAGTCAGGAAATATGGGAATATGCCGATGATCATGGAACTAATACCTCAGAGTGGGCTATGAAGATGGCTCAGAAATATGATACTTATATCTGCGTCGGTTATCTTGATAAAGAAGATGGGGATTATTACAACAGATATATGATTGCTGGAAAAGACGGTGTTTGCGGAGTGGTCTCAAAGTCTGAAGGTGAATCTGCTGTTTTTAAAAGAGGTGACTTTGGAAGCATTATATCAACGCCTTTTGGAAAAGTTGGTGTTGGCATATGTTTTGATTCGAGAAGGAAGCACTTCTACGATAATGTTAAGGATGAAACTCTTTCTCTTATTCTTTTTCCGCATGGATGTCCTGCTGACCCAAAGAAGCCTGAAAAAGAGCATAAGGAGAATGATACAAGATGCATGATGTATGTTAATGCATTTGGTGTACCTGTTGTATATGTTAATAGTGTCGGATCTCTTGAATATATGCCAGGGAAAATGGGCAAATTAATGAAAAATGCCGGTTTCAGTATGAATGGAATGAGTAAGATTTATGCTCTGGAATCGAAAGAAATCCATGGAACTATTCCGGAAGCCGTTGCAGCGGATGTAGAGATTAATCCTAAGTCGCGTGTGAAAGATATTCGTTTTCACGGTGAGAATATTCTTCCGGGAAATTGGCTGTTTAAGTTACTTATTTTGAAACCTGATACTAAAGCAGGGATAAGACTATACAATGCGGGTATCTGCGGAGAAAAGGCGTAGTCGATAATACCGAAGTTAATCGTACAACTTCAAATATGCACGAATATCCTGTTCAATGTGAGATAAAGGTTTTAAATCATTAATGTGAAAGTCTGCCAGGATACATGATTGAAAGCTCGACGTTCTGCAGATAGCTCTCATTGGACATGGTTTCAGCTTTTTAACGGGAGAATGATATTTAAGTGGAAGATATCATTCTCCGTATTTGTGTTGAGGGCTCCTTCGAATTTGTCTACAAGCAGCTTGATGCTCTTGATTCCATAGCCGGTTCCGGCACTGCCAACGCCTCTGACCGGCAATTCATCTTCAAAGACTATATTTCCTTCATAATAATTCCAGATATGTATCACAACAGAATCACCAAATTGCTTGAGGCTCACATCGATAAGGCGTTTGTCGGGATCGGTGACCAGATCCGCGGCAGCTCTTGCATTGTCGATGGCATTGGCAAACAAAAAGTACAGAGACATACTGTCATATTTTCCAAGGCAATCAGTGTAGCTGACGCAGTTAAAGCGGATGTGCTGGCGGGTGCAGAGAGTGCTCATGTTGCGAAGAAGCACATCCAGAACATCATTGCCTGTTTTTACAAGAGGAGAGAAGTTGGAAACAGATTCTCTTATAGGACCAAGATCCGGAAGATCAAGATTTTCCTTGTCGGCGAGCCTTTCAATACGGTCAAGCATATGCTTGAGGTCGTGGGTCTGCACACCGATGAATTCTACCATTGTTTTCCACTGCTCGTACTGTTTTTCCGAGGCAGTAAGAAGCTCTTTTACCACAAGGGCCTCAGCCTTCTGCTGCTGCCATCTGTAGAGGTAGAGCTGGATGGCAAGGGCAAGGATACAGCATATGATCGCATAGATACAGGACGCAGCCTCATAAAAAATGTTTCCATCCGGATGATCGGCAATCAGTCTGTTAACTCCGATGCAGGTTATGATGATAAGAACGGAAACGGCATTTAAGCGCATGGAGCTATTCTGAGGTTTGTAATGTCTTGCAAGAAGAAGATAGGTAAGAAGATAAACTACAAAAACCACGCACAGATCTGACAGAATATAGAATGACGAGATCCATGAAAGCTTATTAAACGCAGGTATGAGCATGAAAAGTGTAAGCACCTTATTTGCAATGTGCTGCGTAGCAACTCCGGCTATACAGGCTGGGAAAAGAATCAGAAACGGAGCGTCAAAAAGAATACAGATCCCTAGTATACTTACTGCGATCACAATAAGAAGATACATAAGTCTGATGAAAGTGGATGCGGTCTGATAAAGATCCACAAAGGACATCAGAAAAACAGAGATGATGAGAAAAGAAATGAGCTTTGGATAAAACAAAGCTCGTTTTTTTAAAGAATATACGAATAAGAATTCTGCGATAAAAATTTCAAGAAAGTAACCAACTGCTCTATAGCTGTTTAACCAATCAAAGAACATTTATATCACCCTCCAAGGTACATGTTAAGCTGCTCCATAAAGGCCTTCTTCTTGGAACGGCCTATTTTTATCCTGTCACCGCCAACAGCGATCTCATCTCCGTACAACCCTGTAACATAGGAAAGGTTAACCAGAGCGGAGGCACTGCATCTGGCAAAATTGCATCCGGACAGCTCATTTTCTCTTTCACTTAAGCCGCCATAGGAGTCTATGACGCCGTCAACAGTGTGGAACATAAGATCATGGCCCATTACATCGATGTACATTATATCATTGGAAGAAACTATTCTTGTTCCCTCTTTTTCTTTTATCTTAACAGGCTGACCGCTTCTACTTGAAAGGAGCTTGATCGCCTTGTCAATTTTGACGGAAAGATTGCTGTAGCTGATGGGTTTTAAACAGTAATCAAGAGCATTCACACTGTATCCTTCAGGGGCGAACTGAGGCATGTTGGTCACAAAGAACAAGATGACTGTATCGTCGATATTTCTCAGTTTTCTGGCGGCGTCCATACCGTTCAAAAATCCTTTTCCCAGGTCAACATCCATAAATACGATGTCAAAAGCCTTTTTGTAGTTATCCAAAAATGTTTCGGCCTTATTGAAAATTTGGGTATTAAAAATAAAACCCTTCTCAGATCCGTATCTTGAAAGGCATTTTTCAAGGAAAGAGGAGTACTCTTTATCATCTTCCACAATGGCTACAAGTAATTGTTTCATAGGCTTATTTTACAGCATTTTATAGATGATTGTAAATTACGCTGTAAAAGGTGCAGATTATTCCATCTTGATTGAAGTTACATTCCGGAATTTTGTAAAATTTGGACAGATTAAAGGAGTCGTGAAATGAAAAAGTTCTACAACATCAACAACGGTTGGAAGTTTTATTTGGAAAAAAATGATCCGGTTATGGTCAATATTCCCCATACCTGGAACAACATTGACGGACAGGATGGGGGAAATGATTACTTAAGAACCCTGGCCAGATATGAGAAAGAGATAGATTGTCCTTCTTTTGACAGGGAAAAAGAGGACGTGTATATCGAATTTGACGGTGTTAATTCGGAGTGCGATGTATACCTGAATTCACAGAAAGTTATAAGACATGAAGGCGGATATTCAACCTTCAGAGCAAATATTACGGATTACCTTGTTGAGGGAAAAAATTTCCTCAAAGTCAACGTGGACAACAGACCAAATCAAAGAGTATATCCTCAGAAAGCCGATTTCACATTCTACGGCGGAATCTACAGGGACGTAAGACTCATTGTTGTAAATAAAGAAAGATTTGATCTCGACTACTTTGGAGGGCGTGGACTAAAGGTGAGTGCCCGTCCGATCGAAGGCTACAAGAAGGCAGACGTCAGGGTAAGCTGCTATCTTAATACAAACAGAGGCGATGTAAGGATTATTGTCTCTGATATGGAGGGAAAAGAGGTCTTTTGCCAAAATGCAGGCAGATCTTTGAACGAGGCACATCTTGAATGCTGCATCCACGAAGTGAAGTTGTGGGACGGAATTGAGAGACCATATCTTTATAACGCCAAGGCTCAGCTTGTTATAGACGGAGAAGTCGCAGATGAAGTTGAAACACGCTTTGGTGTCAGGGATTTCCATTATCATCCAAAGACCGGTTTCTATTTGAACGGCAGGAGCTATGCACTTCACGGTGTTTCAAGACATCAGGACAGAAAAGGGCTTGGAAATGCCATCACAGATGAGATGCACAAAGAGGATATGGACCTTATCTGCGAAATGGGTGCAAATACCATAAGACTTGCGCATTATCAGCACAGTCAGACTTTCTACGATCTCTGCGATGAGAGAGGAATGATAGTCTGGGCCGAGATTCCATATATTTCAGAGCATATGCCTGAAGGAAGGGCCAATACCATCAGCCAGATGAAGGAGCTTATCGTTCAGAACTACAATCATCCTTCAATTGTCTGCTGGGGTATATCCAATGAGATAACAATATCCACCAAGGACAAGGCAGATATGCTTGATAACCACAGACAGCTCAACGACCTTTGTCATCAGATGGATAATACAAGATTTACAACACTTGCATGTTATGCAATGTGCGGACCGTTCAATAAAGTGGCACACATTACAGATACAGTCAGCTGGAACCTTTATCTGGGCTGGTATGTTCCGGGGCTTTTCCTCAATGACATCTGGATGAGATTTTTCCACATGGTTTATCCGGACAGAAGCCTTGGTTATTCAGAGTACGGATGCGAGGGAATGCCGAACCTTCACAGTGAGCACCCAAGAAGAGGAGATCACACAGAGGAGTATCAGGCAATCTATCACGAGTACATGCTCAGATGCTTTGAAAGAAATCCTTTCATGTGGGCGACTCACGTTTGGAACATGTTTGATTTTGCAGCTGATGCAAGAAACCAGGGTGGCGAGCCGGGAATGAACCACAAGGGCCTTGTTACCTTTGACAGAAAGGTTAAAAAAGACAGCTTTTACCTGTACAAAGCCTGGTGGAGCAATGATCCGTTCGTTCATATAACTTCAAAGAGATTTAAAGACAGAACGTCAGGAAAGATAAAGATTAAAGTCTATTCCAATCAGAATGAAGTAACTCTTTTCAAGAACGGAAATAAGATCGCAACAAAACATGGACAGCATGTTTTTGAATTTACCACGACGTTGGAAAACGAGTGCACCTTTAAGGCTGTCAGCGGCTCTTTTAGCGACGAAGCAGTTTTCAGGAAGGTGAGCAGACCAAATCCTGACTATAAGCTTAAGGAATCCGGAGACAACGGCGCAAACTGGACCAAGTAAAAAAACCGGTAGAAACAGCTACCTGTCAGGCTGCTAAAGAAAAGCAGAAATATCATAGAAATTCGGAGATAAAAAATGGGAGAAACAGTTACGAAAAACGACGGGATCAACAGAGCAAAGCTTTATCAGCTGGTTCTTTTCCCACTGAACAATGGGGCGACAAATGTCTACTATGTTCTGGTACTTGCCTACATAGCAACATTTGGTTCAAACGTGCTTGGGCTTGGAGTTTTGTTTGCTTCAGTGATGGTTACGGGAATGAGGGT
>SVFZ01000088.1 GCA_015056585.1 Butyrivibrio sp. | reverse complement strand
GCGGCACCTCTTTCGATAACTTCTCTTGAGCACCCGGCAGCGAATCCTTTACTCTTGTATTTCTTTTTCAGAGACTTGAGCTCCATATCTTTTGTACTCTTTGATGGCCTCATAAGGGCAGCGGCCCAGATCAACCCAGTAAGTTCGTCCGCAGCGAAGAGTACCTTTTCCATTTCTAAGGTGGGTTCAACATCTATTGTGGTTCCGTTCCCGACAGTTATTCCATATCCATGTGAGCAAACGGAATGGATTATATCATCACTGACACCGCCATCTCTGAGAAGCTCGGGGGCTTTAAGGCAGTGCTCATCAGGGTAAAGTTCAAAATCTATATCATGGAGTAATCCAACGATACCCCAGTGCTCTTCTTCATTTGAATACCCGAGTTCGTTAGCATACCATTTCATAACTGCCTCAACAGTAAGGGCGTGCTGGATATGAAATGGATCTTTGTTATATTTCTTAAGTAGTGTAAATGCTTCATCACGTGTAATCATGGTATCCTCCAATCTTTCAGATTATTTTACTCCATTTCTGTGCAAATGACGATTAATTATTTGCTATTGCTGGCGATAGCTGAGTCTTACAGATTAGTCTATTTTTTGGGTATAATAGGAGCATGATTATTTTGAAGGGACGATTATTTAATGAATATACAGATTTTTGGAACAAAAAAATGCAATGACACGAAAAAAGCAGAACGATTCTTTAAAGAGCGTGGCATAAAGTATCAGTTCATTGATATGAAAGAAAAAGGAATTAGTAAGGGAGAACTTACCTCGGTAGCAGGCTCAAATGGCGGAATCATGAACATGATAAATCCTGATGCTAAGGATAAAGATGCTGTTGCACTTCTCCAATATATCGCAGATGAGGATAAGCTGGATAAACTCCTTGAAAACCAGCAGATAATAAAGACACCGGTGGTCAGGAACGGAAAGCAGTCTACACTTGGTTACCAGCCGGATGTATGGAAAAAGTGGGAATAGATATCCTAGCTTTGCCATATATCGTCATGAAGATAAAGCTGCAAAAGAGGATAACTGAAGAAAATGATAGTTGAAGGAAAACATGTTTATTTATATGGTGACAGGGATGAGGCTGCTCCGCTTGTGATTACTAACACATTTCAGGGAAACGGTAGCAGCGTTTACAGTGCGCTTCATTCAATGACAGATAAGAAGGTAAGCCTTGCTGTCATAAGTGACATTAACTGGGATGACGAGATGTCACCGTGGGAATGTCCGCCCTTAAGTAAAAATGACAGCCCATGTACAGGGGGCGCAGATAAATATATTAAAAAACTTACCGACAGCATAACTCCGGCAATAAAGGAGGAACTTGCTGCTGAACCTGAATATATAGCTATAGCCGGTTATTCTCTGGCAGGGTTGTTTGCTATCTATAGCCTGTATAAGACGGATATATTTTCAAGAGCTGTAAGTGCATCGGGTTCCATGTGGTTTCCTGATTTTGTGGAATATACCAACAAAAATGATTTTGTCAGAAAGCCTGATAGGGTATATTTTTCTCTTGGCGATAAAGAGGCGCGCACAAGAAACAGCCTGTTGAGTACAGTTGAAGATAAAACTAAAGAGACTTATGAACATTACAAAAACAGCGGTATAGATACGGTTTTTGAGCTGAATCCGGGAAATCATTTTAAAGATGCTGATATCCGACTTGCTAAGGGAATTGCCTGGATTTTGAAGATGAGATGAATGATAGATAATAACAGAAAGAGTTGGAGAGATAGCCATAATCATGATTTCCAAAGAGTATAGAATGGTATTTTATGTCAATCTGATATTAGTAGTTTTAGAGATAATTGCATTTATACATGATGTATACGCGTTTAAGCTTGGGCTGTTCGAATGGTACACAGTAGACAGTAATGTGCTTCAGCTGATAATTTCGGGATTTGTGGTTTACTATTGTGTAAAAGAGAAACCGCTCCCGGGACTACTTACTGTGGCACATTTTATAAGTGCGGTTGGGCTGACGGTTACATTCCTTATAGCTGCTTTTGTACTGGCTCCGGAAGGAGGCATTGCATATTACTTCTTTAATGATGTAGCACCAATAAATCATTTTATTGGTCCGCTGCTATCGGTGATATCACTTCTTTTTTTAGAAAAAGCAGAGAAGCTTTCACTACGGATAATTATCTGGCCGGCAGCAGCAAGCCTTATGTATGGAGTTATTGCTCTTGTAATGAATGCATTGAGGATAATGGATGGACCATATATCTTTTTAAAAGTATATGAGCAATCTGCAGGCTTGATAGCTACCTGGTTTGCGATAATAGCAGCATTATGCCTGGGACTGGCTTTTCTGTATTATAAGGTCAAATGGAGAAAAGCTCTTTAGTGGATATGTCACTAATGACAGGAAGATTAAATGGGACATGTAAAGGTAGTGCAAGAGCTCTTTTCCCTGGAATTTATGATTCATTGACAAGTTTACCTGTCATGTGCTCAGGTGTCAGTTCAAGACACTGGACTCGTGGCAGGGCATTTTTTAGCTCTTTTTGAAGATACTCTTCATCATCAGTAAACTTCCGACAAAGGTGGGTGCAGATCTCTTTTGCCTTCTCGGGATCCTCCACCAGCTTCATGCGGCCAAAGATGATGACGCTGTTAATGTTGAGCGCCCATTCGCCATCCTTGCGATATCCTTCATCATATACGCAGTAGCTTACCTTGTCACAGGCCTTTACGGAATCAAGCTTATGCCCTTCTTTGGCACCATGGAAGTAGAGCTTGCCGTCTTCCTCACAGTACCAGTGATTCAGTGGCATTCCATATGGGTAGCCGTCATCTCCAAGAACCGATAATATGCCCCTCGGCTCATTTTTCAAAATTTCTATGCACTTTTCCTCAGATATCTGCTGAGCAAATCTTCTCATTTTTCTAAACATATCTTTATAACCTCATTCCTTTGCATGTTTTTCAGTACGATTATTCCGAACGTATATTGGGATATTTTTTATACTACTCTTGCCGAGTCGTTGTTTCAATCGAACAAATTATTAATTATTTGTTATGGCAAATAAGGTATAATAGATGCGTGCGCGGAAGAGAAGTTTTTATATTTTTAAATCAAGGTGAAACTGAGAGAATCAGTAAAGAATTCAGAGATCAGTTTTTTGACAAAAGGAGAGTATATGAAGAAAAAATTATTTGCAGTTTTGTTAATGATAGCAGTGGGAGCTGTAGGATGTGGAGCAAAAACGGATAATGATACAACAATAATAGGCGGTGCAGATGGTCCGACATCTGTTTTTCTTTCATCAAATGCTAGTGAAGATGAGGCTACTGATGATTTGAATCTTGCTATTTCTGGAACATGGCAGACAGCTTCTATTGGATATGAGGATGGCGACGAAATGCAGCCTGAGTATTATGTGCAGTTTACAGAGACTGAGGTAAATTATGGTCACATGAAGGATGGAGCTTTTGCTGTGGACCATTCCGATAAGATCAGCGAATTTGAGACAAACGCCAATGGCGAATACATAGTTAAGGCAGAGTCTGCCGATGGAGTAAAGTATACGTATCGGACTGCTGAAGGTGATGCCGATGTACTTGAGTATTATGAGACCTGGAATGAGGATGATTTCTCAGAAATGTACAGAGCCGGAGCATCGTTAAGCAGAAACTCATAGTCCTATACTCCCTGAATTTCTCTAATGCTATCGAAACTGATATTGGTGGTAACTACGGTTAGATACCGCGCATCTTTTTTGATGCGCGATACAAGCCCGGTTTTCTGAACATAGCACAGATCGTGAGCGGATAAGGCATAATGGATGCATGTGCGGAAGATATTATTGATGTGAAATTATGCGCTTACGGAGCAGCTCTGGTGGTCATGGCATATGCCACCAGGCTCATTACGATCAGGATCACTCCGGCTATAGGGTAAACGATTATAAGTGAATTAGTGGTGCCATAGATGGACAGTACACCGGAGAAAAGACATCCTATACTCAGGGTCGCTATTGCTGTGTTCCAGAAGTTATAAAATAATCTGCCGGGATACTTGCCGATGATAAGCATGACTTCATAGGGCAAAACACCCATGATGAGCGGTATTCCAAAGGCATAGATCATGTAGTACGAATAAACATCGTGACTGAATAATTCATAGATAGCTCCAAAGAGAGCAAGAAATGCTGTCCATACAGTACTGTATAATAAGTACTTCTTAAGTTCTTTATCCATCTTAAAACCTCCTTAATTGTTATTAGCAGATATAGACTATATCGCTGACACTTCGTTCTTTTATACTTCCGCCGGAAGTGGGATTGTTTATAACATAACCTTTAAAATACATGGTTGATGAGCCTCCGCCGTCAAGATTATATGCGGTAGAAACACCCAGATCCTGCATGAAATTTGCCAGCTCATACAGACTGAGTCCTTCACTTTCAGAAGTCCTTCCGTCCGATACGACAAAAACAAAATGGTTTGCTTCGATCACACCTATAGCAGTTCTGGGGTTACTGGTCTTTGCCCGGTCTACCTCAGTGTTGGTGTCAACAGCTACCGCATTATCCGATATGAGCGCAGGACCAAAAGAAAGTGCCTGCCATACACCCATGGAAACAAGCTCCTCTGCGGAATAATCGCCGTCATTTACTACTTCCATTGTTCCGTTTGCATATATGCAAAGGACATCCGACCCGTTAGGAGTATCCCTATAGACTATACCGTTTCTGATAACATATCCGCTTTCCTGAACTCCATAATAATCCCCGTTTATGGCCAGAATTGCATTATTGTCTTCTGCGATGGATGAGGTTGTGTCGGTAACATTTTTTCCGTAGGTATCATCAGCAAAGGCGGTCTTTAAATATTGCGCTGAAGACAGGACGACGTCTGCAACATAGATTTTTGTGTCGTTCTGATAATATTCGGACAGTGTTATCGTGTATTTGTCATTAGAGACAGTATTTTCTCCGGTATAATCGGTAATGATTCCTGCAGCAGTGGAAGAGTCTGTAGTATCGGTGTTTTCGCCTGAAGCTGATGCTGAATTACGATGCCTTCCGGATTTACCTGAATGTCTCGAAGTACGTGTTGATTCTTCAGAGGCATTATTCGTCTCTGTTTGTAAAATATTCTCTTCAGGTGATTCAGCGACATCGTTAGTTTGAGTGCTTTCGGCATCAGCAAACATGGCTGTATTTATTTCAGTTGCGTTCGTGTTGTAGCTTTTACTTATTACAAAAGTATCAAGAGTGATATATGTGGTAAATGCAATCAGGGTGGCAGCTGAACAGACTGCCCAAAGATTCTTTTTCATATTGTATTTTCCGCCTTTCTTAAATATTAAGCTCCGCTGGATGAGATAACTGAAAGCAAACAGCAATAGTTCAGTTAAAATCTTGGCTGCGTAGGATGATATATTCATGCTTGTAAACAGTTCCAAAAGTATCGTGTTGCAGCCAAGAATGAAAGTAGCAAGAAGTGTGTATTTGGCTGCTGAAAAAAGGCCCGATCCGGATTTGAAAACAAGCTTTTTGTTTATTGTGTAGTTGACTGTGCCGCTGACAAGCCTCGCCGTTACATTGGATAAAACCAGTGAGCCTGTCAGGAAAGACAGCAGACAGAACAGGCAGTAATCCACGATAAAGCTGATAAAAGAAGACGCCGAGAATTTAAATATTTCCCGATAAATCCTGAAGGAGTCTTTTACAGCATCAAAATGGGAGGATTCATTGTTGTTAATATAAACGGTAGTTATCCAGACTTCCTTGATCTCAATATCTTCTCTGGGAAGTTCCATAAGCATATTCATTTCATATTCGTATCGTGAACCGTCGATCCAGGCGAGCTTCCCGGCCAGTTCATCGCTGTATGCCCTAAGTCCGGTCTGGGTGTCGTGAACATTCGTGCCGGAACAGAGTCGATAAACAAATCGTGTTATGGCATTTCCGGCGCGGCTTTTGAAAGGAACCTTTCCTTCCATTTTGCGGCTTCCGAGTATAAGACAGGAGCGGTTTTGCTCAGAAGCTTCGGTCACGCGAATTATATCTTCAATCTTATGCTGGCCGTCTGCATCCACATTGACGACGGTATAAGGCGCGTCATAGGTGCTTTTAATGAAACGGAGACCTGTTTTCAGAGCCTCTCCTTTTCCTTTGTTATGGTCATGGCAGAGGACATTTGCGTATTTTGCTGATTCTTCAAATATCTTTGTGCAATCGTCTGAACTTCCGTCATTTACAATTATGATAATAAAGCCTGATTCATATAGGTTTTTGACGATGTCAGTCATCTTTTCATCAGGCATGTAAGCAGGTATAAGAGCAATTCTTTTCATGTAAGCTGCCTCCTTTTCAGGTAACATCATCATTTTAGAAAATTATATTTGAGTTACCTAAAAACAACTTAAAAGGAACAATTCTTTTGAAACAGGCTTGCCGTTTTCAGTTGGTAATTTTGAGACATAAGAAATAGTAGTATAATACGAAGCAGGAGCATTTTTCTAAGCTCCTGCTTTTTCTATATTGGAAATTAAGTGTTGATTATAAGGAGGATTACCATGGAATTCAAAGAAGTAGTAAAGAACCGCTACTCATGCAAGAAGTATAGCGAAAGAAAAGTAGACAGGGCGAGACTTAATGATATCTTAGAAGCAGGAAGACTTGCACCTACGGCAAAGAATCTACAGGAGCAGCATATTTATGTTGTTGAGACTGATGAGAACCTGGCTAAGATCGATAAGGCAACTCCATGTCGCTACGGAGCGCCGACTGTTCTTGTAGTAACATTTGATAAAAACAATGTATTTACATATCCGGGAGGCAAGAGAGACTCAGGCGTTGAGGATGCATCAATTGTGGCCACTCACCTTATGCTGGCTGCCGCTGATGCCGGAGTTGACAGCTGCTGGCTCAATTTCTTTGATCCTGATAAACTTGCAGAAGATCTGGGCTTACCGGAGAATGAAGAAATCCTTATGCTCCTCGACCTTGGATATGCTGCAGAGGGAGCAGGACCTCTTGATAATAATAACAGCAGAAAAGATCTCACAGAAACTGTAAGTTATATTTGATCTGAAGAAGTAGGGGCATGGAACCGGACTATGATGCCGGAACGTGAAAAAATAGTAATAGCAATACTTATTACTTTGCAACTTAGAAAGTCCAACAAACTCTTTTCTGAGATATGAGTAAAAAATGAAAGGATGCTTTGCTGTGAGGTATATGAAAGTCATTTTTTGCGTGCTCATGGTCATATGTTTGATCTATTCTGTGAGCATATTTATGGTTGGGAGCGGAACATTTTCTTTTGCTATATGGATTGCCGGAGCGGTATTTTTTGCCGCGGCCTTCTTTCTTGCGTGCAATGACAGATGGGCTAATGTACCGGTTATGCTGCGCAGGCTTTGCTATTGCATTATCACCGCGGGGGTTATAGTGTTTGCTGTCTTTATGGCGGCAATGATAAGTCATTTTGGTGATAAGGGTGCCAAGGATCTTGACTATATTGTTGTACTTGGGGCGCAGATGAGACAGAATGGCCCCAGCATAATATTCAGGTACAGGCTTGATGCGGCGTATGAGTATCTATTGGATAATCCCGAGACCATATGCATTGTCTCAGGGGGACAGGGTAGAAACGAACCGGTCACTGAGGGAGAGGGTGGAAAAGAGTACCTCATAGCTAAGGGAATTGATCCTGGCCGGGTCATGGCAGAAACAGAAGCCATGGACACTGCAGAGAATATAGGATATTCACTTGATATGATCAGGCAGAACGAAAGTGAAACAGACAGGACTAAGACCATTGGGATAGTTACCAACAATTTCCATGTTTTTCGTGGAATCCATCTGGCAAAAGGACTGACTGAATATGAAGTTTATGGAGTCGCAGCTTATACTGTGCCATGGTATCTCCCCAACAACATGGTAAGAGAATGTTTCGGAATCATAAAAGATTTTCCCGAATTGAAATGGTAGAGAAAAAAGCCGTTATGACAGTCGGGCATGTAGCTATTGCAGGTGTGATGCAGGAGATTCTGTATAAAGAAATAAGGAGTTAATGAAGATACCGGATGGATTTGATAGTTAAGCATTTTAATGAGCTCAGTACCACAGAACTTTACGAGATATTAAAGACCAGGTTTGAGATTTTTGTCACAGAGCAGGAGTGCATTTATCAGGATCTGGACGATAAGGATCAGGATGCGATACATGTATTTTGCTGGAATGATTCAGGGAGAGTCGCAGGATGTCTCAGAGTATTCTGGAAAGATCATGATGAAGCTTCAGGAGTGGCTCAGATTGGCAGAGTGGTAACACTGGAGCATGGAAAAGGAATAGGCGCTCTGGTGCTTCATGAGGGTGTCAGAATCGCCACTGAACAACTAAAGGCCAAGAAGATATATCTTGAAGCTCAGGAATATGCAATCGGTTACTATGCCAAAGAAGGCTTTGAAGTTATGTCAGAGCCGTTCATGGAGGATGGGATTCCTCATGTGAAGATGGAGAAAATGATAGTCAAGAACTCTGTCAGGTGAGATAATGACAGATCTTCCTGGAAATATGATGACTTTCGAGTGATGGAGAGGGTTCATATGGCATCGATTAGAGAAAATATAGCGAAGTACATAAAGAAAAAATACAAGGCATCTCCTGAATACCTGTGGAAGAGATATCCGGATTATGCGGTTTTTAGACATGATGATAACAGAAAGTGGTTTGCTATAATCATGGATGTTGAAGCTAATAAATTGGGGAGACCCGGAACAGAGCGCATTGATATTATTGATGTTAAAATTGATGATTTAATGCTGCGTGATATCTTATTAAAACAGGAAGGTTTTTTACCTGCATATCACATGAACAAAGGGAGTTGGATAACAATCCTGCTTGATGGATCTGTGAGTCAGGATGAAATCTGTACTATGATTGATGCCAGTTTTTTGGATACTGCATCTAAAAAGAAAAAGGATAAATTCAGACAGCCTAAGGAATGGATTGTTCCGGCTAATCCCAAGTACTATGACATCGAGCACGCATTTGATGACACAGATGAAATAGATTGGGAACAGGGAGCAGGAATCATAAAGGGAGATACTGTTTTTATGTATGTTGGCTCGCCGGTATCAGCAATTCTGTATAAGTGCAAGGTCACAGAAATTGACATTCCTTATGACTATGAGGACAAGAATCTCAAGATTACAGCTCTTATGAAGATAAAGCTGCAAAAAAGATATGAGCCCGACAAGTTTACTTTTGACAGGCTTAAATCGGAGTATGGAATATATGCTGTGAGAGGACCGAGAGGCATTCCTAACAGCCTGAGTGCAGCGTTGAAATAGGTGACTATGAAAATATTACTGGTTGAGGACGAAAAGAGAATGTCTGAGGCATTATGCGAAATATTCAGGCAGGAGAAATATGATACAGATGTATTCCCGGATGGGATAAGCGGACTTGATGCGGCAAGAAGCGGCATATATGATCTGCTTATTCTTGATGTGATGCTGCCCGGCATAAATGGCTTTGATATAGTCAGAACTGTAAGAAAAGAGGGCATACAGACTCCGGTTTTAATGCTCACCGCACGATCGGATACTGATGACAAAGTGAGCGGACTGGACAGCGGAGCAGATGACTACCTGACCAAGCCCTTTGAGACAAAGGAGCTGCTTGCAAGGGTAAGAGCCCTGCTTCGAAGAAATAATATCCAGAAGACTGATGATGCAGGAAACCTTGTTTTGGGAGACCTTAAACTGGACAGTGGTAAGTCGATGCTCTTTAATACCGAAAATGGCATGGATGTACGTCTGTCAGAAAAAGAACTGCACATCATGGAAATTTTTTTGGCAAATGAAGGGGCTATTATAGGCAAGGAACAGCTCGCTGTTAAGATATGGGGATTCGATAATGAAGCCGAATATAACAATGTGGAAGTCTATATCTCTTTTACCAGAAAAAAGCTTCAGTTTCTTGCTTCAAAGATGGAGATAAAGGCAGTTCGCGGACTTGGATATGAATTGAGAAGGAAGGAATAGGTATGGCAAAGAAGCTTGGAAACAAAATATTTAGTGCTTCACGCTACAGAATTACCGCTACGATAATGGGACTTCTTGCTCTGATTCTTCTTGGAACCCTGCTTACTATTTCGCTTACTACTTACAGTGCGATATACAGGAATAACCAAAGAATACTGAAAGTTTTTCTTGATGACTATATAAGAGGAAATGGCCCCAGACAAGCCCCCAATGGTACTGTCGGGACGCCTGAAGACAGGATTGTCTTGGAGTCAGCTGTTATGTATCTTGTGGAGTTTGCTTCAGATGGCAGCGTAGCCGGGGTGTTAAATGATGTTAAGCCTGTAATGAGCAATGAAGCGTTGGAGGAACTTGCATCCCGCCTTATATCAGATGGGAAAAAGAGCGGAATAAGCGACAGGATGATATATCGAATCGCTTCAGATGAGTCATCGGGTAAAACTTATGTAGTAATGATGGATAATACTCTGGCTGATAGTAGCATGAGAACGCTCATAATGAATACGGTAATATTTGGCGCTGCTGCTTTGATAATACTTTTTTTCGTCTCTTTGAAGGCCTCGAAGGAAATAATGAAACCGGTCGAAGAAGTATATCAGAAGCAGAAGCAGTTTATCTCTGATGCGGGTCATGAACTGAAAACTCCCATATCAACGGTAAATGCCAATGCAGAGCTTCTTCAGCGGGAGATTGGAAATAACAGGTGGCTTGACAACATACTGTATGAGAATCAGCGAATGAAAGAGCTTGTGGCGGGGCTTCTCGACCTTTCAAAGACCGAAAGCGCAGAGGCGGTACTTTCGGATGTTGATTTTTCAAGGATTGTCACAGGCGGAATACTTCCTTTTGACTCGGTTGCTTTTGAAAAGGGATTTATTCTGGAGAGTGATATTGCTCAGGATATCCATGTAAAAGGCGATTCAAATCAGCTGGGGCAGCTGGTTGCGACACTTTTGGATAATGCTGTTTCACACAGTGAAAAAACTCAAAATAGCGAAGATGAGGCCGGAAAGATACTGGTCACTTTAAGCGAAGAGAATAAACGTGCTGTGCTTAAGGTATCCAATCCGGGAAAAGAGATTCCGCCAAAAGAAAGAGAAAGGATTTTTGAACGCTTTTACAGGGCGGACTCATCCAGAGTGCTTAATGGGCATTATGGCCTGGGACTTGCAATAGCAAAAGCTGTTGCAACAGCCCATGACGGTGAAATAGAAGTTGCATGTGCAGAAGGAATAACTACATTTACAGTCAGCATTCCTGTACTAAAATGATCAGGTTATAAATTCTTTAAAAAACCTTCAAGCTTTTTTCAAGCTTCATTTTATATTATATGGCTGTCAGATAAAGAAACAGATTTATTGGAGGCATATAAAAATGAAGATAAAGAAGATACTTGCATTATTGACAACTGCAACGCTTACAGCATCACTTATGGGATGCGGCGAATCCGCTTCAGAAACTGTAACAACTCAGGACACAGCTTCTGAAGCATCAATAGAGAATGCATCAACTGAAGATGCAGCTACAACTGCAGAATCCACTCAGGAAGAGAAGGAGTCAAAAAGTGTAGCCACATCGACGCTTGAGGCAACTTCGGCTGAGGAAAAGGCGGCCATAGAGGAGGCACTTAATCTTGCCAATAACGAGGAAGTGACCTGGTCTTATGATGCTGATGCCGATGCATGGGTAATGAGCATTGTGACGGCAGTTGCCAATGCGGAAATTGAAGATGAAGAAGGCGTTTCTGTCTGTGTCCCGGGCGCGTATATCAAGGGAATTGACACAGATGGTGATGGAGTAGAGGACATCACTTCAGACAATTATTCAGAGGATGTTCATGGACAGCTTGTAATTGATTACGAGGCAGAAGTAACCAGCTCGAACGGGCAGGTTTATACAGCTTCTACAGCTCCTGTAATCCTGAATACCGGAGCTGCCGGTTATAGTTCATCCACTAATACAATGGCTTCAACATCATATGCATCAGAAGGCTATATAAATGTTGCCTGTGGTAATAGAGGAAAAAATGATACTGCTACAGATGAAAACGGAAACGAGTATTATACCGGTGACGCTCCATCATGTCTGGTGGACCAGAAAGCAGCATCACGATTTGTAAGATATAACATACTGCTTGGTAATCTTCCCGGAAGCACAGAATATTGGGTATCTACCGGCGGCAGCGGCGGTGGAGCTCATGCGACTATGTTTGCTGCAACATCAAACAGTTCAGATTTCTATGATTATCAGATTGCTGTTGGTGCTGTCGGTGTCTATGTAAACGAAGACGGCACTTATGATACCACAGTAACCATTGATGGTGTGTCCTATGACCTTTCAGACGGAGCATGGGGAGCAGTAGCATATTCGCCTATAACTTCCTTGTATGAAGCTGATATGGCCATGGCTTTTGAGTACTACATGGATTCCGATTATGACTTTAACACCTCATTTCAGCAGCAGATGGCAAAATATCTGTCAGAAGAGTACATGACTTATATCAATGATCAGAACCTTTCCGTTAAAGAATCTGACGTGGAGCTGGATATCAACGGAGACGGAGATACTGATGATTCTATAGAGCTTTCTATTGAATATGATGAAACGAAGTATGCTGATACCAATGGCTATGGTGGAACATATGTGGACTTCTACCTTGCAGAATTTATTTCAAATCTGCAGTGGTACCTTGATAACCTTGATTATGCAGATGGATGGACATGGTTTGGCGAAGATGGAAATGCACTTTCCGATGAAGAAGTTGCAGCTATGACATCAGAAGATAGGGTTAATGCCTTTATTGAAGGAAGATACGCTAAGAGCACCTCGGCAGCAGGAGGTATGGGCGGCCCCGGCGGAGCTTTCGGAGGACGTGGCGGCATGGGAAATATGGCAGGCGGCCCCGGAGGAGATATGACAGGAGCTCCTAATGGTGATATGGCAGGCGGATTTGGCGGAGACATAACCGGAACACCTCCTGATATGGCTGAAGGCAATGCGGAAGCTTCGGATTCAGAAGGGGAAGAGAGAAGCTTTGCAAATGCTGACGTCGCAGCAAATTCTGCTGGAGATACAATGGATGTGGGAACTCCTGATTCAGGTACAACCCAGTCTGCCGGCAGCAAAACAGATTCATCAAACTATTCTACATATGAGGAAATGCTCGCAGCATATCAGGCTGATGTGGCAGAAGTCTATGCAGGCGATGAATATGGAAATGTTACAGTGGAACTTTATAATCCGCTTAACTATATAGGTGATGAAGATGGAACAGATCCTGCATGGATAAGGATGGTATGCGGAGCAGCAGAAGGCGACATTTCAATGTTCAACTCTCTAAACCTTCAGATTGCATTCCTTTCTTCAGGGGTCGATGCAGATATTGAATGGCAGTGGGATGGAGGACATGTACCATCTGAAATTTTCGGCAACTCCCTTGCTCTTACTGTAGATACCATGTATGGCGAGTATGTTGACGGCGCAGTTAAGATCACAAAGGCCGCTGCTGAAACTCAGACTGAGAATGGAGACGCAACAGAAGCAACAGGAACCGATATCAGCAGCTGGGTAAACTATGATGATACATCCGCTGTATCATTTACAGTGGCAGATGCTGTAAGCTACAGAACAGCCGGTGCCAGCAAGTCTACTCCGGGATTTGACGTAATTGATTATGGCCAGGAAGATTATGTGTTTGGCGATTCCGAGGCTGACGCAAGACATTGGAGCAAATGGGTATTAAAGGTTCTTGAAGAACATCAGGATGAACTTAAAGAGCTGTTTAACAGCGGAGAATAAAACAAAAGTATAAGTATATTAAAAGGGCATTCCTGACTACATGGGAATGCCCCTTTTGTGGAAGTAAATTTTTTTTTTTGCATGTTTTATTCGTCTAACAGGTTCGTCATGCTCTTCATGCTAAGAGCGATAGTGGATGCATTGTGAAGAAATGCGGTGGTTGTTGGAGTGAAGATTCCAAGCATACCCATGATTATAAGGAATGAATTAAATCCTATTATGGTTTTATAATTCAGGTTAATCCTTTCCATTAATTTAGTGCTGAGACTTCTGAGCGTCAAAAGAGCTCCAAGATCATCGGAAGATATGGTTATATCTGCAATCTCTTTCGCAATGGAGGCTCCGGTACTGACTGCTATTCCGGCATCTGCCTCGGAAAGTGCAGGAGAATCATTGATTCCATCACCGATCATGATTACTTTTCTTCCGGCTTCATGCTCTTTTCTTATGAAGCTGGCTTTATCTTCAGGAAGAACTTCAGAGAAATATCCGGTTACTCCGGTCTTTTGCGCAACAGATCTGGCAGTTCTGTCGCTGTCTCCGGTCATCATAACAATGTTTTCAAAACCAGCTTCTTTTAACCTTCTTATTACTGAAGAAGCCTCATCTCTTAAAGGATCCTCAATAAGAATTACTGCAGCGAGCTCTTCACCTATAGCCATATACAGGTGTGAATATTCAGGTGGAAGAGAATCAAATTTGTCTGTAAATCCGCTTGGAACAGTACATTTTTCATCCTCAAAGATGTAATGATGACTTCCTATGCACACTTTCTTGCCGTCAATTGTGCTGGAAATACCATGCGCAACGATATAGGCAGCTCTTGTATGTTTCTCTTCATGGGTAAGCCCCTTGACTTCTGCAGCCTTTACCACAGCGTTTGCAATGGAGTGAGGGTAGTGCTCTTCAAGGCATGCAGCAAGGCGGAGCATTTCATCTTCGTCGTAATTTCCAAAAGTAATAACCTTGGCAACTTTTGGCATGGCATGGGTCAGAGTGCCGGTCTTGTCAAAAACGATTGTCTTTGCTTCGGCAACAGATTCCATGAACTTTCCGCCCTTTACTGAAATGCTGTGATCGCCGGCTTCTCTCATTGCTGAAAGCACTGAAATAGGCATTGCGAGCTTTAATGCACAGCAGAAGTCCACCATGAGGATGGAAGTGGCTTTGGTGGCATTCCTTGTAAAGAGCCAGGTAAGGAGTGTGGCACCCAAAGTATATGGAACAAGTCTGTCAGCCAGATGAGAAGCCTTTGCCTCTGAATCGGATTTGAGTTTTTCTGAGTCCTCTATCATGGCAACAATACGGTCATATCGTCCCTGTCCCTGAGCTTTTTGCACAGTAATGACAAGTTCTCCCTCATCAATAACGGTACCTGCATATACAAGTGCGCCTTCGGCTTTGTGTACGGGCGTGGATTCACCGGTCATGGCAGCCTGGTTGACAGATGCGTCGCCACGGCATACAACACCGTCAAGTGGAATCATTGTACCGGTTCGTACAACGATTTGGTCATTCTCTTTTATGTCGGAGATATTAGCCAGTACTTCCTGTCCATCAGAAGATATCATCCATACCTTGTCTACATTGAGAGACATGGCTCTTGCAAGGTCATCGACGGATTTCTTGTGAGTCCATTCTTCCATCATCTCGCCCATCTTGAGAAGGAACATTACATTGCTGGCTGTTGCATGGTCACCTCTTAGTAGTGATACTCCGATGCTGATGGCATCCAGAACAGGTACCTCAAGTTTTCCGGATAGCAGACACTTAAGCCCCTTTACAATGTAAGGAATCGCTTTCAGGTAAATGATGACTTTTCGTATCTGTAGAGGAATGATGAACCTGCGAACAAGTCTTTCGGCAATATGGAAAAACATACGGTCTTCGTATTCGATGCGAAGATCACGGCCTGTATGTTCAGGTACATCTAATTCAGTATTTTCGTCATATTCGGAAAAAGCTTGCAGCAAATCACTTCGGCAAGAAGAGTCAAATAAAACGATGGCATTTGATGTCCTCTCGTTGACATCGGCTTTTTTTACAAAGGGAAGTGAAGACAAATAAAACTGTAGTTTATCTGCTTCAAAAGAAGACATATGGCGCACATATATGTGTACGCGCATACGTCCCCCATTTTCATGCAATATTTTACAATTCATAGTATGCCTTTCAATATAAGCTCATTGAGTGCTTAAGCATTTGCGGATTCTGCGTTGGCATTAGCGAGAACAGCTTTTGCATCTTCTATTTCTTTGGCTCTTTCATCAGCATATCTTTTTTCGTTAATCTCTTTTGCATCAGCGCTGATATCCTGACAATTCTCTTTGATATTTGTGTAAGTTTCAAGGCATGTATCCTTACATCTGTATGCTGCAGCAGTCACATGTGTGTAGCATTTCTTTGCATCTTTGCTGGAGAGGAGCTTAACACCGGCTGTACCAAGTACAAAACCGCATGCTACCTTTCCTATTGTGCTCCATTTAAACATAGAAAAAACCACCTTACTTTGTGATTGCAGCACGAACAATTTCGTGTTGTTGCACTAATTATAAATCAGTAAAAAGTGTGTAGAAGCGGCTAACAAGTGAGAAATTTTCTCAATTACCATACGATTTTTTTATAGGTAAAATGCGCACCGGCAAAAGCGAATGATAGCGCAATATTCATAGGATTTGAATCTCAGGGCTGATTGATAAAAATACTCAATAACGCATGTTGACACGCAGGAAGGGCTGGAATAAAATCGTAAATGTTAGCGATGGCTAACATGTTGAGTAAATCATGTGAGTTCCTCTTTATCATAACGGGACCTATGACCGGTTATGAAAAGAGGAATTCTGTGTTTAAGAGGAAAGGAGCACTGTAAATGGAATATTTGGAAATCGAAAAAGTTGTTGGAAGAGAGATACTTGATTCAAGGGGAAATCCTACAGTTGAAGCTGAAATCACTCTTGCTGACGGAACTGTAGCTTTGGGAACTGCTCCCAGCGGAGCATCAACAGGTGAGTTTGAGGCTCTTGAACTTAGAGACGGCGACAAAGCAAGATACCTCGGAAAGGGAGTAACAAAGGCTGTTGAGAATATTAATACTGTTATAAGTAAAGCAATAGTAGGGCTGGATGCATCAGATACATATGCAGTCGACGCAGCTATGATCAAAGCTGATGGAACAAAGGACAAATCAAATCTTGGAGCAAATGCAATCCTGGCAGTATCAATCGCTACAGCAAGGGCAGCGGCCAAGTCTTTGGATATTCCGTTATACAGATTCCTTGGGGGCGTATCGGGAAACAGACTTCCGGTTCCTATGATGAATATCTTAAATGGTGGAGCACACGCAGACAGCGCTGTTGACACACAGGAGTTCATGATCATGCCTGTCGGTGCACCTTCATTCAAGGAAGCACTTCGCTGGTGCGCGGAAGTTTTCCATAATCTGAAAAAGCTCATTAAGGATATGGGTGATGTTACAGCTGTAGGAGATGAAGGCGGTTTTGCTCCAAATCAGCTAAAGAGTGACGAAGAGGCAATTGAGAAGATTCTGGAAGCTATAAAGGCAGCAGGCTATGAACCCGGAAAAGATTTCATGATTGCCATGGATGCAGCTGCATCTGAGTGGAAGAGCGAGAAAGGAAAAGGCTTTTACAAGCAGCCTAAGTCAGGAAAAGAGTTTACATCCGATGAACTCATTGCACATTGGGAGAGCCTTGTAGATAAGTACCCGATCATTTCTATCGAGGACGGACTTGATGAAGAGGACTGGGATGGCTGGCAGAGAATGACAGCAAAGATCGGAAACAAGGTACAGCTTGTAGGAGATGATCTCTTTGTTACCAACACAGAGCGTCTTAGCAAGGGAATTTCTCTTGGCGCCGGCAATTCAATCCTTATCAAGCTTAACCAGATCGGCTCGGTTTCAGAGACTCTTGAGGCAATTAAGATGGCGCATAATGCAGGGTATACAGCAATTTCATCCCATCGTTCGGGAGAAACAGCTGATACCACAATCGCAGATCTTGCAGTAGCGCTTAACACATGCCAGATTAAGACCGGTGCACCCAGCAGGTCAGAGCGTGTTGCAAAATACAATCAGCTTCTTCGCATCGAGGAACAGCTTGGCGGCAGCGCAGTTTATCCGGGAATGGCAGCATTCCATATCAAGAAATAAAACACAAGGAGGGATAGAATACCGCGGGGATCATTTTTTCTAGACATTGCAACACCTCATTCCTTGGCAAGTAACAAAATGATCCACTGCATAATAAAAACCTCCTTAAAATAAAAATCGCCATTTCCCTATCTGCTAAGACCTAATGATAGAGAAATGACGTTGTTCCGGCTACTCGGTAGCAACCGGCGTCGTTTGAATAAGATAGAAATAATTGTAATCGATTCAGATTTTTTGTCAACAAAAAAACGCAATTCAATAGTTCTCATATAGCAAGCCGCCATTTTGTATTTGTAGCCGGATCATAATATAGCCTTACGACTTTTTTTATTCCCAATACAATAATAAGGCATTCAAAAATGAAGGTGGAGTCGGTTGTGTAGACTCCATCTTCTGTTGTATGGGCACCTTTTCTGTCAGATTTCCTGTAGCCCTTTATTGTAAAGACATTATATACGCCGTCTTCATTCATAAATCTAAGGCGCAAAGGGATGATGCTCCCGTCGGACTTGTGCTCGCATATTACGTCTACTTCATTTATAACTGTATTCATAGAACTGTACTCCTGTAATATAATATCGAATATATGTTCCGAACATATGTTGGGGTAATTCATATAATACTCTTTCTGAACAAATGTTTCAATCGAACAAATTATTAATTTTTAATATTCTTTTTATTGGACAGTATTTCCAGAACTATTACATAATATTATATAGAAACAACTGATATTTCTAAGGAGGATTCTGCAATATGAAGAGAATAATCACAGGCATTATTCTTGCCATGACAATGCTTGTCAGTGCATGTGGACAGGATAAAGTAAATGAAGTTTCAATTGATTATGGAACATCTCAGATATATACTAAGGCCGATATGGATGAGGCTATTGTACTGATCAAAGAAAAATTTGAGGACTTTGAAGGTTGTGAGCTTCATAATATCAGATATGCAACTGATGAGTGTAACAGTGAAGAAAATATTGCATGGATGAATGATCTTGAAGAAGGTCAGAACTTTACTCAGTGCATTGTATTTTTGAGCGATTTCCATACACCTAAGGATGGCGGACTTACATGGGAGCCGGATACTGAGTACAAGGACTGGACCTGGAATCTTGCAAGAGCTGAAGGCGGAGAGTGGCACCTTGTGACTTGGGGATATGACTGATTAAAAGAGTGCGTATGAACAATAAACAAAAAAGTCCATATAGGGCTTTATCAGTAATTTTAATATTGGCGGTTGTTAATGTTATCCTGTTTTGGACATGTGTCTATTTTGACGCTAAAGTGATTCCGGATCCGGATGCGCTTGGACATCCTGTGCCAATACTTACGGCTTATTTCATTGTTTTAATGCCGGTAATCGACATAGTCACCACCGCTATATGTGTTATCGTCACAATAGTGAGGGTAAAGAAAGCGGCCAAAAGTGACAAATTACAGTAGATAAAAATATGAAGACCACAATAAAAGGAGTTCATTCTATGAAGGGATGAACTCCTTTGCTATAATGAAAAAAGGCAGTGGAATTTTTAATCTTATTTTAATCTTCTCCAAATTTAATATTAATCTTGAGTGTGTATCATTTCAGATATCAAATGAACAAACAATGTTTCAATATCTGAAAGGTGGGTAAAAACTATGGAAAACTTTGAAAAGGTTGAAAAGCTCAGAGAAAAGACAGGTGTATCCTACGAGGATGCCAAGAAAGTTCTGGAACAGAACAATTATGATATGCTTGATGCTATCATAGAGTTGGAGCGCCAGGGCAAGGTGGCTGAGCCAAAGTCAGGAACTTATACGACCGGAGCAAGTCAGGAAATGGAAAACGTTAAGAAGTATGAGCTTGCTCAGAGTCAGTATGAAAATGATTGCAAAAAGAACAGTTTCAGAGAGGGGATCAGAAAAATGATAGATTTCATAAGAATGATGTTCCACAAGAGCCTTGAGATTAACTTTTGCATAAACAAGGACGGTCAGCGCATTGCCAGTGTTCCGATGCTTGTTATTATACTTCTTTTACTTGGATTCTTCTGGATTACACTTCCGCTGCTTGTGATCGGATTGTTCTTTGGAATAACCTACAATTTTACCGGTGTAGACAAGGTGGTTCTGGATGTTAATGATGTTTGTGATAAGGCATCACAGACTGCTGAGAATATCAAAAACGAATTCAAAAAGGATGATAAGCAAAACTGATGAGCAAAATATTAATCGTAGAAGATGAAGCACAATTGGCACGTTTTATCGAACTTGAATTGATTCATGAGGGAAATTCTGTGGATAAGGCGGGGGATGGTAGGAGCGGCCTTGATATGGCTCTCTCTAACGATTATGATCTGATTCTTTTAGATGTTATGCTGCCCGGCATCAATGGCTTTGAAGTACTCAGAAGAGTACGGGCAAAAAAAGATACGCCTGTGATACTTGTAACTGCAAGAGATGCGGTCATGGATAAGGTATCAGGCCTTGATGCCGGGGCAGATGATTATATTACCAAGCCCTTTGCGATTGAAGAACTATTGGCACGCATCAGAGTAGCTTTGAAGAGGAAGGGTAGTGCTTCCATTGCTACAAGACAGTTATCTGTCAATAATGTGACGATAGATCTGGACAGACATGAAGTCAGCGCAGAGGGCAATCTTGTTGAGCTTACAAACTACGAGTTTGAGCTGCTCAGGATTCTTATGGAAAATTGTAACATAGTACTGAACAGAGAACGTCTTATAGGCGAGATCTGGGGCTATGATTATGATGGAGAAACTAATGTCGTAGACGTATATATCAGACATCTGCGCACTAAGATAGATGATAAATATGGGATCAAACTAATTCAGACAGTCAGAGGCGTCGGATATGTAATAAAAGAAGGTTGCCAATGAATAATAATATAAGCAAACGTACTTCTTCAATCGCAAGAGGAATAAACACAGCTTTCTGGTTTAACAAACTGAAGGCTTTTTTTACATTGGACTTATTAATTCTTCTTGTTTCCCTTGGTTTGTTTGGATATAAGAGCTATCAGTCAATTCCTGAAAATGAAATTGTCAGGAGCTTTTCAATAACCGGTGACAACTACAGCAATGTTGTTCTTAACCTTTTTTCCGAGAGCTCGCTGTATAGCTTTCCTATGGGCGAATATATTTTTTTTATGGGAATAGTCCTTATCGCTGTTGTTTCCTATCAGCTTCTTAATCTTCTTTTTTCCCTTACCCATACGACCAGGATCAGGAGAAAGCTAAGGCCATTGAATGAGCTTGCCATGAAGGCTGAGGCTATAAGTGAAGTGCCGCTTGATACCACTAAATTCGAGGAACTTGAAGAAGCGATTTTAAAGGTTCCCGCTGATGGCAATGGGGCAAGGATATCTACGGGAGATCGGGATCTTGCCAGTATCGAGGCTGCGCTCAACAGCCTGTTGTACAGAATGCAGGAAGCGAGGCTGCAGCAGGCAAGATTTGTGGATGACGCTTCCCATGAGCTAAGGACTCCTATTGCAGTTATACAGGGCTATGTAAATATGCTGGACCGCTGGGGCAAAGATGATCCTGCTGTTCTGGATGAATCAATTCAGGCGATAAAGAATGAATCTGAGAACATGAAAGAGCTCATTGACCAGCTTCTTTTCCTTGCAAGAGGCGATAACGGGCGGCAGAAGCTGACCATGGAAAGAATTGACCTGGCTGAAATAATGAAAGAGGTATGGGAAGAGTCAACGATGATCGATCCGGACCACAAATATCTTTTTGAGGAAAACGAAAACTGCTTCATTAATGGCGATCCGGCTATGATAAAACAGTCAATAAGGATATTTGTCCAGAATGCAGCCAAATACTCTGACAAAGGTAATAACATAAAACTTGCAGTGAAAAATACCGGAAACGGCATTTCTTACATGGTTCAGGATGAAGGCATCGGCATAGCAGGCGAAGAACTCAGTCATATTTTTGAACGATTCTACAGATCTGACAAGGCAAGAAGTTCAGCAACAGGCGGATCAGGACTGGGCCTTTCCATTGCAAAATGGATCATTGATGCGCATAAAGGAACTGTAGAAGTTCTTTCGCGTCAGGAAATAGGAACAAGAATAACAGTGACATTCGCTTGAAACCAAGGCGCTTCCGGTAGGCTATGCCCTTCATGGTGCAAGCGAAGACGCACCTGAATACAACAGATACCAGAAACTTGTTACCACCTCAAGACTAACCTGGTAGTCACAAAGGCGTCAATCACGTGCCTTATCCGCACTGATGCCATTCTCCTCCAAAAGCTTACGAAGTCGCTCATTCTCATTAGTAAGTGACTCATTCTCTTCAGTAAGCGACTGGATCTTCTCAGCCTGATATTTTTCATGAGCAATGTTGTCTTCGCGTATGCGGCACTGCTCAAGAATGTCCTGATTAGCAGTGGAAACAAAAAGAGCCTCAGCGGCGGAATTCAGTGATGGATTTGATTGAGTTATCATCTTGATTTCCTCCCATGTGGTTGCTTTAAAGAGTTTCGCCCAGACATTTATGCCATAGAGTTTATCTTCTTCTGTTGCCATGTCTGTGTGTCTTAATTCTACCACGAACAAGTTGAATTTGTCAGTATACAGATAGCCGTCGCTGGCGCTTCGCATCTGATACCTGGCAAAAAATTCAGGATGGTCTTCAAACAAAGTGAAATCAAGAAAACCAATCTGGTACACAGGCTGAGCTGTATTGTAGTCTTCACCGCGAGCAATTGAGTCGAACTTTCTGCAAAGATAGCAGAGTGATCGTGCAGACCAGTTGTGATAGTTAACAATCTGCATTTCCAGGTTGATCGTGATATTACCGTTCAGCTTAACAACTATATCCAGCTGATATTCTTTGTCATCTATGGATTTTCCGGGCTCTATGGGGTTGTCGATGGTGGCATCAATTACCTGATCACGAGACAGATGCAGCACGGAACATATCAACATGATAAGCGTTTCGTTGTCGCGCTGCAGAACCATTCTGAATAGATAATCGTTGGTCAATGTGTACTTCAAAGCCCCGGTGGCCTGCTCGTACTGATAGTGTTGTATTACGTCTTTGTTGTTCAATATAAAATTCCTCTCTGTAAATATTTTAAATATCAACTCATTTCATAAGCCTGTGTGGGAGCTTACGGGCGATCCACCCTTGAAATAAAGATATGAATGTGTCAGCCAGAATGCTGACAGCGAAAGTTAATATAGCATAT
>SVFZ01000087.1 GCA_015056585.1 Butyrivibrio sp. | reverse complement strand
CTGTACTTGTGGATAAAAAGTCGGCAATCGGAGGTTATCCTTCTTTCGGAACACCGCTGGAAGTGGGAGAAGCGCTGACAGACGCCGGATTTGATGTGGCTGTATGTGGGAATAATCATGCTCTGGACAGAGGAATCTATGGAATCGATGTGACTGTGTCTTTTTACGAAGAAAATGGTATAAAGGCAATAGGGGTACAAAAAAGCACAGATGAGGAAGAAAAGCCTTACGAAATTCTGTCTAGAAACGGGTTAAAATTTGCCCTATTTTCATATACATATGGGACCAATGGCATGGATGCCTCTTCGAAATACCCATTTGCTGTGCACTATTTACCGGTCAAAGAAGATGACAGGGGAAAGGCATTGGAAGATTTTTCGGCTGCCAGAGAAGAGGCAGACTTTGTTATCGTCTTTACTCACTGGGGAGATGAGTATGCAAAAGAGATTACAGATGAACAGGCAGAAATGGCAAAGTTTTTCGCCGATGCCGGTGCTGATGTGATCATTGGAAGCCATCCTCATGTGGTGCAGAAGGTGGATGAGATTATTAACAGTGATGGGAAAAAGACGATTGTCTTTTATTCTCTTGGAAATTTCAGGGCTTTTCAGGGGAAAAATGAGGATACAAAAAAGGGCGCTGAGGCTGTGGTGTGGTTTGAACACTGCTACGACGGAGTAAGAATAAAAGGGTATGAATTGAAGGATGTAGATGCATTTGTGGAAGTAAGGTGATGGTCCTAGGGGACGGGGTTAAGGGACCATTTTTGGTAAGATTCGAAATGCAAGAGTAGAGCAATGAGCCATGCCGACAGACTCGGAACCGCTACGCTTGTTCCTCGTTGTCGCGGCATTCGCCGTATGTTAGCATGCACATAAAAGTGCTCCTGTGAGCAAGCTCCCATCGCACTTTATGTACATGCTAACGCATGGCTCATTTTACGCGCAAAAAAAGTACCATCCCCATAGGATATACCTACGAAAACAGTACTCGGCGTGCACCGCCAGGGTCTCGAACCCTGGACAACCTGATTAAGAGTCAGGTGCTCTACCAACTGAGCTAGCGGTGCATATGTTAGCTATTGGCTTGTAGCCATGTCTTAACGACAAGTGATATCTTACTACGTGGAAAAGAATAATGCAAGCATTTTTTTGAAAAAAATTTAAAAAAATTTTAATTCCTAGTATTTATGCGGTTTTCACGAGATATTTTTTGTGATAAATTATATGAGGATATAACCTATTGCAGAGGTGAATAATGATTTTTGATACACATGCTCATTATGATGATGAGCAATTTGATATAGACAGAGAAGAGCTTCTTGGCAAAATGCAGGAAGCCGGAATAGAGACAATAGTTGATGTGGGAGCAAGCATAGAGACAACAAAGAAAGCTCTGGAGCTTGCACACAGATATGATTTTATATACGCAGCGGTTGGAGTTCACCCCAGCGAAGTTGCAGAGCTTGATGATGACAGTATTGAACTGCTCAGAGGCTTAAGCAGGGATGAAAATTGTGTTGCAATCGGCGAAATCGGTCTTGATTATCACTGGCCGGAGCCTGAGCCGGAACTTCAGAAGCTGTGGTTTAAGAGACAGCTTAACCTTGCAAGGCAGGAGAATCTTCCTGTAATAATCCATTCCAGAGACGCTGCTGCGGACACGCTCGAAATACTAAGAGATGAGCGGGCAGAGGAAATAGGCGGCGTTGTCCACTGTTTTTCATATTCCAAAGAGGTGGCGCGGGAGTGCCTCAAGATGGGCTTCTACATTGGGATTGGCGGAGTATTGACCTTCAAGAATGCAAGGAAGATGGTAGAAGTTATGGAAGATACGCCTATGGACAGGATACTTCTTGAGACAGACTGCCCGTATCTTGCACCGGAACCATTCAGAGGCAAGCGCAACAGCTCTTTATACCTGCCCTATGTAGTTCAGAAAATGGCGGAGATCAAGGGGATTTCCGCTGATGAAGTGATCAGTATCACGAGAGAAAATGCAAGGACAATGTATGGATTAAATAAACAGTAATGAATGGAGGATCAAATGGCATATTTAGGAAACAGTGCCAGGACCAGAGAAGTCCTTTCTAAATACGGAATGAGTGCCAAGAAGAAATTTGGTCAGAATTTCCTTATAGACAGTAATGTTCTTGATGGCATAGTCAGTGCTGCCGGCGTCTCAGCTGACGACTGCGTACTTGAAATAGGACCCGGAATAGGAAGTCTTACGCAGTATCTGGCAGAGGCAGCAGGAGCGGTGGTAGCGGTTGAGATCGACAGAGGCCTTATCCCTGTACTTGCGGATACTCTTTCCGAGTATAAAAATGTGACGGTAATAAATGAGGATGTGCTTAAGGTAGATATAGCGGAGATTGTTAACAAGTACAATCATGGGAAACCTATCAAGGTTGTAGCAAATCTGCCTTATTACATAACCACGCCGATAATCATGAAGCTTTTCGAAAGTGGGGCGCCGATAGAGAGCATTACGGTTATGGTTCAGAAGGAAGTGGCGGATAGAATGGTCATGGGTCCGGGGAACAAGGACTACGGCTCTCTTTCTTTAGCAGTGGGTTTTTATGCAAAGGCAGAGCCTGTTATGGACGTTCCGCCAAGCAGTTTCATTCCACAGCCCGGAGTAGGATCTGCGGTGGTCAGACTCACAAGATATAGCAAACCGGCGGTAGAGGTATCCGATGAAAAGTATATGTTCGAGATCATCAGGACAGCGTTTAACCAGAGGAGAAAAACGCTCTCCAATGCGCTCTCAAACAATCCGGCTTTAAAGGTTTCAAGGGATCAGGTGCAAGGGGCGCTTGAAGACATGGGGCTTAACGGTATGGCACGTGGGGAAACGCTTAGTTTAGAGCAGTTTGCGCTTCTTTCTGATATTTTACAAAGAAGTAACGCTATGATAAACTAACACTAGATATAGTATTGTTGGTACCAAAGAGGTAGATATTTTGGATAAAGTTGAGTATAAGATCAGGGCGGATGAGATAAAAGCTCTGATTGGGGAAGGCAGATATGCCGAAGCAGTTAAAATTGCTGATACCATAGATTGGAAGCGTGTCAGAAGCGTTTCGATGCTCTGCACCATCAGTGACTTATATAAGATCAATCGCAGATTTGAAGAGAGCCGTGATGTTTTATTGATGGCTTATGAGAAGCATCCCACAGGAAGGCTTATCGTATATTCTCTTTGCGAACTTGCCATCAAAATGGGAGAGTTCGTACAGGCGGTTGAATACTACAAGGAATTTGTAAGGATAGCTCCAAGAGATCCCGGCAGATATATTTTACAGTACAAGCTTTACGAGGCACAGGAAGTCAGCCTTGAAGAGCGTATAGCAGTATTAGAGGAATTAAAAAAGCACGATTACAGAGAAAGATGGGCTTATGAGCTGGCGTACCTTTATCACAGGGTAGGCCTTACTACTGAGTGCATCGAAGAATGTGATGAGATGTTCCTCTGGTTCGGAGAGGGCCGATATGTCATGAAAGCGCTTGAACTTAAAGCCCTTCATGAGCCTCTTTCTCCTGAGCAGCAGGACAGATATAACAGATACAAGAATAAAAACGGAATGGTGGATGAGCACGTTTCTGAGCCTGTAAGAGATCAGGATCTGGCAAAAGAGACTGTGACAGCTGATACCAAGCAGCCCACCAAGGAAATGCCTCCTATAACAGATGAGGTAATAAAAGAATACAATGAAAGCCACAATACCCCTGATGAGCAGCCACAGGAAGAATCTGTTCCTGTTTCAAATGTACCTCAGGAGACACTGGTTTATCCTGAAAAAGAGGCATCTACAGAGGCAGAGATTAGTTATCCGCCTATAAATGAGATAAAAGAGCCTTCTGTCGATGTCAGTGCTTATAACACCATGAATCTTCAGGAGACTCTGGCAGCAGGACTTAGAGAAATAATCGGTTCAGAGAATACCGATGAGAGTGCTCAAGATGAGACAAAAGAAAATGCTGAGGTTTCAGTAGGAGAAAACACCGATACAGCAGCATTTTTAAATGATAATACCGGCGTGACGGGCGAGATCAGGCAGCCAACCGGCAACATGCAGGAGCTGTTCTTTGATACTCAGTCCGTGGATATTCCAAGTGCACCGAATCTTGGAATTGATATTAAATACGGCGGGAACGGCCCAATTCTTGGACAGGCCAAGGACGAGGCTCCTGAACCTCAGACATCGCTTGATTCTTTGGAGGAAGCAAACGATGCGCCGGAAGAAAATGAAGCTCCTGTAAAATCAGATTATAAGCCGGCGTTTGGAACAGGCATCTATGAGGAAAAACCTCTTGAGGATGAGGTTCCCGGCGCAGTGATCCATCCGAACGCAAGTTATCAGATGCCGTCACACTTTGAGAGCATGCTTTCTCAGGAGCTTGATGGACAGATCAGTATGGCTGTTACTCCGGAACCGATGGTTGAAAAACAGATTACCGGTCAGATCAGTATCGCTGATTATATGGAGGACTGGGAGCAGTACAAGAAAAATCAGCAGGAGAAACAGCTTCAGAGCGTTAAACAGAGAGTTGCTGATGAGACAGGCGACATGTTTGCTGACTTTGACGAGAAGACCAAAGCCGGACTTCAGGAGAAGATTGAAAAAGCCATCTCCGATGCTATTAAGAAAGAGCAGTATGAAAAAGCGTCAGGACGCACAGACTGGTCCGTTAACAGAGAGGACGTCATAAGTGCTGCTGTTGATGAAGTGGTGGAATCTCATGAGGCTTTGGCAGGCACTTCGCAGGAAGATCTGCAGGATGAGCAGCCTTTAGCCGAAGAGACAGCCGGCGCGGAGGATGAAGCAGAAGTTACTCAGGAAGTAGCTGATGCTGACGAAGGAGAACCGCAGCAGACAGATATCGAAGTGCAGGCTGAATCAGCAGAAATCGAAGAGGCACAAGAGGAAAAAGAGCCTGAGGCGGAAGGAACTGAGACGATAGAAGAAGCAGAAGAGTCCGGTACAGAAGTTTCTGAAGCTACAGATGATGCAGAAGAGTCTGAGAAAGAAGATGCTGAGACTACAGACGATGTAGAAGATACAGATACTGCAGAACCGGAGACAGAAAAAGAGCAAGATACAGAAGCAAAAGAGAAGGCTCAAGAAAAAGATTCCGGGAATAGAGCAAAAGATCATTCTAAGGGTGCAAGAGATGATGCATCGCATAGATCAGGCCATCCAAGGAGCGATAAAAAGCCTTCAGATCATCAGAAGGATCAGCAAAAGAAGCATATAGGAAACAGAGAGCTGGAAGAGCGTGTCAGAACAATGACGCCGGAAGAGAAAGAGCTCTTTGGACCATACATACATCATAAGAAATCAAGACGCCAGATCATTAATGCGATTGATAATATGAGTATGGATGCTTTCAGCGGAAATGCGATTGTAACAGGAGAAGAGGGAGCAGGAACTGTCAATCTCGCAAAGGGACTTATAAAAGCAATGCAGGCTTCCGATTCCAACTTCAGTGGAAAGGTAGCCAAGATTACTGCAAATACGCTCAATAAGAAGAGCACAACTGGAATATTTGAAAAGCTTGCCAACGGAGCACTTATCATTCAGCGTGCTGCAGACCTGACAGCCGAGACTGTAAGTGAGCTTCTCAAGATCTTGCAGGAAGAGAATAAGGGTCTTGTCATCGTCATGGAAGATACCAAGGAAGACATGGATAAATTCCTTGATAAAAACCCTTCTCTCAAGCAGAGCTTTAATGTAAGAGTAGACATAGAGGCTCTTGATGATGATTCACTTGTTGCTTACGCAAGGCAATACGCTTATGAGAAAGAGTATGCAATTGACAATCTGGGTATTCTGGCGCTTCATACCAGAATCTCCGAAAGACAGACTCTTGATCACGAGGTTACGGTTGCCGAGGTCAAGGACATCGTTGATGACGCTATCTACTATGCCGAGAAGAGAACTGTCGGGCATTTTATAGATGTTATTGTAAATAAACGATACGATGAAAACGACATGGTAATCTTAAGAGAAAAAGATTTTATGCACTGATATAAAAATACTATTTGAGGGGGCATGCTTTATGGGGCAGAAAGTATTTATATCTGAAGCTGACGAGTATTTATTTGGACAAGGAACTCATTACGAAATATATGAAAAGCTGGGAGCTCATCCATCAGAAGAGAATGGGAAAAAAGGATTCTTCTTCGCTGTATGGGCGCCAAATGCAGCAGACGTGCATGTTGTAGGTGATTTTAACGGCTGGGATGAAAACGCAAATCCTATGGGAAAAACCAAGGTGGGGAATATCTGGACTGCATTCATTCCTGGCGTTGGCATAGGATCATTATACAAGTTCCTTATAACCGCCAAGGACGGAAGGAAGCTTTATAAAGCAGACCCTTACGCTAATTTTGCGGAGCTTCGTCCCGGAAATGCTTCAAGAACCACTGATCTTTCAGGTTTTAAATGGTCTGATGATAAGTGGTACAAGAGTCTTGAGGGAAAAGACATGAACAAGGAGCCCATAGCTATTTATGAGTGCCATATCGGTTCATGGATGAAGCATCCCGACGGAACAGAGGACGGGTTCTATAGCTACAGACAGTTTGCCGACAGAATTGTTGAGTATCTTAAGGAGATGCGCTATACCCATATCGAGCTTATCGGAATAGCTGAGCATCCTTTTGACGGTTCCTGGGGCTATCAGGTTACCGGCTACTATGCTCCTACTGCAAGATACGGAGAGCCTACAGACTTTATGTATCTTGTGGACAAACTTCACAAGAACAATATCGGAGTTATTCTTGACTGGGTTCCGGCTCATTTTTGTCCTGATGAATTTGGACTTGCCTGCTTTGACGGCCAGTGCATTTATGAAGATCCGGATCCAAGAAAGGGAGAGCATCCTGACTGGGGCACCAAGATCTTTAACCTTGGAAAGCCTGAGGTAAAGAACTTCCTTATTGCAAATGCTCTTTACTGGATCAGGAAATTCCATGTGGACGGACTCAGAGTAGATGCGGTTGCTTCCATGCTTTATCTCGATTACGGTAAGCGCGACGGACAATGGGTTCCTAATAAATACGGTGACAACAAGAACCTCGATGCTATCGAGTTCTTTAAACATTTTAACAGCGTAGTAAGAGGTACATATCCTCAGGTACTTACAATAGCAGAGGAATCCACAGCCTGGCCCAAGGTTACAGCAAGACCTGAAGAAGATGGCCTTGGCTTTGCCTTTAAGTGGAATATGGGGTGGATGCACGACTTCTGCGAGTACATGAAGCTTGATCCGTATTTCAGGCAGGGTGCGCATTACATGATGACCTTTGCCATGAGCTACAATGACGCGGAGAATTATATTTTGCCGCTTTCTCATGACGAGGTTGTTCACTTAAAGTGCTCCATGGTTGAAAAGATGCCCGGATACAAGGTTGATAAGTATGCTAATCTCCGCGTAGGTTACACATACATGTTTGGCCATTCCGGTAAAAAACTCCTATTCATGGGCCAGGATTTTGGTCAGGAAAGGGAGTGGAGCGAGAAAAGAGAGCTTGACTGGTTCCTTCTTGAAAATGATCTCAACAGAGGAATGAAGGATTATGTATGTAAGCTCCTTGAGATTTACAGAAAATATCCCGCTCTTTACGAAGTTGATAATGACTGGGGCGGATTTGAGTGGATAAATGCTGATGACAAGGAGCGCAGTACATACAGCTTCTACAGAAGAGCATCGAACGGAAAAGACAATATTTTGTTTGTACTTAATATGACACCCGTTGAACGCAAGGGCTTTATGGTAGGTGTTCCGTTTGATGGAACTTATACTAAGCTCCTCGACAGTGCGATGGAGTGCTACGGAGGAATGGGAAGCGGTGTTCCGGATAAAATAAAGGCTGTTGAAGGTCTTTGTGATTATAAGGATTACAGCATTACTTTTGATCTTCCTCCTTACGGTGCTGAAGTATTTCTTTTCCAGAATCCTGCTTCAAAGGATGCAGCCAGGCCAAAGAAGACAACAAAAACCACAAAGACAAATAAAAAGAAATAATTAAAGATTTTGGGGAGCCTATCCGAAATAGAAGGTGATGAATGAAAGTTCATCACCTTTTTTGCGTTATATTATTCAATCTGAGGTAGAACATGAAAATAGATTTCCAGACAATTACCGGCAACAAAATGGAGCAGGGACTTGAGAGTTACGGAACGGAATCCGGAAAACGTCCAAGGCTTTATACCGGTGAGTCAGATTCTGTCGGTGGGAATGCGTATGTAGCTCAGCTGGACTCCAGCATTTTCAGCAATAACGCCTACGCACAACACACCAGAAGCGCTGAAAACATCAGCGAGATGGCACAGAACACGGATGTTTGGATGCAGCATAATTATATGGCTCTTTTATCGAATACTATGTCCGACGAGGATTATGCCAGGGCTTTGGAGGACGGATTCGATATCAAAAATATGGACAGCACTGAAACAGTGACCATCCTTGATAAGATCAAGGGTGCGCTGCTTGAGGGCGGAACATCGGTTGCCGGCTTTAACGATGATCTTGGTGTTGAAAAGCTTGAGAAGATCACAGGCAGCAGATCTTTTGCAAATGCCCTTCAAAAGAGCTTCCATGAAAATGATATTCCAATAACATCGGAAAACGTCAGAGAAGCAAAAATGGCCTTTGAAGAGATCGTTGATATTCAAGGGCTTAATAGTGATGCGGTAAAATATCTGGTCCAAAATGACATGGAACCGACGATAGAAAATATCTATCTGGCTGCGCACAGTACAAACGGAGCAAGCGTTTCGGGAAAAGGCTTCTATGCACAGGACACTGACGGTTATTTTGCAATGAAGGCTGAGAGCTATGACTGGGAGCAGCTTGATCCTCAGATAGATAAAGTAATAGAGCAGGCCGGATTATCAAAAGAAAATGACTCAGCAAGAGAGCAGGCAAGATGGATCGTCAAAGAGGGAATCCCACTTACGGCGGAAAGCCTAAGCCGTCTTGACGAAATAAGATCTATCAAGTTTCCCGTGTCTCCTGAACTTGGAGCCAAAGCAGTTTCGGCAGCACTTGCGGATAATAAAAGCGCGAGAATGGGAAATCTTTCAGACCCGCAAAGCAGTTATGCAAAGGCTGCAAGAATTATAGAAGATGCTGCAGCTGTATCCGAAGATGATATAAGAACAGCTGTGGAAGATGGAAAAGAAATAAACTTAAGAAATCTGACCATAGAAAAGAGCCTTAATGAAGCGAATGCACAAAGAGTAGATGAATGCTTAACAGGCAAGGATGATCAAAGAGTCATTGAAGCCCGGCTGCAGCTTGAAGAAGTAAGGCTGAAAATGACGGTGGAGGCAAACAGACAACTCCTTTCCAGCGGATTTTCAATTGATACGGCACCTATGCAGGAGCTGATTGAAAGGCTAAGGAATTTCCTTGGTCAGATAGGAGATGAGGCAGCAGGTACAGCTCTTGATGAGATAGCAAATATCACGCCGGAGAACAGATCATACATTATAAGCGCCACTTTATACAAAAGTAGCAGTATTTTAAATGGCCCGGTAGACATTGCCGGAGCAATGGTAAATAAACTCCCTTTGGCAACATTAAGCGAGATCAGCGATACTTCAAGAAAGCTTGCGCTTTCATACGAACATGCCGGAAAACAATATGAGACAATGATGACCAAACCAAGGAATGATCTTGGAGACAGCATAAAGAAGGCTTTTGGGAACGTTGATGCCATTTTGGAAGATCTGGATATCGAGATAAACGAAGATAACAGACGTGCCATTAGGATCCTCGGATATAACAGCATGGAGATGAACAGAGAAAACCTTGAAAAGGTGAGAGGCTGGGATCAACTGCTAAAGACTACTCTTGAAAGGATGAAGCCGGGCGCTGTTTATGAGCTCATCAAAGAGGGAAGAAATCCCTTGGGCATGACCATAGAAGAGCTTGCGGAAGGCCTTGATAATGGCCTGAAAAATGGTGAGGACGGTTCGCAGGAAAAAGAAAAAAATTCTGATGAAAAATATTCTAAATTCCTTTACAAGCTGGAGCATAACGGTGAGATAACAAAAGAAGAAAGGAATTCTTTTATCGGAATTTACAGATTGTTCCATACCTTAAAAGCCAATGATTACCAGGCAATCGGATCGGTGATAAAGACCGGAGAAGACATGACTTTGGGAAATCTCATAAAGGCCACAAGAACCCAGAAGGCATCGAAAAAAGGACTGGAGTATACGATTGATGACAGTTTTGGCGGGCTTGGCCTTAAAGAAAGCAGTTCCTCATTAAAAATTGATGAACAAATTCAAATGGCATTTAGGTTTTATAGTGCCAAAGCCGATATAGTATATGAGAATCTTGAGCCTGAGAAATTAAAGAGCGCAAATCCCAATGTGAACACATTATTGCCTGAACTTGCGGATAAGCTTCAGGAAGCTGGAAATAATGATGAGCTCACAAAGGAATACTACGCTCAGGAAGCAAGGCACATCAGAGAGATAACTTCCGGAAAAGAAGCCGACTTAGCTTTTGAAGAGCTTAAAGCTGTGGATATAGAGGCTACCTTTAATAATCTGGAAGCTGTGATCTCAAATAGAAGATCAAGAAGAACAGAAAGCTTCTGGAAAGACTTTGACAGAGAGCAGAGATTGCTGGTTGATGCTCTTGACAATGATGGTTATGAGGATGTCTATAAAAGGACTCTTGATAACATATCTGACCGGTTGCAGGAAGTCCTTTTTGACAGTGATAATACTTACCTCGATGTAAGAGCGATTTCGCTTATGCAGAGGCAGTTATCTGTTATGAGCATAAACTCTGACAGGGGAAGCTTTGATGTACCTGTGGAGATCGAAGGGCAAAAGATTTCCATGCACGTCACTCTAAAGAGCGATGAAAGCATGAACTCACGGATGGAAGCCAGTATTCAGACCTACGAATATGGACTGATCACCGCCACTTTATATGAAAAAGGTGGAATGATAAGCGGTATGCTTACTACGACGAATGGTCAGAGCCCGGAGGAAACTGAATATCTGGAGAGCGTTAGAACTAAAATGTGCGTTAAACTGGCTGAGAAAATAAGGGATGTTGGCGTGGGCCAAGATAAAATAGCAATCCTTTACCATGCGCAGACACAGCCTACCTCAGTAGGGAAAACTAATGCAAATGCCACGGATGGCAACTTTAATAAAATTACTGAAACCAGGCAACTCCTGGCCATGGCAAAAGCATTTATAGAGGCGCTGTAACAGTAGTTACAGTGCAGAAATGAGGTAGAAATGAAGGTTAACTACAATGTGTCGGCGATGATAGCAAACAATGCACTTCAGAGGAATGATAATTTACTATCCGAGTCTTTAGAGCGACTATCAAGCGGACTTAAGATCGCCAATGCAAAGGACAATCCTTCGGGACTTGCAATGTCCAGAAGGATGAATGCCCAGATTGAAGGCCTTGGCGTAGCAGGGAATACATCAAATGATGCTATTTCAATCGTACAGGTCGCAGATGGCACGCTGTCTGAAATTCAGGAAATCCTTCAGAGGATGAATCAGCTTTCAATTCAGGCAAGTACTGATACTCTCACAGATTCTGACAGAGAGACAATCCAGGAAGAAGTAACGCTTTTAAAAAATGAAATTGACAGAATGGCAGCAACAACCCAGTTCAACGGCCAGAATATTCTTGATGGCTCTTTTGACTTAAAGGGATATGCCACCATTTCAGAGAATGGCTCCGCATTTACAACAGATTCCGCAGTGAAAGTTGTCAGCTATTCTGATGCGATTGAAGCCGGACAGTATGAAATTACCGGAATAGATGTATCTTTCCTTCATCTGACAGGTACAACCGGTGTGGATAAAAAAGGTATTTTCTTCGAGAATGAAAGTGATAAGAACATTCAGATAAACAGGATCACATCAACGGGAAAAGAAGATTATATGCCAAGCGGAATGCTTGCGGAAATAGATGGTGATGTACTTACGCTTAGAGACAGCACAGGCAGAAAGGTAAGTGTCCAGATTGACAGACATTTTAACGGAACCATAAATCTGGATCTTACAGCAAACGGTGCAATGACAATGCAGGTCGGTGCCAACGAAGGTCAGACTATAGATATCAGGATTCCGAAGGTTAGTAATACCACGCTTGGTATCTACAACATGGACATGGCAAACCCAAAAGGCGCAAGGGAAGCAATTGAGAATGTCAAAGGTGCGCTTGCAGAGATCAGCTCTATCAGAAGCAGACTTGGTGCTTATCAGAACAGATTAGAGCATACAACCAGCAGCATTGATATAACGGTTGAAAACATGACCGCTGCATATTCAAGGATAATGGATGTGGATATGGCAGAAGAGATGACAGTGTATTCAACCCAGCAGGTTCTTTCACAGGCCGGAATATCAATGATGGCCCAGGCCAATGAAAGACCGTCACAGATACTACAGCTGTTGCAGTAAAAGTGCGGATTTGCTGCGGGACAGTTAAGTTTTGATCTTATTATGAGGAGATAAGAATGACTCAGGAAAGAAAAAAAGAGTACACTCTCAGGATCACCCAGGCTAACAAGACACAGATGATCACCATACTCTATGAGATGGTTCTGGATTACATGAAGGAAGCCAGAGACGCCATAAGCGTAGGAGATAAAGAACAGGCTGCGCTTAAGCTTGGCTACGCGCAAAGCTGTATCGATGAGCTTATAAGATCTGTTAACTTAAACATTGATCTTGGAAAGATGCTTCATCAGATTTATATATTTTCCAAAAAGGAACTCATGGTTGCGGGAATTAATTCCAGCATTCACAGAATATGGAAGGTGGAACAAAATTTCAAAACTCTGCATGCTGCTTATAAAGAGCTAGAGAGGGAAGATAAAAGTGCTCCCACGATGGGAAATACCCAGTCTGTTTTTGCAGGACTGACATACGGAAAATACAGCTTAAATGAGGATGTTACGGCATCTTCCATGAACCGTGGGATAATGGCTTAAGAATTTCTTAAGAATATTAATTTCCGAGGTGTATTTTCAGCCACATAAATAATAAGAAGCGAAATAACGAATGGCGAGTAGAAACGGATGTTTGTTGACATGGTTTCTATCTCGCTATTTTTCTGTGTTTTTCTAAAGCCTGAAAGTGTTCGATTTTAATCGAACAAATTATTAATTGTGCAATGTGACGATTTGAAAAAAGGTAATTGACGTCAAAAAATTTTTTTGTTAATGTCTTTAATCGCGAGCTCGATTTAAGCATCATCGCATTGATGATGTATGTGTGTGGTCGGCATATTGTTTTAGTGTTTAAGGAACTTCCTGTTCCATTCCGAAAATGAGTTAGAATCTTCGTTGCGTTCTGCAAGGTAATAGCACTAGACTGTTAATCTGATGCCAGGAATGTGGATGGGCTTGCGACGGTTGTACCAGGCCGTCGCTGCGCCAATATTATATTATTGTGAAAGGAGAGGATTAAAATTAACACAGTTTTATACTTGTTTTTGTCCGGAGCTGTTTTCACAGATCTCTACAAAGACAAGATCTATAATGTTTGGGTGATACCCGGTCTCTTAACAGGCCTGATAACGGCACTTTGCCAGGGGCAAGAGAGATTTTTAAACGCACTGATGGCTGTAGGAATATCCTTTTTAGTACTAATGCCTGTGTATCTTGTAAAGGGCATAGCTGCTGGTGACGTAAAGCTGTTTTTATCTACAGCTTCTTTTTTATCAATGCAGGACCTTTATTCCTGTATCTTATTTTCTTTCCTGATTGCAGGAGCTATTTCATTAGGTATTTTAATATTTAAGAGAAACAAGAAAACCATTCATTTCGCTGTACCCATCATGGCCAGTACGATCTTTACCCTGGGAGGTACGCTATGAATAAACTTAAACTCGCTTTATGCGACGAAGATGAAATATACTGCCACAGATTGGATGAGTTTTTTCATAAAAATCTTACACTGACTTTTGACATTTCCTCATTTACGGATGTTGCTATTTTGTGCGATGCGGTAAAAGAGAATCCCGTTTCACTTCTTATCATTTCAGAAAATCTTTTTCATAAACTTCAAATCAGTGCGCAGGCAGAGCTTTTTACCAATGTCCTTGTGCTGGATGAGGGAATGGAAGCCGAAGAAGCATCTTGCGCAGAGCCCCCTGACGGAATGAGGATCAAGCATGTAATGAAGTATCAGGCAGCATCGAAAATCGTGGACGGAATAATAGATTTTTGTGTTGAGCATCCGGATGAATTTGGTGGCGCAAGACTAAGAACTAATGGTTTGAGCAGTAGTATATACGGCTTCTTTGCCCCAATAAAAAGATGCGGGCAGACATCCCTTGCAAGGGGAGTTGCTCAAAAACTGGCAGAGAAAGGAAAGACAGTTTATCTAAGCTTTGAAAGCTTTTCATCACTTCCGTACCTGCTGGGCGCTTTGGGCGGAGAAGATATTACAGATCTGTTTTACTTTGCAGAGTGTGAACGGGCAAAGATAAGTCTTTTCCTGGAAAAAATGAAGGTTTCAAGAGATGGTGTTGACTATATCCTGCCGGCCAGGACATCGATGCAGCTTAGGGAAATAAGCCTTGAAAAAATGAAGGATCTTTTGGAGATATTATCAAGCGATGCCGGATATGAGTACGTGGTCCTTGATATGACGGATTATCCGGAAGATTTTTTGGATATCCTGCTTTTGTGCAAGAAGATCATAACGATTACCAGGGCAAATCCTGTTGATGACTTTAAGCAAAAACAGTTTGAGGCTGTACTTAGAGACAGCGGATACGAAGAAATCTGTTCAAAGACAACAAAGCTGATGATGCCGGATCTTAGGGACAAAAGATCTCTTGATGCATGTATCAAAGAAATCGTTAAAGGAGAGGAGCTTTGATGGAACTGCGCTCAGATGAGATAAAAAGATCTGTGAGGCAGCAGGTGATAAACTCTATCGACTATACAAAGGATATAAGCGATGAGGAAATGTATGAGCTCATAGACAATGAGCTTATCCAAAGAACAAAAAGTCTTTTGATGTCAGTTGAAGACAGAAAAAGGCTGCGGACACAGATATTTCATTCGATAAGAAAGCTCGATGTCCTGCAGCAGCTAATTGATGATGATACTGTCACGGAAATAATGATAAATGGGACGGAAAATATTTTCATCGAACGAAGCGGAGCGCTGCAAAAGTATGAGGGAGTATTTGAATCAATAGAAAAACTGGAAGACGTTATCCAGCAGATTGTTGCAGGATGTAACAGAGTTGTAAACGAGTCTTCCCCCATTGTGGATGCGAGATTATCAGATGGCTCCCGCGTAAATATTGTACTTAATCCGGTGGCACTTAACGGTCCCATCGTCACAATCAGGCGTTTTCCGGAAAAGCCTATAACAATGGAAAAGCTTGTAGAACTTGGATCTATATCAGAATATTTGAGAGATTACCTGCAGGTACTTGTAAAAGCAGGCTACAATATATTTATCTCGGGTGGAACCGGATCCGGTAAGACCACCTTTCTAAATGCACTTTCAGATTTTATTCCAAAAGATTTAAGAGTAATAACGGTTGAAGATAACGCTGAACTTCAGATCAGAGGCGTGCCAAATCTGGTTCGTCTGGAATCGCGAAACGCAAATGTTGAGGGATGCAGGGAAATATCCATAAGAGACCTCATCAAGTCATCGCTTAGAATGCGCCCCGACTGGATAGTTGTAGGCGAAGTCAGAGGCGGCGAATGTGTGGATATGTTGCAGGCCATGAATACCGGGCACATGGGTATGTCTACAGGTCATGCCAACAGCGCAAGGGATATGCTTTACAGGATTGAGACCATGAGTCTTATGGGCATGGGAGAACTGCCACTCTCCGCAGTCCGCGGGCAGATATCGGCAGGAATTGATATCATCGTCCATCTGGGGAGATTCAGGGACAGATCCAGAAAAGTTGTAGAGATTTGTGAACTGGAAAAAGAGCTGGATCCTGCCGGAAAGATTGGGCTTAACACGTTGTTTCGTTTTGAGGAGTACAAGGACAGCTCTACGGGCAGTAGCAGAAAAAATGATGAAGAAGTGATCAGAGGAACATGGAGGGAAATCGGTGAACTTAAAGACAGGCAAAAACTTATGGCAGCAGGTCTTGAACTTCCGGCCAAATGCGAATGATATTCCCTATTTTTGCCAAGGGCTTTTCATAGTTTTTCTTTTCGGAAAGCTGTTTTTTGACTCCTTTATAGCCATGGCAGTTCTTTCGCCTGGAATAATCCTGTGGGCGATTCTCCAGAAACACATTGATAAGGCCAGAAAGCGGAGGATTATCGGAATTCAGTTCAGGGACGCAATTTACTCGGTGCTGACTAACTTAAAAGCCGGATATTCAATTGAAAATGCATTTGTGGAATCCAAAAGAGATATGGAACTGCTCTACGGCGCAAAGAGCGACATTGTCTATCATCTGAATATTATCTGCAAAGGCCTTAAGAATAATATTCCGCTTGAGAAGCTTATATATGCTTTTGGAAGAGATTGCGGAAATAGCGATATTCAGGACTTTGCCATGGTTTTCAGGGTGGCAAAAAGAAATGGTGGAAACATGACAGAGATAATCGAAAGGACTATCGGAGTCATATCTCAAAAGATCAGTGTTGAGAAGGAAATAGATGTACTGATAAGTGCAAAGAGGCTTGAAGCCAGGATCATGAACATGGTTCCGTTTTTTATTATTTTCTACATCAGCATTTCCAGTCCCGGATTCTTTGATGTCCTGTACCACAATTTCTTTGGAATAGTTTTGATGAGTATATGTATGGCAATTTATATTGTGGCATATCTGATTTCTGAAAAGATAGTAAACATCAGCGTTTGAGGTGAAGATGAGGATGGACATTAAAAAAATAACCGATCAAAATGATGCAGGTCTTTTGGCGAAAAATCCGGCAGATATCTCACAGGATAGTTTCATTACAAGAAATCTGAATAAACTGTCTCTTTTGATCTACAGAAAATTTTTAAAGAAAAGGCAACTGCCCGGAGCTGAGAATGTAAGAGCTTGTCTTTCGGCACTTTATGACACAAGGAACCTCAAAGAAGTTGAGGAAAATTATTACGTAAACAAAATAAGCGTAGTTTTGCTTGTTTTGATAGCAGGGGGATTTTTGGCGTTGATGCTCCACTTTTCCACAATCCATGACACAAACGTGGAAGACGGAAATGCAATACGCCGTAAAAGCCCCGGTCAGGGAGAGCATAAGATTGAGCTGACAGCAAAAAACAGTGAAGGAGAGATGCTTGGAAACTTTGATGTGACAGTCGATGAACAGAGATACTCAGTAAAAGAGGCCCAGGCTCTTTTTGAAAAGGCATCCAAGGAACTTGGACCGGCAATTCTTGGGGACAATAAGGGACTTGATGAAGTCACAACAAACCTGAATCTGGTAAAAAAGCTGGAGGGCTATCCCTTTGAGATTTTCTGGCGGTCTGAAGACTACGAGCTGATAGCTTATGATGGGGAGATTGCTTTAGAAAACATCCCAAAGGAAGGAGTCTCTACTTCTGTCACAGCCACTTTCAAATATGATGACAGCTCATGGCAGCAGGTGATAAATATAACCCTGATGCCAAGGGAGCTGACAGCAGAAGAAAAGGCAAGAAAGAATATCGAAAAGCTTATTCAGAAAGCTGATATGGATTCAAGATATGACGAAGAAATAGTACTTCCCGAAAGCTATGAGGAAGATGAGATAACCTGGAGTGAAAGAAAGGAAGACGATAGTTTAATCCTGCTGCTTCTTATGTGGATAGCGGGTTTTGCATGTTTTTCTTTAAAGGATAAGGAGCTGGGGAAAAAAGCCCAAAAACGTAAAGAGGAACTTCTTAAGGATTATCCTCAGCTGGTATCGCAGCTTGTCCTTTATCTGGGAGCAGGTATGACAGTGAGAAATATCTTTTCCAGACTTGCAGATGAGTACGTCCGGAAAAGAGATAGCGGGATGGCACCGGGTTACATGCAGGAAGAACTTTTGAGAATGGTCAGAGCGCTTCGCGCGGGACAATCGGAGGCAAAGGCATACGAAGAGTTCGGTCAGCGCTGTCAGTGCCAGGAATACACAAGACTCTGCACGCTTTTGTCTCAGAATCTGAGAAAAGGAAACGGTGAAATACTGTGTCTTTTGCAGGAAGAGTCAAAAAAGGCATTTAACAGCCGGATGGATGCAGCCAGAAAGCGGGGAGAAGAAGCAGGAACAAAGCTTCTTTTACCAATGATATTAATGCTTCTAATAGTCATGATCATTATCATGATTCCGGCATATTTAACATTTTGAGAAACGAATGAAAACAAATCAATTTATAAAAAATGGAGGAAGAAATGAAAAATTTACAGAATAAGGCAAAGGCCGCAGGAAACAAAATCATGGAGGCGGTAAAGACATTTTGGAATGATGAATCCGGAATGGGAACGGTAGAAGTTATTTTGATCATCGTAGTACTTATCGGACTTGTCATCGTATTTAAGAAGGAAATATCCGGAATTGTTGAAGACGTATTTAAGACCATAAGGGCAGAAACACGTGAAATCACTAACTAAAGAAAACGGATCGATAACTGTTTTTTTATCGCTATCGGTAATGATAATACTTTCGCTGGTTCTGGCGCTGTTTCAAGGCGCCAGGATTGGTGCTGTCAGGATGAAGACAGAGTGTGTGGCAGATATTGCGACTAACTCGGTACTTTCAGAGTACAGCCGTGAGCTTTATGAACAGTACGGCCTTTTGATGGTTGATTCATCTTATGGCTCGGATTCCCATTCGATACTTAACTCTCAGGAGCGTTTAAAGCACTACGTTCAAAAGAATTTTGAGAGGAGCCTTTACGGAAAGGTGTCGAATGCGCAGACTTTAACTGCCATGTACTGTAAAGATGCGAGGATAACAGGCTACAGTCTTGCGACGGATAATAAAGGCGGCCCTTTAGAGAGACAGATCATTGCCTATATGTCGGCAGAACCTGTAGGCGCGCTTATGGGCGATGTCCTTGAAAGTGTCGGGAGCCTTGAAGGAAGCGGATTTGACTCCGTCAATGTGGATGAAATGGCAAATGCAAATCAGGAGACCATCGATTCTATTGAGCTTCCCAAAATAAAAAATGAAGATGGCAAAGAGGAAACCATCTCAATCGGAAATCCGGCAGATGCAGTTAATTCTCAGAGGGGAATGAGTATCCTGGGACTTGTTGTAAAGGACCGCAGTCATATTTCCATGGCGAGAATAACCGGTGCATCCTGTGCTTCAAAGAGACAGCTTCAAAAGGGCACGGGATTAAATGACAAGGGTGTTGCATCAGAGGGCGAAAAGCTGCTTCTTGATGAGTATTACTTTGAAAAGTGCAGCAGATTCGGGAATGAACTTGAAAAATCTGTTCTCAAATATCAAATGGAGTATCTCATCTACGGACAGGACAGTGACTATGCAAACCTTGAAAAGATGGCAAAAACACTTCTTTTCTGGAGACAGGCTTCGAATTTTACGTATCTTTTGTCCTGTCAGGCAAAGCTGCAGCAGGCAGAGCTGATGGCTACTGCACTTTCTGCGGTGATTCTATGTCCCGAGCTTACAGAACCAATAAAGTATTCAATACTTTTTGCCTGGACTTTTGCCGAGTCCATATCGGATCTACGTATTCTTTTTGCCGGAGGAAGAGTGCCTCTTTTTAAAAGTGATGCAACCTGGAACCTTGGAATATTAGAAATGCTTGATTTTAGAGGCAATTACAATAAGACGGATTGCGGCGAAGGTCTTTACTACAAAGACTACCTGAGGATGAAAGCATTTATGACTTCCGGAAAGGAAAAGCTCTTTCGCATGATGGACATAATAGAAATGGATATCAGAAATACGCAGGGGAACAGGGTTTTTCGGATCGACGACTGCATAGACGTTATGAGAGCGGACATCACAGTAGGAACACGGTTTGGCTATGAAGCGCATATAGAAAGGGTATTTGGCTATGAAGAATAGAAGACCGGGAAAGAGTGCGGCTTCAATGACTCTGGAGGCATCAATTGTGCTTCCGATGTTTATCTTTTTCTTTTTGAATATAATGTCCGCGATCATAATGATCCAAACACAGTGTGAGCTGGAGGCGGCATTACATCAGACCGGGAACGAGCTTGCGCTAAGGGCATTTGACATATACGAAGGGGAGCAGCTACTGGGAGAAAGTGATGGTTTGGGCTTTGGACTGTTGGAAAAAGGCGGTATGACTGTTTATGCTGCGACCAAGATAAAGAATGATCTGGGCAAAAAGCTATCAAAGAACCCTGTAATGGACGGCGCTCAAAGCCTGAATTTTCTATCATCAAGAATAATGCAGGACAGCGACATAATAGACATTGTTGTCAAGTACAAGATTCATCCGGTGGTCTCTGTAATGGGATTTTCCGGCTTTGATGCCGAATCCAGATATTATGGCCACGCCTGGACCGGATATGATGTTTCGGGAAATGGAGATACAGACCGGCAGCAGGAGGAAATGGTATACATCACCGAACATGGGGAAGTCTACCATAAAGACATTGATTGTAAACATTTAAAGCCATCAGTCAAAAGCATATCGTTTTCCGGCCTTGAGAAGGAACGCAATGCTGACAGAAAGAAGTATTATCCGTGTGAATACTGCGGAGAACACTTATATGCAGGAAACGTCTTTGTGACAAAGTACGGAGAAAAATACCACGGTGATATTGATTGCCCGGGGCTTAAGAGGAAAATCTATACAATACCGATCAGTGAAGTCGGAGGAAGGAGTCCATGCAGTGCATGCGGTAATTAGAAATGGTTTTTGAAATACTTATATTGATAGTTTTGATCTTTGCATCGATAGAAGATTTTCTATATAAGGAAATATCCTTATGGATGCCTGCTGTATGTGGGCTGATATCACTGATCAGCGTCTTGACGGGCTGCTTAAATAAAGAAACAGATATTTTCAATGCTTTATTGTCTTTGCTTCCGGGAATTTTGCTTTTGTGCGCAGCCTATGCGACCGGGCAGGCAATCGGGTATGGGGATGGGCTTATGGCGCTTGGTTTTGCCCCTGCCTTTGGCTTTGAAATTACCTGTATCGTGATTTTGGCGGGCATGATGATGTCTATGGTCTATTCTATTTTTATTTTGATAGTCAGGCAATCTGACAAGAAGACATCTTTTGCATTTGTGCCGTTTTTGACTGCAGGAATGGGGGTGACGATGCTTGCGAAGATGTAAGGCATATATGACTGTTGAAGCTGCATTTATAGTGCCGCTTGTGATTTTTGTTTTTGCCGCCCTTATATATTTTTGCAGCTACCTGTATACGAGATGTGTCCTTACCCAGGACTGTTACATCCTGGCTTTTCGCGCCGCATCCGATTCTGATGCTTATTATAAAGATGACCCCGGAAGCTACGTTATGAGTAAAAGTGACAGAGTTTCCGGGAAAAAATACTACGGAAGCAGCAAGCCATATTTTAGTGCAGTAGCAAGGGGAAAAGAAGTAGAAGTTTTGGGGAAAACAGTTATAAGACATTCTGCTATAAACAATGTGTTTGGTGCTATCAGAAACGGCTGGGAACTTGAGATTATGCAAAAGGCTGAGAAAAGAGAATATGCAAAACACATCAGGACAATTAAACGATTGAAAGATATCGGGCTAAAGGAGTAATCATGGAATACAATTATTATAGAGAACTTAAGCATAACTATCTTATAGCAAGGGATTGCGGTATTGATAAAAGTAACTGCGACTGTTATCCGGTCAGGATTGCGAAGAATGGGAACTTTAAAAGCTTTGTGCCATGCGATATAAGGGTGATAAATAATGAGTATTTTCTATATTATGAAATCAACTCGCTGCAGAGCATAAAGAACAGATTTGCGTCAAAGGGTATGAGACTGGAACAGCTCAAAAAGCTCTTTTCAAGTCTTAAATCAGCACTGGATGGGCTTTCAGAGTACCTTCTCGGAATGGAGAATATCATTCTTGACAGTGAGAGTATCTTTACGGATCTGGCAACAGGAGAATTCTATTTTTTGTACTGTCCGTTCCGGGCAGAAGGAAAAGGATTTGCTTCTTTTATTGATGAACTGTTTGATCTGGTGGATCATGAGGATGAGGCTGTTGTCGAGATGGTGTACACCTGCAGTGAACAGGCGCAGAATGATGGAATGCTTGTGTTTGAACTGATAAGTAACATGCTGGAAAAAAGTGATGATACTAAAACTGAGGAACTGACAGAAGAGGCAAAAGACAGTACAGATATCTCCGATGCCGTAAATACGCTTGATGAAGATGATATGTATGAGGATTATTATGTGCCAAAAGAAAACAGGGCTAAAACAAGATTTCTGAAGAAAAAGGATTTAAGTGGTAAGGCCCAGATACTGTTCTCGTTTCTTTTCTTTGCGCTTCTGGCCTCAATGGTATTTATCCGAATGCAGTTTATTCTTTCAGATGAAGAGAACATTTTATCCATAATAGTGATGCTTTTATCAAGCATTACGGGAATAGTAGCCTTTTTATCAGGAGTAAAGGAATGTATGTCGGGAGAAGGAAAAAAAGAGAGAGAACCTGAAAAAAAGAATGAATCTGATGAAGATGGGTATTATGAGGAAGAGTACACAGATGATTTCAATGATATGGGCGATCTGTCTTCAGAAGACTTACGACTAAAAATGTCAGATGTTGCCCGGGATATCCCCAATGAACAAGATGAAAATATTGATGTTTCTATTTATAAAAAACCCATAAGCGTAAGTTCCGGATTAAAGAGTTCCGATGAGACAATAGTTCTGAATATGGATGAAGATGAGGAAAAAGAGTACACATTATATAGTAGAAACACGGAGAAAACGCTCAGGATCAGCCTTGGCAAACTTCCTGTTACAATCGGAAAGCTTGGAGGCTGCGTTGACAATGTTATAAACGACAAGAGCATATCAAGGATTCATTGCAGATTCTCTCAAAATGAGGAGGGAAGGATAGTTCTCACAGATCTTAATTCCACAAACGGAACCTTTAAAAACGGGTTAAGACTTAAACCTCAGGAAAGCAGTTTTATCGAAGAAGGCGATGAAGTCAGGATAGGCAGAATTTGCTTCGACTGTAGATGATTTGTGGTATAATACCCTTAACTGGTTGGAGGGGTGATCATGAAGATCAATATCTATTATGGCGGCAGAGGAATCATTGATGATCCGACACTGTACGTAATCTCACAGATTGAAGCTGTTCTGCAGGAATTAAATGTAAAAGTTCAACAATATAATTTATACGAGCAAAGAAATGGTATCACTGCACTTCCTAATACTTTGAAGGATGCGGATGGCGTCATTTTAGCTTCTACGGTTGAATGGTTCGGCGTCGGAGGCTATATGATGCAGTTTTTGGATGCCTGCTGGCTCTATGGTGATAAAGAAAAGATCAAGAATATTTACATGGCGCCTGTTGTTATGTCAACCACTCATGGCGAGCGAGAAGGCATGATGAGTCTGGCGGCAGCCTGGGAGATGCTTGGAGGCCTTCCTTGTGACGGTATGTGCGGTTATATTGCTGATACAACAAGGTTTGAGAACAGCACAGAGTACTCCAAGATTATCGAGAAAAAGACTGAGAATATTTACAGAACCATTAATCAAAAAATGGCTGTGTTTCCTGCAAGTAATCAGGCTGTAATTAACAAGGTCGCAGTAGCCAAAGGGATTGATCTGACCCCGCAAGAGTCGGAGCAGCTTTCCGAATATGCCTCCGATGACAATTATGTCAGAACTCAGAAGGAGGACCTTCAGGAACTTGCCAGCATTTTCAGGGACAAGATGGGGCAGGATGAAAAGTCATCCGGCAATTCTGAGGAATACGCTAAAGTTTTAAGGAAGAAGTTTACCCCGGTTCCCGGAATCCGTTCAAAGTACAAGATCGTGTTTTTGGATAACTCCAAGCTTAAGCCGATCGTTATTGACATAGATAATTCAAAGTGCGATTGCAGAATAGCGGACGAGAATGATTGTGACGTTATAATCACAGCTGAAGAGAAGATCATTGACGATATACTTGACGGAAGAATTACATTCCAAAGAGCTTTTATGGCCGGAAGTATTAAAATGAAGGGTGATTTTAAACTCTTAAGAAGTATGGATCAGCTATTTGATCTAAAAAATGATTGAGGACAGATATAAATGCCGGGAAATATTGATAGTACCAGTGAAGATTTCCTAAAAAAACAGCAGCAGATTTATAAGTCTGCATATGTAACTATTGCTTTGCTTGCTGTAAATATTGTGGTTTTTGTACTTAGTACAACTTTTTTCCAAAGCTGGTATTCGACGGGAGCAATGTATACCGCCGGAATCATAATGGACGGTGAATTATACAGGATAGTTACAGCCATATTTTTGCACGCGGATATAAACCATCTGTTCAACAATATGATAATGCTTGGACTGGTGGGTGCTATCATCGAAAACTATATAGGACATGGTCTTTTTATCTTTCTATATATGTTGTCAGGGATTCTTGGAAATCTTTTGTCCATGTCATATGAGATAAAGCATGACCTGAGCTGGCTGTCAGTAGGTGCCAGTGGTGCAGTAATGGGCCTTGTGGGATTTCTTGTTGTATGGATAGTGATAAACAGACGAGAACTGGCAAAAGACAAATCCATGCTTCTGAGACTTTTGTTTTTGCTGATCTTTGTGATTGATGCCTGCTTTTTTCAAAGCGGTGCCAATACGGTTGCACATCTTGGAGGCTTTTTGACCGGATTTGTAATTGGCGTATTAAATATCATTATGTTTAAAAATAGAAAAGATATGGAGGGAATAGCGTAATGAGTGATTGCATTTTTTGCATGATAGCAAACGGAGAGATTCCGTCAAATACGATATATGAGGACGATGATTTCAGGGTTATTCTTGATAATGGACCTGCGACTAAGGGACATGCACTTGTGCTCCCCAAGCAGCATTATGCCAATCTTTTTGAGATTCCGGAAGAAACTCTCGCAGGAGCAGCAAAAGTGGCAAAAAAGGTGGCTGCTAATATAAAAGAAAAGCTTGGATGCGACGGTCTTAATCTCGTTCAGAATAATGGCGAGGCAGCAGGCCAGACAGTTATGCATTTTCATCTTCACATTATTCCGAGATATGCGGATGACAATCAGCATATTCTATGGAATCCCACAAAGCCGACTGCAGAGGAGCTTGTGGAAATAAAGAATACTATTTTAGGGGAGTAAGACCTGATGCGAGAAATAGACGTTTGCGAGATTACTAAAGTAGTTAGACAAATGTGCATTGATGCAAACTATGGGCTGTCAGAGGATATGAGTACTGCGCTTGACAAGGCGCAGACACAGGAAGAGTCTGAGCTTGGAAAAAACATTTTTGAAAAGCTTAAAGAGAATCTAAAGATAGCAAAAGAGGATCAGATTCCGATTTGCCAGGACACGGGAATGGCAGTGTTCTTTTTCAAAATAGGTCAGGATGTCCATTTTTGCGGAGGAAATCTTACAGATGCAATTAATGAAGGCGTTCGACAGGGCTATAACGAGGGATATCTCAGAAAGTCAGTTGTTGGTGATCCGCTTATCAGAAAGAACACTGGGGATAATACGCCTGCGGTCATCCACTATGATATTGTTCCCGGAGATAAGGTGCAAATAGTGTGCGCCCCAAAAGGATTTGGAAGCGAAAACATGAGCAGGGTGTTTATGCTTAAGCCTGCTGATGATGAAGAAGGGGTAAAAAACGCTATTTTACAGGCAGTAAAGGATGCAGGCCCTAATGCGTGCCCACCAATGGTTGTCGGAGTGGGAATCGGAGGCACCTTTGAAAAGTGTGCCGAGATGGCAAAAGAAGCTCTCACGAGACCTGTCGGTCAACATTCTGATATTGACTATGTCAGAAAGATGGAGGAAGAGGTCCTTGCGTCAATAAACGAGACAGGTATAGGCCCAGCAGGACTTGGCGGAAAGATTACAGCTCTTGCGGTAAATATAAATACTTATGCCACACATATTGCAGGTCTTCCTGTAGGAGTAAATATATGCTGCCATGTAAACAGGCATGTATCAGTTGAGATCTAAGTGGGAGTAGCTAATGGAAAAGATTATTAAAGCCCCTATCGACAGAGATGAAATATCTTCATTAAAAAGCGGGGATATGGTGTATATAACCGGAACTATATATACAGCCAGAGATGCGGCGCATAAGAGAATGTCAGAGGCGCTTGCTTCGGGCAGTGATATTCCGATTGAGTTAAAAGATAACATCATATATTATATGGGACCGTCTCCTGCAAGAGAGGGCAGAGTAATTGGATCTGCCGGGCCTACAACAGCCAGCCGTATGGACAAGTATACTCCGGCTCTTTTGGATCTGGGGCTTGGCGGAATGATTGGAAAAGGTAAAAGATCTAAAGAAGTCATCGATGCAATTGTAAGGAATAAATCTGTATATTTTGCAGCGATTGGCGGAGCCGGTGCACTATTGTCAAAAGCAATAGTGGCATCCGAAGTGATCGCGTATGATGATCTTGGGACGGAAGCTATCAGAAAGCTAAAGGTGGAGAAATTTCCCGCTATAGTAGTTATTGACTCAGAAGGAAATAATCTCTATGAGCAAAGCAGCAAATGCGTTTAAATAAAGTGATTGACAAAGAGATTGGCTCTTTGTATAATAAATTTTGCGTCTGAGATAATATCAAGGGCATAGAATTCACAACCACATATTGGTAGAGGGATTCAGGCATGGAGAAATACTCAAGTGGCTGAAGAGGCGCCCCTGCTAAGGGTGTAGACCGTTCACGCGGTGCGCGGGTTCAAATCCCGCTTTCTCCGTTTAGCGCATAACTCCTAAGGACAGTATCCTTAGGAGTTTTTTGTTGTATATAATTATTGGATGTGTAGAGAATATTGGATCAGTAAAAAGCAATGACATTTATATAGTAAAAGAATAGTCATTCGGGTAAAAAGGGAAGAAGAATTTCATAAAGGGATGCACAAAAACGTTGATAACAATTAAACGATATATAAATTCATACAATAAATGGGGGATAAAAAGACTTAAAAGGACAACATATTGTGTCTGAAAAACTTTTTTATAATTTAAGAAAAAAGTTGTTGCATTTGATATTTTGCTTTGCTATAATAACTTTTGCCCGTTGCGGAGAGGACAGTTACCCAGATGACACGAGGCTTTGACCCAGTAGCTGTTATCGAGCATCGGAAAAGATTCAAAAAAGTTTTAAAAAGTTCTTGACAGAAAAGAACAGCTGTGATATTCTAAATGAGTTGCGGCTGAGAGCTGCAAGAACAAGCACCTTGACAAATAAACAGTAATGCAAACCTGAAAACTTCCAACAGAATTATTCAGAATAAACAAACCAAAAGTAATAACGGACAGAACAAAAGCCAAGCTTAGTTCTGGCTGGAATTGAACTAAAACATTTAAACGTGAGAGTTCGATCCTGGCTCAGGATGAACGCTGGCGGCGTG
>SVFZ01000086.1 GCA_015056585.1 Butyrivibrio sp. | reverse complement strand
TCCTTACCCAGACCGTCCTGTCTGGCCGCTTCCGAAAAGCATGGGAAACTGTTTGCCAGCATATTCACTGCCTGTGGTTCAACGGATGTCGTAATATACGCAATCAGTTCCGCCAATTCATCGTATCCAAGGGCATCAATTGCCGTCTGAGAGCAGTGTACATCCACAAGAGGATAAAAATCTTCTAAATTTATTTCTTCTAAATTTATTTCTTCTATCTCAATTTCCTCTGTCTCAGGCTCTTCTGCCTCTGTATCTTTCGTCACTTCTTCACTGGTATTTTCTGCCTCTGCGACTTCCGTCACTTCCTCATTAGCACTAGAAGGCGGAACTTCAGTGTCATAATCCGGCTTTGAGCCACAACCCGAAAGCATGCTAAAACACAGTGACATAGCTGCAATCAACGCTATAATTCTTTTATAATTTCTATTAAAATCAGTCATTTTCGCCATTCCTTTCCGATAGGAATAATACAGGTTTATTTTATTGTGAAATGATACTCTTTGGGCACGTTGTTCAGGTAATAGGCTTCCGGTACGGATCTGTCTGTATTAAGACCCAAAGTGACTGTATAATCGCCGGGATCCCATGACACTACTTTATCCCCGTCCTGATTGAGATTGATCATATAGGAGTCGCTTGCATTACAATAATAAATGGGTTCGTCTGCAACAAACCGGTCCTTTGCAACGACCGAACCATCGTCGTCACGTACAACTTTCCAGTCCACGATTAGATCCTTGCCCTTCAGGTAATCCTCATCCAATATTACGCCGCCCCTGTTGGCTATCAGGAAATTCAGATTGACCGGATTGCCGGATGAAAATTCAGTGACCGGTGCGGTATTCAGCGTGTCTCCGTAAAGATCTGCGATCGGCTCCGGCTCACTCGTTGTGAATAGAAGGTCCAGCGACAGATCCACGCTGTCATATGCGGTTTTTGTACCTTCCGTTTCCGTATTTGCCGCAATGATATCCTCGCTGTAATGCGGAAGTTCCTCCACTTCATAAAGGGCCATTACCGTATCATATCCTTCATCTGCATAGCCCTTCATCATCCAATAAGGAGCATCGTTTGCATCTTTCGTGCGTTGCAGATTATAAACCGTAACCGAATTCGGCCGTGCTTCCTTTGCAGCGTCCTTCTGTTCTATCGTCGGGTTCTCTCCTACACCGTCAGCCTCTGAGGGATGGGCATCATTATCCGGATCCACGATCACGATCGCTTTCATGCTTTCTTCTGCACCCACTGCATTCGTATCCGTAATGACTCCGACTACAGAAACAGCGTGATCGGCCTCAAGCAGTTCCCCTTCCGATTCAATCTCACCTACGCTCCCTATAAAACACACTGCGTCACTGTCTTGATCACCACAGTGCTTCAAGGCTTCGATATTATCGGGTTCCTTGGTCAGGTCATATCCCGTAACCAGATTCGAACTGAAGAAAGATTTCATCAGTCCATCCTCCGAACTTAACTGGTCAATAAGCATGGCACTGTGCATGCTATTATACGGTGCCATATAAAACTCACCCATAAAGAGAAAATCAACTGCTGCATCCGTATCGGCTCCGTCGTTTGTGATCTTCCGGTTGTAGTACCTGAAAACATCGTCCTCGGAAGAAAAGGTATTCCCTGTGATCGGATTCTGCAGTTTTTCTGCCCATCCGTTTACCCAGAGCGCATCGGCAAGAGCACCCGCCCAGCATTGCTCGGAATCATTATCCAGCTCCGGATCCATTTCAGCATGGGAAATAAGAGTATCCGAATCGGCATAATCATCATACTTTTCCGCATCGGCGAAAGCATCATCATAAATCGTAAGTCCATCTTCACTATCCGCATCGTAATACAAGGACAGGGCTTCAATCATGGCATCCTTGTTCTCATCCTTCAGCCCATTCATGAAAAGATTATACTGATTTCCCTTTTGATCCGTAAAAGTCTCATTTACCGAAATATATCCCGCACCTCTTGTTGCCTTGCTGTTAAGATGCACGGTATGTGCTTCCGTATCCGCGTTGATTGCGGTATCCGGTGCTTCTTCCGGCTCATTTTCAGATCCGACTTCTGTTTCGTCTTCCGATCCGCTCTCCGGTACCTCACTTGTCTCCCCGGTCTTGTTTGAATTAACATTCACACTTCCTCCGCATCCCGTCACCGAGAGGGTTGTCAGCATCATAACACCTATCAAAGGCAATACGTATCTTTGCTTCTTTTTGATACTCATGGAACATTCCTCCTTTTTTATAGAAATCTTTACACCGCTCTTATTATGACGGTAAATGCTTACTTTCAATATTTACGCGCACCAAAACAAATTCCGTTCCAATAAGTGTATCCTCAAGTGTAAAACGAACCATTCCGTCATCATCAACGACTGCGGCCATCTCCTGATAAGATGAGCCCTTGTACCTGTACATGACATAAATGTTGTCTCCCTTTTGGGCTCTGGTCTCCTTCCACAGATATGTGCGTACCAGCCCGTCAAATTCCTCGGAAGGCTCTGTGTATATGGCAGCAACTATTTCCGAGTCATACCTCTCGCCGAACTTGTCAAGACTAATTGACTTGGCAGAATTCATAAGAGCATCTATATAGATCACTCTGCTCTGCTGGTAATGTTAATGCAAAGTTGGTTACTGCCTTACCTTGTCTCTCATACAGATCAGTATCAAGGAAGTTCAAAAGAACATCCCTTGACCAATTGTTTTCCAATGTTTTCTTCACATAGAACAGTGCCTTCTGGGGATTGTTTTTACATTTTCCAAGTATCTGTACATGGTGTCCCCATGGTATAAGAAAAATTATACTCTGCCCCAAATCGTCAACAACTTGTTGACGATTCTCTGCATCTTCAAAATTGTCAACAGCCAGTTGACGATTTGAAACTTCCGGATACATCTCATAAAAATATCGCATATATTTAAGATTTGTAGGTGAAAACGATTTGATATCCGGGAAAATATCTTTCAAATCTTCACTAATAGTTTTATAAAAGCCAGATCCGTAATTATTTTTTTCGCTCAATCCAACAATATCCCTACCAAGAGACCAATAGAACCTGAGCATATCACTATTAGTTTTCACAGCAGCTTTTAGCTGAGTCTGTCTGAAACGTTTTGATACTTCTGTAATCCAGTTTTTATATTCATTATCAATTTTAATAAGGTTGCTCATATCTCGCCTCCAAATATTCCTATCAAGCAAATTTAATTATACAGTATTGCTTATATCATTTGTAAAAAAAACAGCTACCTCGTTTGAGATAACTGCTCCAAAAATCAAACTCCCGGGTGAAACTATCACTCCTAGGCTTACCAAGCTTTAATGGCGTAGGGACGCTTCTATGTACCAAATTTGTGCCAGCTATGTACCAGCATTTCCTACTTCACGTGAATTTACGTAAAAGTATGTAAAATTAAGATTTGGGAATTGTTAGGAAAAATGAAGATATGTAACCAGGCGTGACAACACGTAAAATGAGCTAGTTGCCTCGATTCCTAGCTTCATGGTAATTTATCTCCTTCTAAAAGTAATGATTTACTGTGTTTTTCAATATTTATGACACTTTTGGTCATAGCCTTTTGTATATTACCACATTTCTATTTTTTTCTCTACCCTGCATAAAAATAGACCAGTACGAATCTGGGTATTCCCAGGGTACTGGTCTATGTAAGAATTCAAAATGAGCGTCAAAACTCTTGTAATATGGTTGCAATATCACCATCAATACATATACTTCTATCTGCAATTTCCTCTGGGCAGAATGATTCACCATAATTTAAGCAGGCATATACCGCTTTCTCATTTGCCAGCGTCATCTGCCAGAACGGATACTTTATTATTACGGGCGTATTAGCTCCTACTCCCAATTCAAGATAAAGAACATGGCGATTCTCATG
>SVFZ01000085.1 GCA_015056585.1 Butyrivibrio sp. | reverse complement strand
TATCTTTACGTTTGTTGTCTCGGGCGCTTTATTCCCTTTGTTGTACCCGCTGATCATTCCAATATCACCGGCCTTTACAGCGTCACTTCTTCCAGAACTTCCCTTGTTGATATCTCCCTTGGAAAGTTGAACCACCGTCTCCACATGAACAGTGTGACTAAACATATCACATGGTGTTACGGCCTTAAGCTCATAACCGCCATCCACAAGGATTCTAAGATCCCGTGCAAGTGTAGCACTGTCACAACTCACATAGACGATACGGTCAGGGGCCATTTTAAGCATTGTCTCAAGGCATTTTTCATCACAGCCCTTGCGTGGAGGATCAACAACTATAACATCGGGGTGAAGAGCGCCTGTACCTTCTCCTTCAGCTTTTACCCCGTAGCTGCTGCCCTTTGAACCATAAAACTCAGGCAACACCTCCTCTGCCTTGCCACAATAAAAATCAGCATTTGAAAGTCCGTTTCTGGCTGCATTCTTCTTAGCGTCTTCGATGGCATCCGGGATGATCTCTATCCCATATACATGTCCTGCCTTTTTTGCCATTGAAAGAGTTATTGTTCCAATGCCGCAGTAAAGATCCCACACTGTCTCTTTTCCCGTAAGGCCCGCATATTCAATTGCCTTTCCATATAGTTTTTCGCACTGAACCGGATTAACCTGATAAAAAGACAGTGGCGAAATATCAAATTCAAGACCGCAGAGAGTATCCTTAATGGTATCTTTTCCCCAGATCGTGTGGATCTCAGTTCCCATGATAACATTTGTCTTCTCGGTATTTATACTTACAGAAATGCTGGTCATCCCTTGAACTTTAGAAAGCTCCGCAACCAGCTCTCTTTGATTTCTGATATAAATATCACCTGTGATCTGCTGCCCTTCTCCTTTCAATGAGCTGCTATTTTTTCTTGCCTTGCTGTTTTTAGCCTTTTGGTAGTTCAGCACCAGACAAACCATGATCTGTCCACTGGTGAACCCCTTTCGTATCAGCACATGACGCACAAGGCCTCTTCCGCTTGCCTCGTCATATGGCTCAACAGAATTCTTCGTCATATGTCTGATAATAATGTCCAGGATTTGTCTGTTCTCGACAGTCCCTATAAGACAGTCACTCACAGGAATGATGCTGTGAGTCCTTCCGGCATAAAACCCGGCTATGATATTTCCATTCTTGTCCTTCCCAAAAGGAAACTGAGCCTTATTCCTATATCTCCAGGGCTCATCCATTCCAATGACAGGATGCATCACAGAGTCTACAAAAGCCTCATCGAATCCCCCAAGGCGGACTATATTATTCCTGACCTTGTTCTGCTTAAATGAGAGCTCTCTTTCATAGCTCATACACTGAGTCTGACAGCCTCCACACTGCCTGGCCACGGGACAATGCGGCTCTACTCTGTCCTTAGACGGGCAGATAATCTCTTCAAGATGTGCATAAGCATAGTTCTTTTTAGCCTTCATGATCTTGGCTTTTACCCTGTCGCCAATTACGGCATCTTTAATAAAGAGGGTATAGCCGTCTATCTTGCCTATGCCCTCTCCGTCATTTCCAATATCTGTTATTTCAACTTCAAAAATCTGATCTTTCACAAATACACTCTGTGAAGCCTCGCTCATACTCATATGCTACTCCATGACTCTTTACTGCACTTGCATGTCATCAACTCTACATCATTCCTTCCAGTGAAGGCGATGAAGCTCTCCCTGCTTTTCAAGCCCTGCAAAATCATTCTGCCTGAGCGCCTCGTACAACACGATCGCCACTGAATTAGAAAGGTTCAGCGACCTGATATCCTCTCCCATCGGGATCCTGATGCAGTTCTCTTCATTTTCCACCAGTATTTCCTCCGGAATTCCGGCACTTTCTTTTCCGAACATTATGAAATCATCCATGCCAAAAGAAACTTCGGTATAGCTCTTTTTTGCCTTGGTAGTAGCCATCCATACTTTAGCTCCCGGGTGCTTATCGCAAAAATCCTTATAATCCACATATCTCGTGACATCGAGCTTTTCCCAATAATCCATTCCGGCTCTTTTAAGTTCTTTTTCATTGATCCTGAATCCAAGAGGCTCTATAAGGTGAAGGCTGGTGTTTGTTGCAACACAGGTCCTTCCGATATTGCCTGTATTCTGAGGAATTTCCGGCTGGTGTAAAACAATATGCATATATTACTCCACTTCATCCATCACAGCAGACTTTGGAAGAGAGAAAATAAATTCCGTTCCAACGCCCATAGTACTGATGACATTTATGTTTTCTTCGTGAGCCTTGATTATTTCCTTGACTATCGAAAGACCAAGACCTGTACCTTTTTTATCTTTACCACGGGAAGCATCCGATTTGTAGAATCTGTCGAAGATCAGCTTCTGGTCCTCCTTTGGGATTCCTATTCCGCTGTCCTTTACAGAAACAAAAACCTTGCTGTGCTTCTCAGTAGTCTCTATCTTTACCGATGAATCCTTGTGGCTGAACTTGATGGCATTGTCCACCAGGTTGTAAAGTACCTGCTGGATCTTGCTCATATCGGCATTAACTAGCATTTTTTCATCGGTAAGTACAAGCTCAATACCGATATTCTTGTCAAGGCACGTTCCGCCAAAGCTCTCTGCAACATTTCTGATGACTGAATTTATGTCAAAATCACTTTTGTCAAGAAGCATGCCCTTCGTATTAAGGTTGTTCAGTGTCAAAAGCTCATTTGTAAGCTTTGTAAGTCTGTCAGTTTCATTTATGACAATTCCAAGATACTTGCTGTGCATTTCTTCAGGTATGGTTCCATCCTGCATGGCAACCAGATAGCCCCTGATTGATGTGAGGGGAGACCTGAAATCATGGGAAACATTTGCGATAAACTTCTTCTGATCCTCTTCCTGCCTTGAAATCTCTCCTGCCATATATGCAAGGGATGCAGCAAGATATCCCATTTCATCCTCCGATTCCACAGAAAATTCATATCCCATATTTCCGGCTGCGTATTGCTCTGTAGCCGTGGTAATCTTTCGAAGCGGCATATATACCAATTCGGTAAAAAAGATAAGAATGATCATCGACAGCAGGAAAAGCACGATCAGCATCAGGTACGAGATGTTAAGAAACTCGTTGGCGGAATGCTGTATGCTGGCAATGGACATGTGGATAACAACGTATGCCTGCACCTTGAAATTTGCTGTAATTGGCGCAAATACGCTTAATGTCTCCTCGCTGAAACTGTTCCAGAAAGTACCGGTGGTGTAGTAGGAATTTCCCGTAACAGTAGGGTCAAAGCCTTGAATAATTACCTCTTCTTTTGGCCCCAGCACCCTGGAGGAGTCAAGAACAAGCCTTCCCGAAGGGTTAACAATCCATATCGGTGCACCGGACATATACTTTGAAAGTGCCACCAGCTGCGTATGAACCGCTTCAAGGGAGGTTTCTGAATTATACAGATCCGCCGCATAGGTATTGGCAACCTGAGTCGCTACCTGATACATGTTCTCAGCCTTGTCCCTGCGAAGTCTCTCGTAGGTCATGCTGTAAACAAAGGTAGCAACCACGATAAAACCGAATATGCCAAACAGCAGATATGCCAACAGAAATTTTAAATAAAGAGTTCTCTTCATTTACTGTTGTACCTCAAACTTATATCCAATACCCCAGATCGTTGCCAGTCTCCAGTTCTCATGATCGCTTAATTTCTCACGAAGTCTCTTGATATGAACATCAACGGTTCTGGTATCCCCGATATATTCATAGCCCCAGATCTGATCCAAAAGCTGTTCTCTTGTAAAAACATGGTTTGGAGAAGCCGCCAGGAAATACAAAAGCTCCAGTTCCTTAGGTGGCATATCTACTCTCTCTCCCATATAGGTTACAGAGTAGTTTGTCATATTGATTTCAAGATCCGGATACCTTACCACCTTGTCATCCGACTGCTGAGGCTCTGCCTGCTGAGGTTTAAAGCGCCTAAGTACTGCTTTGACTCTAGCCACCAGCTCTTTTGAATCAAAGGGCTTTTCCATATAGTCGTCAGCTCCCATCTCAAGGCCGAGAACCTTATCAAAAACCTCGCCCTTTGCCGAGAGCATTATGATCGGAACCTGTGACTTGGTCCTTATCTCCCTGCATACCTGATAGCCGTCAATTCCGGGAAGCATCAGATCAAGAAGCACCAGATTGGGATTATACGTATCAAAGGTATTGATTGCTGACTCTCCGTCATTGCAGATTCTGGTTTCAAAACACTCTTTTACCAGATAAAGAGAAATCAGCTCTGCGATATTGTTATCATCATCTACAATTAAAATTTTCTGTTTTGTTGCCATGTATCCCCCTTTCAACCGTTCTTTGCGGCTGAAACTATAAATTTTTCATACCCAATTCAATATTTACTTAATGAAAGTAACTATTGTCACGCCTGCGTCGCCCTCTCCGAACTCACCCAGCTTAAAGGATTTGACATAAGGAACGCCTTTTAAATACTGATGCACAGCCTGCCTTAAGATTCCGGCGCCCTTTCCGTGAACTACTCTGACATTGTTAAGATGCGACATATAGGCATCGTCCAGATACTTGTCCAAAGCTGAAATCGCGTCATCACTGTTTTTGCCGATGAGATTTATTTCAGTTCGTATGCTGGCTGCCCTTGAAAGATCCATCTTGTTACTGCCGGTATTCCTGCCATAGAACTTCTTCATGGCAGTCTTGGCATCATCATCTGAAACAATGACAAGGTCCCTGATATTTGCCTTGGTACGCATAATTCCGCACTGAACGTATAAATTACCATCCTTATCCGGCTTGGAACTGATGGTTCCCTTAAGTCCCATGGAAACGATCTTTACACTCTCACCGAGCTTAAGCTGTGATTCCTTTAGCACAGGATGCGTAGGCTTTGCATTATCCTGCTTTCTGGTCATTGCCTTGTTCTTTTCTGAAACCTTCTGCCCGACGTTTGTCCTTGCCCTCTCAAGATCCTGGATCGAGGCGTTTGGTCCGGCTTTTCTGAAAGTTCTAATGGTTTCATCCGCCAGGTCTTTTGCCTCCTGAAGGATATTCCTTGCCTCCTCGTTGGCCTGCCTTAATATATCTTCCTTCTGCCTGTCGATCTTGTCGGTCTTCTGCTCCAACTGGCGCTTTAAGTCCTCAACCTCTTTCTTATAGGCTTCAATCTCAAGCCTCTCGCTCTCAATTGTCTTTCTGTTGCGCTCCAGATCCGCTAAAAGATCCTCAAACTTTTTATCTTCTGTACCGATCTGCTCCTTGGCCGCCTCAATTATGTCCCCGGAAAGTCCAAGCTTTGAAGAAATTGCAAAAGCATTACTTTTTCCGGGAATGCCGATGAGAAGCTTGTAGGTTGGCCTTAGTGATTCCACATCAAACTCGCAGCTTGCATTCTGAATGCCCGGTGTATTAAGGGCATAAACCTTAAGCTCACTGTAGTGAGTTGTAGCCAGCGTCCTGATCTTCCTCTTGTGGAGGTCATTTAAAATAGCTATGGCCAGAGCCGCTCCCTCTGTTGGATCCGTTCCTGCTCCCAGCTCATCAAAAAGACAGAGCGAATTCTCGTCAGCATTCTCCAAAATAGCTACTGTATTTGTCATGTGAGACGAGAAGGTTGAAAGAGACTGCTCAATGCTCTGCTCATCTCCAATATCCGCATAAACCTCATTGAACACCGAAAGCTCTGACCTGTCCCCGGCCGGTATCGCAAGCCCTGCCTGTCCCATCAGAGTCAAAAGACCTACCGTCTTAAGCGTAACTGTCTTACCACCGGTATTGGGGCCTGTAATTATGAGCATGTCAAACTCGCGGCCTGCATGTACATCAATGGGAACAACCTTATTCTTGTCGATAAGAGGATGTCTTCCCTTCTTAATGTCAAAGGCGTGCTGGTCGTTAAATACAGGTGTTATCGCATTTAGTTCAAGAGCGTAGGATGCCTTTGCAAAAACAAAATCAAGGTCAGTCATGATGTCACAGTTATATCTGATAGCATCCACATGCTCAGCAACCTGAAGGCTGAGTTCAAGCAGGATCTTTTCAATCTCTGCATTTTCCTGAAGCGCCAGCTCTTTTAACTTGTTGTTGAGTTCCACAACTGCGGAAGGCTCAATGAAAAGTGTTGATCCGGATGATGACTGGTCATGGACAATACCGCTTATCTGCCCTTTATATTCAGCTCTTACCGGCACACAGTATCTGTCATCACGCATGGTAACTACCGCATCCTGAAGGTAAGTTCTCATGGATCCGTTCAAAAGTCTCTGCAGTTGCTCATGAATCCTGTCATTGGTCAGCATAATGCTGCGTCTTATGTGCTTGAGAGCAGGGCTGGCATCTGAACTCACTTCATCCTCTGATATGATGCAACGCCTGATCTCATTTGACACGAATGTCAGTGGTTCAAGCATGCTAAAACTCTCAGACAAAGAATCTGCCTCTTCGTCTTCTCTCTGGCTTCTGCCATAGGCTTTAACCCTGTTTACATTGTCAAGAAATGCTGCGATCCTAAGAAGCGTAAGCATGTCCAGTGCGCTTCCTATCTTGAGTGCCTTTAAAGCCCCTGTAAAATCTCTGTTATCGCCAAAAGAAATCGAGCCTTTCCTGAATATTCTGGATATACCATCCTGGGTCTTTGCCAGATTTGCCCTGATTTCCTTAATGTCCGATGATGGCACAAGTTCCCTGCACATCTTTCTTCCGGGCTCTGATGATGCATGGTCGGTAAGCTTTTCTATTATTTTATCGTACTCAAGTACGTGTAATGCTTTTGCGTTCATTTCCGAATTTTTCCTTATCATCTCACAATATTCCAAACTACATGATATCATCTAAACGCACCTTGTGGCTAGTATTCCTCAAAAAAAGTCTATATAATTAATCAGGTATTGTTGAAGAAAAAACATTTTTTCAAGGGGAAATATCATGCCACAAAATCAGGATGAAAATAATAGAGAGAAACTGGCCAATACAGCATTTATCAGCGAAAAGATAAAGCAACGCCCAATAAATCGTAAGAAACTCCTTATGAGGACAGTCATCACAATATCTCTGGCTGTTATCTTCGGAATTGTCGCCTGCTTTACCTTCCTTTTCCTTCAGCCGGTCTTTAGTGACAAGCTCTATCCGGAAAAAGAGCCTGAAACAGTTTCTTTTCCCGAAGAATCAGCCAGCGATGAGCTGACTCCGGAAGAAATGTTCGCTGACGATAGTGAAATCGCAGCTGTTGAGGCCATGAGCCTTGAAGAAAGTCAAAAAGACCAGATTGACCAGGCAATTGCCGCCTACGCTTTTAGCTCTGCGGATTACAGTAAGATGATGGCTTCCCTTAAATCAGTGGCCGATGAAGCCAGTCGCAGCATCGTTCAGGTCACTTCCATCACCAATGACGCAAACTGGTTCAATTCTTCTTTTGAGAGCAGCGGATCCACCTCAGGCCTTATCGTTGCCGACAGCGGCAACTATTACTATATTCTTGTTCATGCGGATGTTGTTTCTGATGCAGAGTCGATCAACGTCACTTTCTGCGACAACAAAAGTGCTGAGGCAGAAATTAAGCTCAGCGACAGCGTTACGGGATTATGCGTTCTTACAGTAAGGAAAAGCAACATGACTGCTGAAACACGTTCGAAGATTGCTACCGCAGTTCTTGGAAGTTCCAACACCAGCAGCTTCACAGGTCTTCCCGTCATCGCGATAGGAAATCCCATAGGAATCCAGGGATCGATTTCTTACGGCATTGTAACCAGCGAAAAAACTACTCTTGATCTGGTGGATACCGCCTACAAGCTTATAACTACGGATATAAACGGAAGTTCCTACGGCAGCGGAGCCATCATAAATTTACGTGGTCAGGTCATTGGAATAATTGATATGGCTCATCGTCCACAAGATCTTTCCGATAACATTTGCGCCATTGGAATCACCGAGCTAAAAGCCCTTATTGAGAATCTTTCCAACGGAAAAGAGAGAGCATATCTCGGAATACACGGTTCTTCCGTGCCTACGGAAGTTCAGCAGAGCCAGAACATCCCTGCCGGTGCCTATGTCATAAAGACAGAGATGGGATCTCCTGCCATGAGAGCCGGCATCCAGAGTGGTGACATCATCAAGGCCATCGGCAGCGACGAGATCCTCACCTACGAGCAGCTGATAAACAGACTTGCTCAATTTTCACCGGATGATATAATAACAGTTACTGTTAGAAGGCAGGCGCCTACTGACTATATTGATATGGAGATCGAGGTTACACTGTCAGGTTCATCAACAGAGTAAGCCTTTGGTATTTTAGATCATATTGTATGGAAAAAGTATTTTAGAAATGAGGTTTTTTAATGAAGTTTATTAAGGACATGAAGGCCGGCGACAGAGTTGCGGATATCTATATGTGCAAGCACAAGCTCATCGCAACCACCAAAAACGGCAAGGAATATTTCTCAGTTACGCTCCAGGACAAGACCGGCACAGTTGATGCCAAGGTTTGGGAGCCCTACAGTGACGGTATAGATGAATTTGATGACACCGACTACATAGACGTCTTTGGAGAAGTTACAAGCTTCAACGGAGCACTTCAGATTAATGTCAAAAGAGCCAGAAAATGCCACGAAGGTGAATATGACCCGGCTCTTTATCTTCCGGTATCCTCCAAGAACATTGACGAAATGTTTAAAGAGCTTCTTTCCATTATAGCCGGCATCAAAAATCCTTATCTCAAGCAGCTTTTGGAGGAGTTCTTTATAAAAGATGAGAAGCTCATCACAGCATTTAAGAAATCCAGTGCAGCAAAGACCGTACACCATGGCTTTATCGGTGGACTTTTGGAGCACACACTTAGCGTAACCAAGCTCTGTGACTACTACTGCACATCTTATCCAAAGCTTAACAGGGATCTGCTCCTTACTGCAGCTATTTTGCATGATATCGCTAAGACCAGAGAACTTAGCCTCTTTCCGGTAAATGATTACACAGATGAGGGGCAGTTCATCGGTCATATTGTTATGGGTGCAGAAATGGTGGGCGTAAAGGCTGCTCTCATACCCGGTTTCCCGGATCTTTTAAAGCAGCAGCTTCAGCACTGTATTCTTGCACACCACGGCGAATTCGAGTACGGATCCCCAAAAAAGCCTTCAATAATGGAAGCTGTAGCCTTGAATCTGGCTGACAACACCGATGCCAAAATGGAAACCTTCACAGAACTTCTTGACAATGTTCAGGAACCGGGCTGGCAGGGCTACAACAAATTCTTCGAAACCAACATATATCAGACTAAGGTCGAGTAGGTGATTGTTCAAGGCCGAGAAATATATTAATCTGCTCACTTCTCCTCGCTTGAATTTATGAAACAAAAAATTAGAGAAAGATTTCTATGGTTTAAAATTTGGTAAACCATAAACAGAAATCTTTCTCATTTTTTGTTTTCATAAAATTCAACGCTCGTGCGAATGATTCGCAGACTAATATATTTTCTCTTGCCTTGAAACACCGACATTAAAGCTTTGATATGAAGTGTTCGAATCTCTCCATGGCAGTCTTGAGGTTTTCCATAGAATATGCATAGGAGATTCGGATGTAACCTTCTCCGCTGTCTCCGAAAGCATTTCCCGGAACAACTGCAAGCTTTTCTTCTTTCAGAAGGCGGGTACAGAAGTCATCACTGCTCATTCCAAATTTCTTTATACATGGAAAAACATAGAATGCACCATAGGGCTCAAAGCATGGAAGTCCCAGCTTTTTAAACTCATTTAAGAGGTAGCGCCTTCTGTGATTGTATTCTTCGCGCATAACCTTTATATCATCATCACCGTTTTTAAGTGCCTCAACAGCAGCATACTGGCTGGTGGTCGGGGCACACATTATTGCAAACTGGTGGATTTTGACCATCTGCTTCATGATAATTTCCGGTCCGCAGGCATAACCAAGTCTCCATCCGGTCATGGCATAAGCCTTTGAAAAACCGTTTATGAGAATTGTTCTCTCCTTCATTCCCGGAAGAGAAGCAATAGAAACATGCTTGTTCTTGTAGGAAAGCTCACCGTAAATCTCATCGGAAAGGACGTAAAGATCCTTTTCTATCACAACCTTGGCTATCGCCTCAAGGTCCTCTTTCTCCATGATGGCACCGGTTGGATTATTGGGGAAAGGAAGCACCAGTATCTTGGTCTTGTCCGTAACCTTCTCCAGAACTTCCTCAGCAGTAAGCCTGAATTCATTTTCCTCTTTGAGCTCAATAATCACAGGCTTTGCATCAGCCAGAATAGCGCATGGTTCATAGGAAACATAGCTGGGCTGAGGGATCAGAACCTCATCCCCCTCATCGATCATTGCTCTGAAAGCAAGGTCTATAGCTTCAGAACCACCGACTGTAACAAAAATCTCACTCAGGGGATCATAGTCAATTCCCTGCGTTCTCTTCATGTAAGCAGCAATCTCTTTTCTCAGTTCTACCAGACCGGAATTGGAAGTATAGAAAGTCCTGCCCTTTTCAAGAGAGTAAATACCCTCATCCCTTATATGCCATGGGGTATCAAAATCAGGCTCGCCAACACCGAGGGAAATAGCGCCCTCTGTCTCGTGAACAATATCAAAGAACTTTCTGATTCCCGATGGCTTTATGTCTACAACTTTACTACCGATAGGATTTCTCATGGTGACACTATCTCCCTTGTATCTTCATATCTTTTTGTCAGGATTGTTCCATGATCCTTGTATTTCTTGAGAATAAAATGAGTAGCCGTACTAAGAACGGTATCCAGTGTTGCCAGTTTATTGTTTACAAAGCCTGCAACTTCCTGAAGAGATTTACCCTCAATTATTACCATCAGGTCAAAACCGCCACTCATAAGGTATACGCTTGTAACCTCAGGGTACTTGTAGATTCGCTCTGCAATATTGTCAAAGCCCTGGCCTCTGGTAGGAGTTACCTTAACTTCAATAAGAGCATTAACCTTATCAAGGCTTGTCTTGGACCAGTCAACCATTGTGTGATATCCACAGATCACGCCTTCATCCTCCAAAGCCTTAAGCTCATTGGCCACAACTATCTCCTCAGCCCCAAGAAGTACACTGAGTTCATGCACATCTATGCGGCTGTTTTTCTCAATTATATTGAGTATTTCTTCTCTGGTTCCCATTCAATTCTCCCTCCGCCTTTATTTATTGTTTTCTATAATACTACAAATATGTACTTCTTGTACCATTTTTCTTATTCAGAAATCTGCATTTTATCTTCAACCCAAAATCTTGTGAATCTCATCTGCCTGTGGAAGCTCCAAAAACCTGGTCTCATCCGAGTTTATGATAAGGCGGTCCTTCCCTTCCTCCAAAGTCCCCACAATAGCCGCAGGAATTCCGGCTGCTTCCAGGGCAGAAACAAGCCTTTCTCCATTGTCGGTAGAAAGAATAAGCGCCCCACCTGATAAGAGCTGATAAGGATTTATCTCAAAAAACTCGCAGATTTCCACGCTCTCCTGCCTTATAGGAATCTTCTTAAGGTCAACCCTAAGCCCCAGCCCTGCTCTGCTCGCAAACTCCCAAAGTCCCGCAAAGACTCCTCCGTTTGAAAGGTCATGGCATCCGCTTATTCCGGCTTTTATGGCAATATCCATTTCCTCAGCTATATCAAGATATTCTTTAAAAGCTTTCGCCTCATCAATAAACGGCACCGGGTACTTCTTCGACAGAAGTTCAAACTTCTCTGACGAGAGCATGGCCGTCCCTTCCAGCGCAACCCATTTTGTTATCACTAACTCCTGACCGGCTTTGGGTTTTGCTGTCAAAAGAGCTTCTGCCCTGTCATCTTCTTTCGTCACTCCGATGCAGGTTGCTGTAACTACAGGTCTTATGACAGCGCCGGAAACTTCAGTATGTCCCCCTGAGTATACAACACCGCACTTCTTAGCAGCACTTATGGCATCTGCCACAATCTTTTTCAGCACCCGCTCATCAGCATTTTCCGGTAAAAGTATAGACGCAAGGACCTGATCCGGCTTAAGCCCCTGCGATACAATCCCGTTCACTGCCTTCATCACGGCATAATATCCTATATCCGAAACATCTTCTGTCAAAGGACAGGTTGTGGAAAATGTCTTTTTGCTTTCAGAAAAAGCGCAGTCTGTCCCTACAGCTGCGCTTGTCTTATTCTTAAACTCTGTTTTTATCTGCTTTAAAACCGATCTCTTTAATGCGTTCTCGGTAATCTTGCCAATTCTCATCAAATCTCCAAACAAAACCTCATGACCATCTGATCAATCGGTTGCTACTGTCTCCGGGTCTTCTACTGCTTCCTGTGGTACTTCCGGCTGCTGTTGCTGCAATAGCTGTGCATTTGCTGCATCCGCTGCAGCCTGAACCGCCATGACTGCCGCTTCTTCTCCCTCAGTGCCTGCGGCCTTTTTAGCTGCCAGGATTGCCCCCGCAACCGCTTTTACCGTTCCCACATCCCTTGTGGCAATAGCAGTCTGAAGCTGTGCCATATCATTGCCGTCTGCGCCGGCGGTACCGATTGTAACAATCTTCGGAACCATCTTGTAAGTGCTTGAATTGATCACTTCATTGCTGACTTCAACACCACCCTCTGTAACAATCTTACGAAGCTGTGCCTTGTAGCCAACATGCGCTGACTGAGTACCAACATAGCCTATCCCTTCTGAATTTGTTGTCACAAACTCATCAGCAGATGCAGGCGTGGTCTCCAAAACCTCACTCTTAAAGCTTACTCTGTGGTCTGAAGGCCTTGTCTCTACACCGTAGATGGTAAAGGTGATATGTTTGTCTGATGTAGTATATCCTTCAATGTAAATAGGTGATTCCGTAGTATTTACAAACTTGAAATTTTTGCCCCCGGACTCCGCAATAGCAGCGTCAGCAGAAGGTTCAACATAATTTACGATCATAGAGTGATTGTGTCTCTCTGTGACGCCAAGCTCCGCCAAAAGAACCGCGTTATATAGTGTCGTGGAAACCTGGCAGATTCCTCCTCCGATACTCTCAACAACTATTCCGTTAAGATATGAGCCTGCAGGGAAATAGCCATTTGCCTCGGTAAAAGGAGTGATGGTGTCCAGAACATTAAACTCATCACCCGGATAAAGCGTTGTTCCGTTTATAAGTGAGCACCCGTTTGCCACATTTGCGCTCCTTGATGCGCCTGAGCTCTTGTAGCTTGTAGTATAAGTGCCAAGCACATCCCTTACTTTTGAAAGTTCCTCCTCACTGCCTCGAGGGAAGTCTTCCTTAACCACCAGCTGAACACTGGTGTTATCTCCGTTCCAGCCACTTGTAACCAGATTCTTGATAACAGCTATGGACTGTGGAACATCTATTATGTATCCAATCTGACCGGGAGTAACCGTAAACCCTTCAGAAGTCTTCTTTAATGAATAGTTTACCTTCTCCTGGTTAAAAGAGCTGCAGCGATTCTCTACTATATCGCCCAGCGCAACATCATTAAAGCCGTATTCGATATCAAAGGTATAGTTCTCATGCTGAAGGTCTTTAAGTGCCTTGTATCTCTGAATAATGTTGCCCTTATGTCCAAGTGCATAGGCCTGTTCGATAACCTGTGGGTTCTGCCACGTAACCCCAAGGTCCGCTCCGCTTACTGTAATGCTCTTATCTTCGCCAACTGTCAATGTAAGCTCACTGTTTGAAATCCTGTTAAACCTATCTGAAACAGCATTCTGAGCCTCAGTAACAGTCATTTCTGAGACATCAATATCCCCGATAAATACACCCTTGGCAATTTTCCGACCATCTGCTGCTTTTGTCTTGATTCCAGGCAGAAGTAACAGCACAGTAAAAAAGAGAATCGCTCCTTTGATAAACTTTTTCATAATGCTCCCTCTAATGCTTTGTGCTATTATTAATTTAGCATTTCTGAATATATTATTCAAAAATGTATGTTTTCTTGATTTTACTGAAAGGATATTATAGATGAAATTCCCCTTTTTAGCAAGCTTCATAATTCTTTGCATCATCTGTAATCTCAGTATGCGCAGGGTTTCCAGAAAGGTCGAGGAAAAGGAAGAGGCCTTCTGGGAAAAAGAGCTTCGTTCCAACAGCGTACGCAAAAAAAGTCTGGATGGTCTTGAATATATTCACATCCCGGTAGATCTTCTGCCTTTTGGTACAGCAGAAGGTAACAGCGTTCTTCAAAGCGCGGAAGATGAGCTTCTGGCACTTAAGGATGAAAAAATAGTCAACTTCACCGGCATTACAAATACCGACTTAAAACTTGAATACGGCACCGCAAACATCACGGTATTATCTCAATATGACCAGAACTATACCGCCATGGTAATTGCCCTTCAAAAATGGGGGCAGGAGCTTTACAATCAGTGCCGGTATGAAGACGCCCGGGCAGTTTTGGAATTTGCAATGCGGACAAGAACAGACATCTCCGGAACCTACAGGCTCCTCATCGATATGTACAAGACAAAGCTTGGCTACAACGAAGCAAAAATTCATGAAAAGCTTGAAGCCATGCTTCCCATCGCAAAGGATCTCAATTCCTTAAGCCGCCAGCAGATCCTTACTCTGATAAACTCAAACCTTGAATCACCCGAATCCGCATAAAAGGGATTTGCATGACACTATTGTCGCAAATCCCTTTTTTGTACGAAAAACTTTTACAAATTGTTTCAGACATCGCCTGCATATATCAGGCTTTACCCCACCTTTTTCGGAATACGCCCCACTATCAGATAACGCTTGGACCACCGCCGATTTCTACTGTATAGAATGTCGCTTCGTATCCGATCTTCTTCAGATAATTCTCGCCTACTGTCTTCTTAAAGTTCTCAATAGCCTCATCTTTTACGATGGAAACTGTACATCCGCCGAATCCGCCGCCTGTCATTCTTGAACCGATGACTCCCGGGATCTTCCATGCCTCTTCTGCAAGAGTATCAAGCTCAACACCGGTAACATCGTAGTCGTCACGAAGGGATTCGTGGGACTGTCTCATAAGAGCGCCAAAGTGCTCAATGTCTCCTGCCTTTAGTGCCTTAACAGCCTCAATTGTACGCTGATTCTCATATACAGCGTGCTTAGCCTTTTTCTGCATGTCAGGGTCTGTAAGAACATCCTTGTGTGCCTCAAATTCCTCGATTGAGAGGTCGCCAAGTCCCTTAATGTCCACTGTCTTCTGAAGAATTGCAAGAGCCTCCTCACACATGCTGCGTCTTGCGTTGTACTGTGAGTCAGTGAGTTTATGCTTCTTATTTGTATTTGCAATTACAATCTTTGCTCCGTCAAGCTTTATCGGCGCATATTCAAAAGAAAGATCTGCCGTATCAAGGAAGATTGCATTATTCTCTTTCCCCATGGCAGAAGCAAACTGGTCCATAATTCCGCAGTTACAGCCATTGTAGTTGTTCTCAGAATACTGACCGATAAGTGCGATATCCTGATTTGTTACATCAAACCCGTAGAGGTCTCTTAAGATAAAGCCTGTGAGAACCTCAAGTGAAGCAGATGATGAAAGCCCCGAGCCATTAGGTATATTGCCGTTTATCACCATATCAAAGCCCTTATCAAGCTTAAAGCCGCGCTTTGCAAAAGCCCAGATCACACCAATCGGATAGTTTGTCCAGCCTGCCTTGGCCTGAGGAGTCTCAATATCATCAAGAGATGCTTCATATACACCAAATCTGTCCTGGTTTACAGAAAAGAACTGAACCTTTCTGTCATCTCTTTTTGCAACCGCTGCATATGTTCCGATTGTCAGCGCACAGGGAAAAACATGTCCACCGTTATAGTCTGTATGTTCTCCGATAAGGTTAACTCTGCCCGGTGCAAAATATGCCTTAACGCCATCCTTCTTACCAAATGTCTTCTCGAAAGTCTCGAGAACGGATTTCTTCATTTCCTGGTCTACCATAAGTCCCTCCAAAAATAATTTATCACAGCACATAACTGTATAACTTCCTAAACAGTTTTTATGTTTTATCACTATGTATGTTCTTATCTTACCTATTACTCTACCACAATTCCATACCCCATTGTTCAAAAAACCTGTCAAAATGTTAACCACCATGGCCAGTCAAAAAGAGCGATGTACAGATTCAAGTATGAAAGCAAAGCAGGCTAAATCGTAGACAGGGATTATAGCGGGGCGAGATGATGCAAAATATCTGAGCGAATCATACGCACGAGTCGATGATCCTTCAAATGAAAAAGAGGACAGGTTCTTTATGAATATGGGCCTTTGTCTGAGGCACTTGTGCCGAGTTTAAGGCCCATATAAAGAAGCTGTCCTCTTTGAATTTGAAATGATCACGACGAGGAGTAGTGAGCTCAGATATTTTCATCACCCAACCGCTCTAATCCCGTCCTGTTTACAAATCACTGCTTTGCAGCCTGTAAAAGTTTATCCTTGAGCTGAGATTCGATCTGAACAAGCTCTGCCTCTGCCTCGCGGCGCTTAGCCTTGCCTTCAGTCTGAATCTTAAGCACCTCATCAAGAGTTGTGATAAGAGACTCATTTGTATGCTTGAGAGTTTCGATATCAACAATTCCTCTCTCTGCCTCTTTAGCACTCTCAATTGTTGCAACCTTAAGTGCATCGGCATTCTGTCTAAGGAGCTTATTAGTCATGTCGTTAACTTCTCTCTCCGCCTGAGCTGCCTGTGTAGCATGCTCTATACCAATTGCGATAACCATCTGGTTCTTCCAGAGAGGAATTGTATTAACAATAGTTGACTGGATCTTCTCAGCCATTACTGTATCTGAGCTTTGTACCATACGGATCTGAGGGCCAGTCTGCATGGCAATTGTTCTTGTAAGCTCAAGGTCATAGATCTTCTTCTCAAATCTGTCGCACTTGTTAGCAAAGTCTTTTGCCTTCTCTGCATCCTCCGGAAGTCCTGATGCCTCAGCCTTTTTCTGAAGTTCCACAAGAGTTGTGTTTCTCTCTTCCTCAAGTCTCTTCTTACCGGCAAGAATGTACATTGTAAGCTCTTTGTAGTAGTTGAGGTTAAGGTCATACATTCTGTCAAGAAGCTCAACATCCTTCATCAGTGTAACCTGATGTCTCTCAAGCTCATTGCTGATAGTCTGTACATTGGTCTCAACCTTGCTGTATTTTGCCTTAAGCCCTTCAATCTTATTGGCGCTTTTCTTGAAAAGAGCTTTAAATCCCTTCTCATCCTCGGCAATATCAAAATTCTTAAGCTGTGTAACAAGATCTGTGATCATGTCACCAACCTGTCCCATATCCTTGGTTCTTACATTGTCGATTGCCTTCTCGGAAAAATCTGCAAGCTTCTTCTGAGTTCCAACGCCATAGTTCATAATACCTGTAGAATTGGAAATATCAATCTGCTTGCTGAAATCGTCAACCTGCTTGAGTTCTTCCGCTGAAAGCTGAGCTTCCATAGCAAGGTTTCCGTTGTCCTTGGCTGCTTCTTCCTTAGGCGCTTCCTGAGCCTGTGCAGCTGCCGGTTCCTCTGCCCCAAATGAAAGTGTTGGTGCAGCCGGTGCTGCGTCAAAGTTAAAATCTTCTCCCATTTCTTCCTCCTAAACATATCCGTATTTCTATATACGGTTTACTCATTTTTTCTCCTGCATTACTGCGGATGCTGAAGCTGTCGACGTTTGTGAAGCTGTTGCCGTAGCAATTCCGCCATCATCTGTAAGTCCATCCTGAGCCATCATGGTCTTCATGACAGAAATGTCAGATGAAATATCCCATGCCATCTCCTGGAAAAGTGAGTCTAAAAGCTTCTCAAATGCCATATTGATGGTATCCATGGCAAGATCGATCTCTTTCTTGGTCTGTATTACATTCTCCCCTGCATCCGGCTGCTTATCAAGTTCAACATATGCTGTAAGCAGCTTCTTGGTTGTAGGCAGGTAGTAATTCATCAGCTTGTGAAGCTCATCCGCGCTGGACGGATCCTTTTTTACCTGATCAAAAATCCTGTTCATGATGCTTTCAAGCTTGTAAAGCTTGTCTGACATCTCTTCTGTATCCGGAATAATATCATTTATTCCCCTTACGAAGCTGATATACTCATTACCGTCATTTATAAGCTGTCTAACGTTTGCAGGAAGTGAGGTGTCCTCCACATTGCTCCTTCCGAGAACTGCATTTTCCTGAGCCTGCTTTTGTTCACGTGCAATTCTGTCCTGCTCAGCTCCAAGGTACATCTGATAGGCTGCATCTGTGATCATACAGGTTGTCTCTGAAGCATCAAGCTTGGCTCTTGGAAGATAGCCTTCACTGATCAGAGCCTTGATATCCTTAAGCACCTCTTCATCAGACTTAAGGGATGCTCTTGCCAAGTCTGTAATAGCGAAGTACTCTGCATCCTTAAGGATATTGCCATACTGATAAAGCTTCTTGGCCAGTTTAAGCTTCTTGAATCCCTTTAAAGTGATCAGCCCGCCCAGAATATTCAGTGCAACCATTGTAATGATAAATGGTAGTGATCCTGTGAAGAAAGATCCTATCAGGATCGGGAAGAGCATAAAAACCTCGGCTGAAAGTCCAAGAATTATCTCTGCCAGTCCGTTGTATTTACTGATCTTCTTCTGCAAAAAAGGATATATCCTGGGTGCTCTCCTCTGGTTGTAGCTTCCCTGTCCTCTTGCCGAATATGTATTTTTCATCCCACTTGAATAAATAGTCTTGCGGTCGATACTAACTGCCTTTACTGTCCTTGTTATGTCAGAAGCCAGTTTGCTGTAATCGTTGGTATCAATTGCCTTGGAAACGCTCTTTAGAATGTCATTTCCGGCATCTATCAGTTCCTGAGTGTTTTTATCCACCATTGCCTCCACAACAAATCTTTCAAACCATAAATATTAAAGCTATCTTATTTTACAGTAAATACAATAAAAAAACAATTAAGCGCCCCGCAAATCTTGGGGACTTGAACTCTCCTACTTTATACTGATAATATGAAAACAACACTCTAATTCATATAATTTGGAGAAACGCTATGGAAAAAGCCTATAAGCTTCTTTTTAATACTGAAGAATCCGATGACCTGTATGTATACTGCTGCGGTCTTTCACAGACTGAATCAGGCCACAGCTTCGGACCGGCTCTTAAGCCCCATTTCATGATACATTTCGTTTTAAGCGGCAAAGGGTCTTTTACCATTGGCGGAAAAAAGTACCCCCTCACGGAAGGATACGGGTTTTTAATTGTACCCGACGAACTTTCTTACTATGTGGCAGATTCAAAGGATCCCTGGACCTATGTGTGGGTTGGTTTTGGAGGCAGAAGAGCAGAGGATATAGTCTCTCAGCTTGGGCTTTCGCTGCAACAGCCTGTTTTTAAAAGCGATAAGTCAAAAGAGATCTATAACCTGGTAAAAGACATGACCGAGCACAATACTTTCAGTGTGGAGGATTCCCTTAGAAGAAACGGTAATCTCTCGCTCTTTTTATCCCTCATAGCTTCAGGAATGAGCGTTACTCCCAAAAGCGACTCCGGGTCAGACAATGACTATGTCACCAGAGCCCAGGCCTATGTGCGCAGCAATTACTGCAATCCCATAAAAGTTACGGATATAGCCAATTATGTCTGTATCAACCGCAGCTATCTTTATACCCTTTTTGAAAAAAACCTTGGTATCTCGCCGCATCAGTACCTTACCAGCTATAGAATTGCGAAGGCCGTAGAACTGCTTCAGCTCACAGATCTCCCCATTGAGTCCATCGGCGTTTCCTGTGGCTATTCTGATCCACTGGTATTTTCCAAGGCTTTTAAACTGGAAAAAGGCATGTCTCCGTCAGTCTACAGAAAAACGCTCCCCAAGAGCGATCGCGCCGGCAGCAAGGAACACCTTCTGCAGGTTGAAAAGCTCATTGAGGAGCGTCACATGGAATCCAATGATCCCAATTAATTTTATTTAATTTCTATGTTCAGCTTATCCAGGTGCCAGACTTCATCCACATACTCCTGAATTGTTCTGTCTGAGGAGAATTTTCCGCAGCAGGCTGTGTTCATAAGCGCCATCTTAGCCCAGCGCTTCTTGTCAGCATAGGCATCGGATATTCTCTTTTGAGCTTCCATGTAGGATTCGAAGTCCTTAAGAATAAAGTACTGGTCTGCCTTGCTGGAGTTAATTGTATTAAGAAGGCAGTTATACAGCGGTCTGAACAGTTCTTTGTCCTTGGAGAAGGTTCCGTCGATAAGCATGTTGAGAACGGTCTTTACATTTGGATCTGAATTGTAGATATCCATCGGATTGTAATTTCCGTTCTTCTCATATTCCATAACTTCCTGAGAAGAAAGGCCGAAGATAAAGGCGTTATCTTCACCAACCTCATTTACGATCTCAACGTTTGCTCCGTCCATAGTTCCAATTGTAACCGCGCCGTTGAGCATCATCTTCATGTTTCCGGTTCCGGAAGCCTCTTTACTTGCAGTAGATATCTGCTCTGAGACATCAGCTGCTGCAAAGATAAGCTCGGCGTTTGATACTCTGTAGTCTTCTATAAATACAACCTTTAACTTTCCGCCTATGTCAGGATCATTATTGATAACGTCAGCTACTGAGTTTATCAGCTTGATCGTGAGCTTAGCCGTAAGATATCCGGCTGCTGCCTTTGCTCCGAAGATATATGTCTTAGGGTAAAAGTCTTTGCTTGGATGAGTCTTAAGGTCATGATACTTATACATTACAGTAAGAATGTTAAGGAGCTGTCTCTTATACTCGTGAAGTCTCTTTACCTGCACATCAAAGATGGACTTGGGATCTACCTTAATACCATTATGCTCTAAAATGTAAGCCGCAAGACGCTCTTTGTTCTTAAACTTAATGTCCATGAACTCAGCCTGAGCCTTCTTGTCATTGACAAAGGCTTTGAGCTTGTCCATCTGTGACAAGTCTGTGATCCAGTCATCGCCGATCTTTTTAGTAACCCAGTCTGCAAGAAGAGGATTAGCATGCAAAAGGAATCTTCTCTGTGTGATACCGTTGGTCTTATTGTTAAACTTCTCAGGCATCATCTCATAGAAATCCTTAAGTTCTCTCTTTTTAAGGATCTCAGTGTGAAGCTTTGCAACACCGTTTACAGAATGTCCGCCCACAATAGCAAGATGCGCCATCTTTACCTGATTGTCATAGAGAATAGCCATGCTGCGAACCTTGGCCTGTACATCCATACCCGGAGATCCTGAGTATTTGCGCATGATCTGATCCACAAATCTTCTGTTTATCTCATCAACAATCTGATAAATTCTTGGAAGCAGACGCTGGAAAAGATCTACCGGCCACTTCTCTAAAGCCTCGGCCATGATCGTGTGGTTTGTGTAGCAGCAGGTCTGTGTTGTAACACTCCACGCCTCGTCCCAAGGAAGATAATACTCATCTATAAGTATTCTCATAAGCTCAGCAACTGCAACGGTCGGATGTGTATCATTAAGCTGGAACACAGTCTTTTCATGGAAACGTCTGATGTCATCATGTTTCTTTAAATATCTCTGGATTGCTGTCTGAACCGAAGCGGATATAAAGAAATACTGCTGTTTTAATCTCAGCTCTTTTCCCGCAATGTGATTGTCGTTAGGATAAAGCACTTCGCAGAGCTGGCTGGCAAGATTCTCCTGCTCAACAGCCTTCTGATAATCGCCCTTGTCAAAGGAATCCAGCTGGAAGCACTGAATAGGCTCCGCATCCCAGATCCTAAGCGTGTTCACAACACCGTTTCCATATCCAAGAACAGGCAGATCGTAAGGAACAGCTTTAACCACCTGATATCCTTCCTGTTTAAAGACTGTTCTGCCGTATTCATCTGTATACATATTTACATAGCCGCCGAATTTAACTTCTTTGGCATACTCATTTCTTCTAAGCTCAAAAGGATTTCCGTTTTCAAGCCAGGTATCCGGTACTTCAACCTGATATCCATCCTTGATGGTCTGACGAAACATTCCGTATTTATACCTGATTCCGCAGCCATAAGCCATATATCCGAGAGTCGCAAGTGAATCAAGAAAGCAGGCTGCCAGTCGTCCAAGTCCGCCGTTTCCAAGAGCAGGATCCGGTTCCTGATCCTCCACAAGATTTACATCGATTCCCAGCTCGTCAAGCGCCTCTTTTACCGGCTTATAAGCCTGAAGATTGATCAGGTTGTTACCAAATGCTCTGCCCATCAAAAATTCCATGGACATATAGTAGACAACCTTCGGGTCCTGCTCTGCTACTGCTCGCTGAGTAGTCATCCAGTGGTCTACAATGGCATCTTTGATGGCATAGGCTGCTGCCTGATACACTTCCTGAGGCGTCGCCTCTTCCAGCGTCTTTCTGTACAAAGTTTTTACGTTGTACAAGACACTACGTTTAAACAGATCCTTGTCGAATGATAGTTGTTTTTTCTTCATGCTGCCTCCTCATATGAATATCCGGCGATGAAACGGTCTCATCACTGAATTTGTACAATCTGTATATTCAATTTAAACAAATGTACACATATATATTCTACCGCAAAAACGTACACCATTCTATTAAATATCCCTAAACAAAAATCGAAGGGGACACAAAATCCCCTCCGATCTTAGTGAAAACAACTATTTTCCTTATAAATTCAAGCATCAAACTTTTTCAACGCCAATTGTTACTTTCTCGCCGTTGATATCCCACTCTTTTGCATTTGCTACGTCTGATCCGTAAATAATCTCGTTGGCAAGAACCTTTGTGGAGATGCTGCTCTCGTTAGCCTTTACAATAGCTGCAAGCTTGTCGTTGCCATTTAAGGAAACCTTGATGTGATCCATTACTTCGAATCCTGAATCCTTACGCATGGTCTGAACCTTACTGATAACTTCAAGAACAAAGCCTTCATTGATGAGTTCTTCAGAAAGGTTTGTATCAAGAACTACTGTGATTCCCCAATTCTCCTGAGAAATAAAGCCTTCCTTCTGAGCCATCTCTATAAGAAGATCTTCCTTTACAAGCTCGACATCAACGTCATTTACTGTAAACTTGATATGTCCGTTTGAATTAAGCTCATCCATTGTGGCATTTCCATCAAGCTTCTCAAGATAGCTCTTGATAGCTCCGATATTCTTGCCGTATTTAGGTCCAAGAGTCTTAAGCTGTGGCTTGAAAGTATAACTTGTGAAGTTCCTTACATCATCTGTGAACTCTACATTCTTAACATTGAGCTCTTCTCTGATGATATCTGTGTAAAACTCGCCAACAGTCTCCTGTGCCTTTACATACATCTGTCCGATTGGCTGACGGTTCTTGATATTTGCTGCATTTCTGGCTGCACGGCCAAGAACCACGATATCGAGAACCTCTTCCATATCCTTCTCAAGCTTAGCATCGATGAGTGACTCATCTACAGCAGGGAAGTCGCAGAGGTGGATACTCTCAGGCGCATCTGCAAAGCTCTTTCTTACAAGGTTCTGATAAATCTCCTCTGTCATGAAAGGAACCATAGGAGCTGCAGCCTTTGCAACTGTTACAAGTGCTGTGTAAAGAGTCATGTATGCAGAGATCTTGTCCTGCTCCATTCCCTTAGCCCAGAATCTCTCACGGGATCTTCTTACGTACCAGTTGGACATCTCATCAACAAAGTTGTCCAGAGCCTTTCCTGCTTCAGGAATCCTGTAGTTGTTAAGGTTATCATCAACTGCCTTTACGCAGCTGTTAAGCTTACTAAGAAGCCACTTATCCATAACGGTAAGCTTATCAAGCTCAAGCTTGTAGTTTGCTGCATCGAATCCGTCGATATTCGCATAAAGCACGAAGAATGCATATGTGTTCCAAAGAGTACCCAGGAACTTACGCTGTCCTTCCATAACTGCGTCACCTGAGAAACGGCTTGGAAGCCATGGTGCGGAGTTTGTATAGAAATACCATCTGATGGCATCTGCACCGTATTTCTCCAAAGCGTCGAAAGGATCAACCGCATTTCCCTTGGACTTACTCATCTTCTGACCATTCTCATCCTGAACAAGTCCAAGAACAATAACATTCTTAAATGCAGGCTTATTGAAAAGAAGTGTTGCCTCAGCATGAAGTGAATAGAACCATCCTCTTGTCTGGTCAACAGCCTCTGAAATGAACTCTGCAGGGAACTGCTTCTCAAAGAGTTCCTTGTTCTCAAATGGGTAGTGAAGCTGTGCAAATGGCATTGCTCCGGAATCAAACCAGCAGTCAATAACCTCTTTTACCCTGTGCATCTTCTTGCCACACTTAGGACATGTGATCTCGAACTTATCGATATAAGGTCTGTGAAGCTCTGTAGTCTCAGCTGAAGGATCTCCTGAAAGCTCAGCCAGCTCTTTTCTTGAACCTACCGAAAGCTGGTGACCGCAGTCATTGCACTCCCAGATATTAAGTGGAGTTCCCCAATATCTGTCACGGGAAATACCCCAGTCTTGGATATTCTCAAGCCAGTCACCGAATCTTCCCTTACCGATAGACTCAGGAACCCAGTTGATCTCTTTATTGTTGCGCACAAGGTCATCCTTAACCTCTGTAACCTTGATGAACCATGAAGAACGGGCATAGTAAAGAAGTGGTGTTCCGCATCTCCAGCAGTGAGGATAATCATGTTCCATCTTTGGTGCTGAGAAAAGCAGGCTTCTGCTGTCCAGATCCTTAAGTACCTCAGGATCGGCACTTACTGCACCCTCATCCATTTCCTTCTGGGTTGGTTTACATCTGTAGCCTGCAAAAGGAGTCTCCGGCTTAAGGCGGCCCTCTGCGTCAACCATCTGTACAAGCGGAGCGTCATACTTTCTTCCGACTCTTGCGTCGTCTTCACCAAATGCAGGTGCGATATGTACGATACCTGTACCATCTGACATGGTTACGTAGTTGTCACAATAGATAAAGAAGCACTTTTTGTGCTGCTTCTCAGCCTCGTCAGCTGCACACTGATAAAGTGGCTCATACTCTTTATATTCAAGGTCTGTTCCGACATAAGTCTCAAGCACTTCATATGCCTTCTGCCCCTCTTCCTTGGCAAGGCTTCCGAGAACAGTGTCTGCAAGAGCCTCAGCAAGATAATATGTATAACCGTCTGCTGCCTTTACCTTAACATACTTCTCGTCAGGGTTTACGCAAAGACCGATATTTGAAGGAAGAGTCCAAGGTGTTGTTGTCCATGCAAGGAAATAAGCATCTTCATCCTTAACCTTGAAGCGTACTACGGCTGTGCGCTCTTTTAATGTCTTGTAACCCTGAGCTACCTCGTGAGATGAAAGAGGAGTACCACAACGAGGACAGTAAGGAACTACCTTAAAGCCCTTGTAAAGAAGGCCTTTCTTCCAGATCTCATTAAGTGCCCACCATTCAGACTCAATGAAGTTGTCGTCATAGGTAATGTATGGATGCTCCATGTCTGCCCAGAATCCAACTGTACCGGAGAAATCTTCCCACATTCCCTTATATTTCCAGACGGATTCCTTACACTTTTTGATGAAAGGCTCTATTCCATATTCTTCAATCTGCTCTTTGCCGTCAAGGCCCAGCATCTTCTCAACTTCAAGCTCAACAGGAAGACCGTGTGTGTCCCATCCTGCCTTACGGGGAACAGTATATCCCTTCATTGTACGGTATCTCGGAATCATATCCTTGATGGCACGAGTCAGTACGTGTCCGATATGTGGCTTACCGTTTGCTGTTGGCGGGCCATCATAGAACATATACATCTCGCCCTGGCTGCGGGTATCAACACTCTTCTGGAATATATCTTCTTTTTTCCAGAATTCTTCAATCTTTTTCTCTCTGCCGACAAAGTTCATGTCAGTTTCGACTTTGTTATACATTTTGAGCTCCTTTCGTAATGAAAAAAGACCCCGCCCTTTGTAAAAAGGACGAGGCCATTAATAACATAATCTCGTTATACCACCTGTTTACACATACGCGCCTACAGCTATAAGCTTCGGTTGAATACGCTTCCCTTTAACGCCGGGAGTTGCGGCAAGAATCTACCGGATATCTGAAAATCATATCTCTTTCGATCCTGCAGCTCAGAAGTGATTTTCGAAAAACCATTACTCGCACCGGCTTGCACCAACCGCCGGCTCTCTGAAAGCTTTCATAAGTTTCCTACTGTCTTCGTCACAGCCTTTTTATTATTTTAATGCTCACATTCTACTACTTTATTATTTTTTATGCAAGATGATATTGATTTTTCATTAACAGAAGTTCATTCACCGCCATTCTCCTGATTGCCGGATTCATCGCCTGAGTTCTCACTATTCTGCTCCTCTGAAGGAGTTTCAGCCGGCGCTTGTTCCTGCTCATCTGAAGGGTTTTCAGCCGGAGCTTGTTCCTGCTGCTCTTCAGAAGGCTCTGCCGATGGGGTCTCTTGCGTAGTCTCTTGCCCTGTCTCCTGCGGAGTTTCCTGCTGCTCTGCCGGTGTCTCTTGTTGCACAGGTTCCTCCGGCGTTTGTTCTACTTTCTTATTGGTAATCCATCTGTAGAAAAATGCGTGATTTCCGATCATGGTGTACTCGCTGATACCATAATAATCAGCATAGTACTGGGTCATAAAGAACAGATAATCGCCCACACGGGCTCCGTCCAAAACTTCCTGAGCTGCCTGGATGCAGGTAGAATTTGGGCCGTTTGCGATAATAAGCTCAACTTTTCCCGATCTGTAGGATGCAAACTGAAGGTTCTGGGTAATGACACTTACGATTGTGTTTGGGAAAGCAGAGCTCTTTACCCTGTTCATAATAACTGAGCCAACTGCAAGCTTTCCGGTATAGGACTCGCCACCGGCTTCTGCCTGAATTGTTGCCGCCAGCCACTCAAGCTCGGTTGCACTGGCAGCATATGCTCCTGATGTATCTTCCTTGGTAAGAGCCAGTCTTTCAGCTATCTGCTGAGCCAGTTTTGCCTGAGCCGCTGCTACCTGGGATTCCAGCGCCTTCATCTTTTTATCAAGGTCTGTCAGCTGCTTGTCAAAGTCTGCCAGCTTGTTTTTTTCTGAAGAAAGTGAATTCCTTGTGGAATTTAGCTGCCCCTTTACCGAATCTGTAAGCTCTGTAAGCTCGCCGTGTTTCTCATCCAGCATCGACTGATACTCATCAAGCTTTGCCTCTTTTTCCCTGACAACCGCTGTTTTCTGCTCTATATCTTCCTGAAGAGCCTTGTACTCGGCTATGACCTTATTGTCATACCGCATGATAGCCTTGAAATACTCAAATTTAGTGAGAAATTCCTGAATAGTTCCTGATTCCAAAAGGATAATCAACATGCCTTTTGATCCGCCGCTCTCATACGTGGATTTCATGCGGTGCATCAAAAGGTCATGTCTCTCCTTCTCCTTCTGCTTTGCTTCCCGGAGCTCTTTATCCAGCTGAACAATCTCGGCTGATACTTCTGCCATTTGCTCTTCCGCCACGGAAATCTCTTCGTTCAGGTCCTCAAGTTTGCTTGAGTAGCCATTGATCGTGCTCTGAAGGACATTACTCTTGTTCTCAAGGTTTGAAATGTTGCCCTGAGTCTGACTCTTTTGCCCCTGCAGAGCAGATATGGCATCCCTGGTCTCCTTGGTCTGTTTCTCAAGATTCGATATGGTTTCCTTGGTCTGGGCCTCTTCCTGCTGCATGTTTGCAATGGTTTCATCCAGTTCACTTGCATATGATACTGATGAAAAAAGGTCCACACACAAGAAAAAGATTAGTAAAGCTGTGATTATCCTTTTTTTCATAGACATGTGTTAAAGATTATCAGTCTTCGAGGTATTTGTAAACAACTGCTGCAAGAGCTGCACCTACAAGAGGTCCTACAATGAATACCCAGAGAGAAACAAGGGGTTCTGTGTTTCCTGAAAATGCTGCTACAAGTGCAGGTCCAAAGCTTCTTGCAGGGTTTACTGAAGTTCCTGTAAGTCCGATGCCAAGAATGTGGACAAGTGTAAGAGTAAGACCAATCACAAGTCCGCCAAATGAGCCATGTCCGGCCTTTTTAGAAGTAACGCCCAAAATAGTGAGAACAAATACAAATGTAAGGACCACTTCAACCAAAAGTCCGGCAAATGCATTTCCGCCAACGCCTGAAAGTCCGTTTGAGCCAAAGCCGCCTGTCATATCTGTCACACCGCCCAGGCCAAAAATAAGAGCCAGAATTCCTGCGCCTGCAAATGCGCCTATGCACTGAGAAATAACGTAGCCGACAAACTCACTGACATTTATGCCTCCTGTCATAAGAACCCCCAGAGAAACCGCCGGATTGATATGGCATCCTGAGATATTGCCGATTGAATAGGCCATTCCAACAATAACAAGGCCAAAGGCAAGAGCTGTCAAAAGATAGCCTGATCCGTTTGCCGCGTCACACCCTACCAGCATGGCTGTTCCGCAACCAAGAACTACAAGTACTGCTGTTCCGATACATTCTGCAACATATTTCTTCATACTACACCTCCTGAATTTTCGTGTCTTTTTGAACACTTTATTATCATTATAATCTTTTGTCAGAATATTTGGAGTATTTTTTGAGCAGAAATGCATGATTTTTGCACGGTTTCCGGTAGATTTGCTTTCTCTTTAACCGTATTATGAAGAATAAGAACTCATTCTTATCTTTGATTTGATCCACCGGAGGAAACACTTTATGGATTTCTTTTTTCTGCTTGATTACAGAGCATCCGATACTTTCGCAGAAATATTCTGGGATCTTCCGCTTGATGCAGATCCCGCCTGCTCCTACATATTGGTAAAAGATGGTGCGGAAGTAGGAAGGTCTTCGCATACGCATTATTCTTTGGAAAACCTCACGCCCGATACAGAATATAATATAGAAGTCAGGATTTTGTACCCGGCGACACCTTCAAAGCTCGAGCGTTGCGAAATCCTTGGCACAATCAGGCTCAAAACCAAAAAGTCAAAGAAAAAAATAGATATCACTGCCTCTCCCTACAATGCTGCGGGCGATGGCACGACCTTAAATACCAAAAGAATACAAAGAGCTCTCGATGACTGTGACGAGGATTCTTTTATCTACATTCCAAAAGGTACATTTCTTACCGGCGCCCTGAATGTGCACTCCGACTCTGAGATTTATCTTGAGGAAGGAGCTCTTTTGCAGGGAACAGAAGATCCAAAGGACTATCTTCCCAAGATAAAAAGCCGCTTTGAAGGCCATGAAATGGATTGCTACAAAAGCCTGTTAAACCTTGGTGAACTTGACCACAGTTCCGGCTATAACTGCAAAAACGTCTTTATCCATGGAAAAGGTTCTATCATGGGCGGGGGCGCTGCACTTGCAAAGGCAATCGCGAAAGTTGAAGGCGAGAGGCTCAAAGACTACATTGCCTCCCTTGGTGATAAGATAAAAGAGTATGAGAAGCCCGAGACCATAGCCAGCCGCTTCAGAGGCAGACTGATAAACATGAGCAACTGCCAAAACATCTGGATTCACGGTCTTACCCTTGGATTTGCTCCATCCTGGAATCTTCATTTTATATATTCTGACAGCATTGTCACAGATCACTGCATCATAAAGTCTGAAGGTGTGTGGAACGGCGATGGATGGGATCCGGATTCATCTACAAATTCAACACTCTACAGCTGTGAGTTTTATACAGAGGACGATTCCGTAGCCATAAAATCAGGAAAAAATCCCGAGGGCAACATCATAAACCGCCCCACCAAACACATCCGCGTATTCGACAGCATCTGTCACTTCGGTCATGGACTGTGCATAGGAAGCGAGATGTCAGGCGGTGTTGAGGATGTTCGTCTCTGGGACTGTGACATGGGACCAACATGGTCCGGAATTGAGATAAAAGCCACAAAAAAGCGCGGAGGATATGTAAAAAATATTCTGGTAAGAGCTATTACCGCCTCTCATATTCAGATGCATTCCGTGGGCTACAACGACGACGGCGAAGGCTCCAAGGTACCGCCACAGCTCTCCGACTGCCGCTTTGAAAGGATGCATCTGCTTGGCAGATATCTTGACAATAATGCCGGGAAAAATGAGTGGCACAACTGCCCTTCTATTTTGCTGTGCGGCTTTGATGTCCCGGGATATGAAATAAAGAACATTTCATTTAATGATATTGAGATGGAGAAACCCGCAGAAGGTATAGAAGACATTCACACAGAATACTGCAAAGATATCTCCTTTGAGAACATGACAATAGTATAAAAACAAAGAGGAAACAGATCATTTTTCTGCTTCCTCTTTTATATTGCCCGTAGCGCATTACAGTATTTTTCTTTTCCCAAAATCACAGGTACTGCATCAGCGTATCAATATCCTCTTTGGTTGTCGCCCAGTCGGTGGCAAGCCTTATTACTGTATGACTCTCATCCGGTTTTTCCCAGAAACCGTATCTGACATGCTCTGACAATTGAGAAAGTTTGTCATCATCCATCACAATGAACTGCTGGTTCGTCGGAGAGTCAATATACATCTGATAGCCCTTGCTCTCAAGCCCTTCTCTTAGAAGGTGTGCCATCTCTATAGCATTTTTACTGATATCCATATAGAGATTATCTGTAAAAAGAGTGTCAAACTGAAGCCCCAAAAGCCATCCTTTAGCAAGAAGAGCTCCATGCTGCTTGATGATCGGAACCGGATGACCAACAGGTACACCCTTTGTAAATACAACCGCTTCGCCAAACAGCGCTCCCACTTTGGTTCCGCCAATGTAGAATACATCCACCAGCTTTGCGATATCCTGAATCGTGACATCAGTTCTTTTGCTCATAAGTCCGTATCCCAAACGCGCTCCATCAAGAAAAAGCGGTAAGTGGTACTCTCTGCAGACATCAGATATTTCCTGCAGTTCCTTCCTGGAATATAATGTTCCGTATTCTGTGGGATGTGAGATATATACAGCCCCCGGAAATACCATGTGCTCATGGTTGTCATCAGCATAAAATGTATCTACCAGAGCCTTTAAGTCTGTCGCTTTTATTTTTCCTACCTGATCGGAGTATACAGCTTTTTTGCCACGATTATCCTCTGAACAGTCTCCGTCCCCCGGAATGCTTGGAAGTGTCAGAACCTTATGTCCCGAAAACTCGATAGCACCGGCTTCATGAGCGGCAACGTGGCCTGTCTGGGCTGCAACCACACCTTCATAGGGCTTAAGAAGCATATCTATTATAGTCTGGTTTGTCTGAGTCCCTCCAACCAGGAAGAAAACATCAGCATCCGGCGCATCGCAAAGCTTCTTTATCTTCTCTGCTGCGCTTTTGCAGTAAGGATCTGTTCCGTATCCGTCTATCTGTTCAAAATTAGTCTCCGCAAGGCGCTTAAGGATACTTGGATGCGCCCCTTTAGTGTAGTCACTTGAAAATGAGATCTTATCTGACATTTTTTGCATTCTCTTTCCTGTTATTCATAAACTTCGACATCACTGCTCCTTAAACTGTTCCTCGCGCGTGCCGTTGTATCTGCAAAAATCAGTATTGCCTTCTAAAGCTCTTACAAACTTCTCAAGTCCTACCTGGTCCTCAAATTTGAATCTGTCAAAGCTTGTGCTGTCGATATCCAGAACCCCTATTACCTTGCCATTGCAGTGGATTGGAATGACGATCTCGGAATTCGAAGCAGCGTCACAGGCAATGTGTCCTGCGAATTTATGCACATCTTCTACAAGAACTGTTCTGTCCTCTTTTGCCGCTGTTCCGCAAACGCCTTTACCCAAGGGAATCCTTATGCATGCCACTTTTCCCTGAAATGGTCCCAGCATAAGTGAGCCCTTGTCCATAAGATAAAATCCGGCCCAGTTAATGTCTTCTATATTCTCGTAAAGTATCGCTGATGCATTGGATAAAACCGGGATAAAAAAGTTTTCGTCTTCCGCAAGAGAACTTATCTGCTGTGAAAGTAATTCATAATCTGTCATTTTTATCATCTCCTAACCCAATAAAAAAGTGGATATTCAGTCAGTCTGACTTCATACCCACGATTCTAGCACTCTTTTTACTTGCGCACAATCTATTTGTTAATAAACTGTTTTATTTCTTCCGGTTTCTTTTGCTTGATACAATCTGTCATCTGCCAGGTTAACCAAATTCTCTACAGTCATGTCCTTTTCATAAGCGGCAATTCCTATGGATACTGTATACCTGATGTGTTCTCCGTAGCAGATTAATTCGTGTGCCTCAATCTGCTTCCTGAGCTCTTCCATCATCAGGATAAACTCATCATAGTTTTTGTTCTCAGGGGCAATCAAAAGGAATTCCTCCCCGCCCCACCTTCCAAAGAGCAGGCCCTCATTGAGCCTTTGGAAAAAGAACTGCGTCAGATCCTTAAGCGCCTCATCGCCAACAATATGGCCATAATTATCATTGATCTTTTTGAAAAAGTCTATGTCAACAATTGCCACTATCAGGTTGCTGTCCCCGACATCCTGTGCTCTTAAAACTTCAGCATCAAGTATCTTTTGAATCCTTTGCCTGTTGTATATCCCCGTCAGAAAATCATGATCCGCAGCAATCTGAAGTTCGTTACTCTTTGCTGACATCTTCGCGATATATATTCCCAAATATATCATGATGGAGCCAAAGCCCAGGATTGCATTCATATAGTACAACCATCTGGCTGTGGCCGGTTCTACATTATATCTGGTAGGCATAATCCCATTATCATCAAGTATTGTCAGAATAAGGAACGTGCAAATTATAACAAAGCTGATGCCTGCAATCTGCCCCTTTTGCTTCCTTGACAGATTAGGCATAAAAAACGGTATAAAAATACTTGTCAAAGATCCAAACAGCCATAGATGAAATCCACAATTTAAGCCTAAAAAGCAGCTGGCAAGAATAACATGCAGATATACTTCAGTGATCATTATCCAGATAGTGGCTTGGATCTTTCCTTTTTTGGCCATCCCGGACGCAACAACATAAGACAGGATGCTGATTATATTTATGATTATCATCGGAAAGCATCCAAGAAGGATATAGAGCACTTCAAGGCCTATATGAGTCACACAAAGAGAGCCGGAAACATCCACAAACTGTTTCTGACCCATATAATCAACTTCATTCTCTTTGTAGGTCCTGTCCCTAAAACCAGGCTGATTATTACCTGTATTCATAATATGATTGTAATTCCGTTTGCTTAAGTGTGCAAATTAAGAAACAATAAACTATTGTTGCGTCACATCTCATCAGTAACCTGGAAGGTTACAAATTTCAGATAATATGATGCTGCTCCGCCCCACAAAATAGGATGGTCTGCCGCCTGCTGCCTGAATTCAACCTGCTTCAGGCGCTTGTGGGCATCTCTTGCTGCATCAGCTATTGTCTTGAGAAACAGCTCTTCGTCCATAAAGTGTGAGCAGGAGCATGTAGCAAGGTATCCTCCATTCTTAACAAGCTTCATCCCTCGCATATTGATCTCTTTGTAGCCTGTAGCTGCCTTTTTTATGGAGGCTCTGGATTTGGTAAATGCCGGTGGATCCAGAATAACTACATCAAACTTCTCTCCTTTTTTCTCCAGATCCGGCAAAAGTTCAAAAACATCCGCGCACTTAAAAGAAACAATATTCTCAAGGCCGTTAAGTCTGGCATTTTCCTCAGCCTGTCTGCATCCAAGGTCAGAAGCATCGACTCCGATTACCTCCATAGCGCCGCCTGCTGCCGCATTAAGGGCAAAAGAGCCGGTATGTGTAAAGCAGTCTAAGACTCTTTTCCCTCTGCAGAGGCCTCTTATGGACTGCCTGTTAAACTTCTGGTCAAGGAAAAATCCTGTCTTTTGTCCATTTTCAACGTCAACATAATACTTGATGCCGTTTTCTTCTATCATTACCTTTGTATCAAATTCTTTGCCAATGAAGCCTTTAGTTCTCTCAAGGCCTTCAAGCTCGCGCACTTTGGCATCGCTGCGCTCATAGATTCCTCTAATTTCTACGCCGTCTTCGGAAAGTACTTTCTTACACTTTTCAAGGATCAGGTTCTTCATCAGATCCGTGCCCAGCGCAAGGGATTCAATGACGAGGACATCAGAAAATTTATCAATCGTTATTCCGGGTAAAAAATCTGCTTCCCCGAATATGAGTCGGCAGGAAAGCCTTGTATACTCATCTGCACCGAATTTCGCATTATTATCTGCATTTTTGCTTGCAAGATAGTCCCTTATGTATCCGGCCATAACCTCTTTTCTATGGTTCCAGGCATCTCTGACTCTTGTTTCAATCAGCTCTTCACTTACAGGATGCTCCTTTTTCCTGGACATCACACGAACTCTGATCTTGGACTTCATATTGATAAAGCCGTATCCAAGGAAATATCCGTCAAAATCGTTAAGCTCAATGATATCACCATTTTCAAAAGTACCTTCCACCCTGTCTATTTCATTGTCATATATCCATGCGCCTCCGGCCTTGAATTCCCTTCCCTGACCTTTCTTAAGCACAACCTTTGCATCTGAGTTTCTGATAAAATCAGCCATATCCGCCATCTTTCCCTTCTAAAATCACTATCATTTCAACAAAATTGCAATAAATGTCAATTAGTCAAAAATTATATGTTGACAATACTACATTTATATTCTAAAATCAATTTGTTGTCGCGGTAACGCGATACTCCATATGAATGCGATAGTAGCTTAGTTGGTAAAGCGCCACCTTGCCAAGGTGGAGACCGCGGGTTCGAGCCCCGTCTATCGCTCTAATGGTAAAATTCCGAAACGCCTAGTATTTATGGGTGTTTCGGAATTTTTTATTTCTCCAAAATTCACGATTTTGGTGTGTGTATAGATTCTTTTTGTACATCTGGTGCAGCATTTGTCTGACTATGTGCCCTGGCATCACTTATATATTCATGTATGATTTTCATCACATTGCTAAAATCACAAAGTTCCAATTAATCACGTCTTTCCTTAATTTATTAATCATGCGCCTTTTTGTTGATGGTCATTATCTCCTTGAGTTCCTCCGGAAAAATACCCTTCTCCTCAATGAGCTTGCGTCCTTTTTCGTTCCGCCAGAAAATGTAAAGAATGGACATATACTCATTCCACAGGAGCTTTCTTTCGCCGTTTTCTACAGCTTTCAGTTTTTCTCTGTCAATGTCAGTTATTGTTCCAAGACGGTCAACGGACAGACCTATGGACTCACGGATTTCCCTTAATATAGTAGAAAAGCTCTTAAGAACAACCTCCTTATCAAGCTTTATGTTTTCAGCATTTCCCATAGGCACCTCTCGTAAACCACAGCTTATATCTGACTATGCGCTTTCGGATGTAGGGACGTAATCGCCCTTATTACGTGTGTTGCAATCTCCTGCTCTTATATACTGAGCAGCTCATTCAAGATCTTTGGATTAAGCCCCAGTGACTCAACCACAGGCACAGTCTTCGGATTATAACAAAAGAAAAATAAAAGGTTCAGATACTGATTCCAGGTCAGCTCCTTCTTTCCTTCCTCAATACTCTTAAAAACAGACTTAGAAATACCTATTATCTCACTTGTTTCCTCTGCTGACAGCCCCAGCAAAAGACGCAGTGACGGCAGATCATTAGCCATCTCCACCCGAAGCCATTTGGTGTCAACGCTGCCGTCGGCAGCACTCATAGCCATTCTTCCGGAAAAAACCTCGCCAAGAAGCTCTACATCTGCCTTCCCTTCCACAAAAGTCTTTCTGAATCGCTGAAACGCAATTCTATCAATCCTGTACACATCAAATATACGATCCAGCCTGTTCCTTAGAGTTTTAGCCTCCATAGGCTGGTTCTTTATTCCAGTCAAAAGACACATCCCCGGATTATAAAACTCTCTGACGTAATTTATGAGGATATCCGGAATGATCTCAGTTCTTACCTGTGTTTTGGTGGGAATCTCGGAAATAACGCTTACTGTCTTGTTCTCACCTTTTCCGCTCCTGTTCTTAACCCTGTGAACAGACTCATGGATATTCATCTTTCCCGCTTCGAGATCAATATCATCACAGCCAATGGCGCACACTTCACCGACCCTGATCCCGGTGAAGATCATCAGCATAGCTGCCAGCATTTCCGGGCAGTGGTTATACTTGGCGCAGGAACAGATCTGCCGCAGTTCTTTTTCAGAAAGCGAGGAATATTCCTTCCTGTCATCGACAAGAAGCTCACCGCCGCCATCTTTTCTGTCCTTTTGTGCTGCAAAATCAATCACGTTCTTAATAACAACGCGAATGAGATTAATTGTTCCCGATTTTAGCTTCTCCCCATACTTGCCTCTGTTCTCATACTTTTTTGAGGCTTCCTTGAGAAAAGCATCGATCCTCTCATCGCCAATATCCGCAATGGCCACATCATCAAAGTCAGGATAAATATAGATTTCCAGCGTGGACTCATACTTCTGGTAGGTGGTCTTCGCCAGCTTCCTATCCATTTCCTCAAGCCATTCCTCCGCCACCTTGCGGAACGGGAGCTTACTATATACTATTTCGTGTTCCAGATATTCAGCTGCTTTTTTCAATCCCTGGCTCCTTGATATCCGTAATCTACACCACTATGATTCGGTTGTTATGTCAGCATTCTGCAATCTGTATGTGTGACATTAAGCTTATCCCTATTTCTCATGAAATATAGTGTTTCAAGCGTTTCACCCATGTAGCCTATGTATCTGTCAGCGCGGTCACAGCCTTTTGGAAAAGACAATTCCTCAACTCTTTCAAGTATTGGGAACAGCCAGCTGCAATAATCCCGAAGAACGCACTTCTTAGCAAGAATGACGTTGTAGTTGTACAGATATCGTTGATCAAGAACAGCATCCAGATCTTTGTAATAATCGGGAGACACTTCTTCAACAGCATTTCGGAGCGCCTTATAATCAACATCCTTAAGATATCTCTCATGATGAGCATGAATACTTGGCTCGTAGGGCATTGGGAATGGTAAAACCGCATCAACATCATTGTCATGAAGTCTTAGGATATCGTCATCAGACAGATTGAGCATCCTTCTGTACTGGTAGAGCCCGTAGTACTGCGCATTATCTGTAGTAATCTCATCAGCAACAATCTCCGAGCCGTTTATCTTATCGATTAGCCTGTTTTTCCATATCCAGTAAAGAGCTGTAAGCTCAGAATAATTGACGTTTTTCTTCGATATATTTTCCCCACGACTATCAAGAGTCTCTGCAACTCTGGAGGCTGCTCCATCAGCCCCTACCTGAATCGGTATAACATAACCCGGAATAATATAGCTCCCTGTGAGCTTTCTATCCAGTTCGTGTTTAGCCATGTATATGCGCACAAACGGCCTTCTGCATCCCACAGGTAATGCAGACAAAGGCAGAAACTCTCCCTTCTTAGCGTGGAAAAGCTTAACAAGTTCAGAATACCTTCCTGCATCAAGCCTTAAGTGATTACGGAACCCATAACTTTCAAGGTTATCCTCAATCTCTGGCTGTACATTTTCCGGTGTAGCTATAATGACCTGCATGTTATTTCTGTCGGAGACTGTTGTCTCAGAGATATACTCACCAATCTCCTTCACCGGCACGCCATTAAGCACGTCTGCATTTATTCCCCGTTCAGAAACAAGAAAGCACCTGATGCTTCGCTTTGGATATAAAGTTGTGATTGCTTCATATGCTCCAAGAGCTATGCCCTGAGCACCGTAGATTGCAATATCCATACATTTTCTTATGGCATTAGCCACCACTTTCTATATTATTTCAAGCGCTTTATCGATCTCTTGCTCCAAGCCAAAATGAATTCTAAAAAAATTATTAAACCCAAAACGCTTTGCATTTTTGATCATTATCTCATGATAGCTTTCCCTGGCAGCAATCAGAATCACACAGTCATCATCTACCGAATAATCCCCTATGTAGCGAATATTCATTTCATGATTCAGACTATCCGATACAGCGAATCCTATAAACTTGTTTTCAAGGCCATTGTTTTTTATCCAGGAGTAGGTTTTTTTACCTACAATGCCAGCGCCATAAATAATCAGTCTATTCCATCTCTTCAATTCTTCAGCCAACCCAATAAGTTCCAAGTGGTTCTCCTGTTCTTTGATATCAAGATCACTTTTTGAAATATGTGCTATCTCAGCTATCAACCCTTCAATGCCATCAATTTCTGGAACTTTTACCTTGTCATCATCGGTTAGGCGACCGTAAACAGCTCTGGCACTATCTGTACATTGAAGTGTATATCTTGAAAGTGCCTCGATCTCTTTATCATTATTCGCCTCTTTGTATATCATGTTTAAGCATTCCCGCACCTGCCATAATCTGTAAAAAAAATGCCTATATGTATGCTCCTGCGTCATTATCGAGTTTCTTCTTATTCTGTATTTATACAATCTGTTTTTAATGTGAATTACATTTTGCGCTCGAAAATAACACTGTAAAGAAAAAACACTGTCCTCATATAATGCTCCCTGACAAAATGTAAAATTATTAAGCACTAGCCATTCTCGGTCAATCAGCATAAGCCACGCCGATTCAACATAATCCGCATTTATTACTTTCTTACAAAAAAGTTCTCTTCCATTATGCATTTCTGAATAGTCATACTTGACCCTATAGTATTCATTCTTACTCTCATTAACGTCCATCCCTTCTTCATAGATCATGCTGTTTTCAAAGAAAACAATCTCATATGTAGACTTATCTACACACTGTTCCAACACTTCCAGTGCGTCATCATCTAGTTCATCATCGGAATCGACAAATAACAGATAATCCCCTGTTGCTGTTTTTATTCCAGTGTTCCTTGCAGCACTAAGTCCTCCATTCTCCTGTTCAATTACCTTTATTGATGGGTACCTTTGAGCATACTCTTCCAAAATCATAGAACTGCCATCTGTTGATCCATCATTTACACAGATAACCTCATAAGGCTTCACAGACTGGCACATAATACTGTCTAAACAACCTGGTAAATACTTTTCAACATTATAAACAGGAACAATCACAGATATTCTTTTCATCCCATTCACCAAATACTAAGATTTCTAATACAGATATAATTATTTATGTTAAACTGCTTTAAATAATTTACTATTTCATCCACATATTGCTCTGTCACAGCAACAACAATCGCACTTTCCGTTAACGCATTTTTTTCTTCTGCGATACTTATTACAGGAAATCCCAGATAACTATCCTGATCAGGTGCATTAGAAACCAGGAATGCTTTAAGTTTTCTCTTATCTTCCTCTTCAAGACATTTAATAAATTCTGCAGCTGTCTTACCTGCTCCATAGACGTAGTATTCTTCATTTGTCTCAATGAACCGTTTTATGTTATAAAGGTTTTCAACATGCTTTTTCCAAAATTCATCTGAAGATTCTATAAGTTCACTTAGAAAAGATTTCTCGCTTTCTGACAATTCGTCTGTGTCAAGCATTTTCTCATCCTTAAGTTTTACGAAATCATCATGCATCCTATTTAAGAATGCTCTTCTATCTGAAAAGTTAATTCTAAAAAATGTATCTCTTCCAGCCGCATACCTACATCTTATATAGTCAGCCAACACCTCATCTTTTTTGCCGGATTCGCACATGATTCTTTGTATATAGTCACACTCGTCAAAAATGCAATAAATTTTACTGCTATTATTCATGGATGAACCGGGATTATCCTGTCTGTAATGATAAAAATACGCATCATCCATATAAACATTTTCAGCAAACATCAGCGTCTGAAACCAAAATCCAAAATCCTGATAGGATGCTCCAGGTGTCTCGTTAAAACGAATATTATTCTTTTTGAGAAATTCGCTCCTATAAACAGCTGACCAGTGTGCAACATAACCTCTATATAGTACATGAATCTCTTTTCCACTCAGTATCTTTCCATAAATGCCGTGATCATCCCATATTCTCTGTTTTTTCAATAGATATTCACCCTTATTACCATACAAATAGATGAAGTTACACTTGATAAAATCAACGCATGGATTTTCCTCGAATTTTGTAAGAATGTGCGATATAGCATCCGGAGAAATATAATCATCAGGCTCCAGGATAGAAATGTAATCGCCTGTCGCCAAATCCAACGCAATGTTCATGGAATTTCCATATCCGGTATTCTTTTTGTGCAGTACTTTTATAAAATTGTATTTTTCGGAATACTCATCAAGGATTCTGGCAGAGTCATCTTTTGATCCATCATCAATGCACACTATCTCAATATTCCTATATGTTTGGTTCACAGCACTATCCAAGCATTCTTTAAGATAAGACTGAACATTATAAACCGGCATCAAAACTGAAACTTTTGCATCCATTTTTGTTCCCTTTCATTGTCAAAAATGCTTTTATAGTGAAAAAATTCATTGAAAATTCCTTAGTAATTCGACAAAGGAAATAACAGGAATATCTGTCCTATTCTCGTAGTAGCTGACTATATCTTCATAATCCATCATTGATACAATTACACAATCGCATACAGGCAATGCCTCATCAGGTTTCAGAACTTTATAGCCATAGTATGATTTGAGATTTTTGTCAATTAGGGCAACAACACTTACACTTGTGCCTTTTAACATATTTATCAGCTTTTTCCCATAGTCACCAATTCCATATATGACTACTTTTTTATATCCATGTTGAAGTAAAAAAGACTCAAATCCATGACTCTGAATGGCATTGACCATGCTGTGCAATGCTGATACAATTCTGTTTTTCTCCGCAATAGTCTCCTCTAATTTCCTTATATACTTTTCTCTGCCATAACTTTCACGCAAAAAATGAAACGCCTCCATGTGTAGCGAGTCATCATACCCATAAAGCATTTGACCCATATCACCCAAAATGCACAATGTTTCAAATGACAGATTATAAAGAATTGTCTCAAAATAACGGGTGTTTAATCGCTCGACAATCCTTCTGACAAGCACTCTGTAGTCCCCTTGTATTGCAAGTCCAAGGGTCTTGCGTATTCCCTGGAGCAAGTCAATAATAAAGCGTGACTCTATACCAGCACTATCCTGGTGACCATATCTATACCCATAAAATCTCACTGGATAATAACAGATTTGTCCAGCAGCAATTAAGGCATTTAAAAGAAAAGGCGGATCCTGGTACCTTTTATAATCAGGAAATGTCACTAGATTTTTATTCAAAAAGTCAAGATTAAAAATATATGCCTGATAATAAAAATCATTTTGGAATTCTCTAAAATCAATGCTTCTACATACTTCAGATGTATTTATGACACCTTCAAAAATATCCTGTACTGTGAATTTACCTTTTTCATACACCTGCATAATCCCACAGCATATGTAAAGGCCAGCATCTTCACATAAATCCATCATTTTCCTTAGAGCGCAAGAATCCAGATAAAAATCATCCGAATCCAAGAATGCAACATATTTCCCTGTGGCATTCCGAAGCCCATAGTTTCTGGCAGCCCCGGCGCCCTGATGTTCCTGTCTTAGTACAACAATCTCCGAATAGCTTTTTGCCATTTTTTCAACATATTCTAAAGAGCCATCTGTTGAACCGTCATCTATACATATAATCTCTTTTCTGATATCTGCCTGCCTCAAAGCGCTCTCAAGGCACTGATCAAGGAACCTTATGCCATTGTATATAGGGATTATTATTGAATAATCCTTTTCACATTTATTATCGTTCATAATTTCTGACTGTTCCTCACACGACAAAAGACTCCTGACATAAGATAACTACATACCTTACATCAGGAGTCTTTATTATTTTCCTCGTATTACGCTTTTATGTTAGAGGCTTCTCGTATAAATTTATTAAGAATATGATTAAAATCAAGAACCTTTTCTATCTCTTCATTCACAATTCTTTTCAAACATTCATATTTCTCAGTATCATTCTCAACGCAAAATGAATTAAGCCCTAAAAAAGTGACACTTGCTCCACTGTCTACCTGAAAAGTCATCAAGTCGCCATATGGATGAAGCTTGTCTATATATTAGGCATATGACTTTCCCGCTTTAGTAGTGCTAAATGAGCCTACTGATTCCATTCTTTGAGACCCCATCAGTATTTTTTTATCAGAAAACCTGGCATCTTTTAATAGCCGCAGTTCCTTATTCCCTTCATTAGAAGTAGAATACGCATAAACCAACATTATAGGCCCTGTTCCAATCATTTCCATTATTGAATCACATTCTGGATGATCTATTACCCAATCCCCATAGTTAATTTCAATTGGAAAGTCAGGAATAGAAATATATGTCATGTCTATTGATTGCTTACTAGAAATAGCCATAGCCATGCCCTCCTTGTATGTTTATCTTACTATCATACAAATCTGACGTAAAGTATGAAGTTGTCAAGGTGCCACTGCTAATTTATACCCACTCACACATTTGCTGTTTGCTTCTTTCCCAATCAAATGGTTCAGATAAACCTTTACAATATCTGCAGTAAAACTTAGGTTTGGCTGCAAATCTGAAAAAATCTTCCTTCGTGACATCTTGGTAAATATCTATATAGTCTTCTTCAGTCATTCTGAGATTTTGATTAAACTTCTTATTAAATATCCTGTATGACTGTACTGAAAAAGGGCAGCCATAAAACTTACCATCAAGCAGAATATTTCCATAATTTGAAATGTGACATTTTGAAAAGCTGTCAGCCGGATCACTATCCCCTGCAAGATTGATATGCTTTTTAAAGCTTTGCTTTATAACTCCGTCTCCAGTTCCCTCAAAGAACTTGAACTTAACATTTTCACTTTGAGCCTTTTTCTTCATTTCCTCATGATCAAGGTTAATGGGATATTTTGTGTTTACAATGGTTACCTCGTTCTCCCTACATACTTTCCAAAAATCTTCATCCTGTTGTAGTAGTAAGAGTCCATTCGTGGTCAACCTTATTTCTGTATGTGGAAAGAAGTATCTGACATCTGCAAGAATTTGCTTCAATTCCGGATGTAGTAAAGGTTCTCCTCCCATAACGGCAATCTTAATGATATAGTCACCATTAAAAATCTGTGATAATCTTTCTAAATCTCGATAAATTCCTTCTTGGGAAAATATCTTTTCATCAGCGATACAGGCAAAATGATCACATCCTTTGCAGCGAAGATTACAATGGTCAAGAATATTTACAATCATATATTCCAAACATGGCTTTACGGCATATCTAAGCATTTGATATCGAAGATTTTCATAATGAAATTCCATTTGCTGCTTTAACTCATCAAATTGTTCTATATTTCTATCTGCAATGTCACTATTTCTTACTCTAACTTCACTAATCAACGCATCCGTAACGTAAAAGACACTCTTAATAACTTCGAAGCGATATAACAGAGCAGGAATTTCACTCTGGTTCTTTTCTGTAAGACACACAAGCACATTAAATCCATCATTTGATTGCTCTGATAGTTTATCCAATAAAACGACAGGAATTCCCCTGATAGCCCTTGGATTCCCATCAACACTCGATACGACAATTCTGTCTACATCAAAGCCATGATTTACTGAATAGTTTGAGATTTGCTCGGCAGCATAACCTGCTCCAAAAAAAGCAATGTTTTTCTGTGACAAGAACATATTTAGTTTCTGTATGCTGTCAATTTTTTCTTCCCTCATCCCATCCCTCATAATCATCCCACATACTCTGTATGGGATATTTGATACTTGCATCAGGTTTTATTTTTTGTGCCACTGTCCAAAGAACCATTCTCCCCACATTCGGATTTTTACCAATCATTCTCACATATTCGTTAATACTGTCCGTATTCCCCCACTTTTGAAACAATCTGCAATCCTGTGAATAGATGGCATTCCAGCGAGCATGATCACCCTTTCCAATATCCATAACAAATTCTATTTCCGAATTCAGAATTCTGTATCCATTTTGCAGGTAAAAGTCCAGATAAAGTGTTGGAGATATACTGTAAAAGCCATGATCTATGTACCCTGCAAGAGGGTTGCCATGAATCACTATTCCGTTAGGCTTTAATAAGTTGCAGATATTTTTCAGAGCAATTGGTATATTAAAGACATGTTCAAGTGTACCTCCATCGATTATTACATCAAATTGTTCGTAATACTTATCCGGGCATTCTTGATTCAAATCCAAAAGAATATCAGCTCCTTCATAGCCTGAAATATCTATAGCATGCACCTCTGAAAATCCAAGCATCCTAAAGAACGCATATGTGTCTACCGGTTGCTTGTCCTTTATATCGTTGTAAATATCCTGCTGCAACCTTATATCAAAGCGTTTTGCCTTATTAACGAAATCATCCCACTCGATATGTATACATTGAAGTCCAAGCATACATATTGATTTGCCTGCTCCGATTACAATCATCTCATTTACAAGCCGAATTATTCTATTTGTATTTAAGCCCATACTTCACCACCTAAGGTATTCATCTTTACCTAACAGAAAATTAATCCAATTCACTCTTCCATGCCCTTCTATGTTAGTCGCATATCTATGAACAAACATTTGATAATTGTAATCAAATTGCATCTGGATTTCTCTGTTATTCCATTCAGGGGTATATACAAGACTTTTCAATCCTAAGTCTTTATAATAAAAACAGATTTTTCTATCATAATTCAGTTCTTCAAATTCGTATGCGCCATTATCTGAAAAGGCAATCATGAGTACTGAAAGATTTGTATAATTCAATCGTGTTCTTCTTTTTTTCCAATTGTGTATGCAGACATCCAAATCATCATGCGGAATAAGCAATGGATACTTGCCATCAACAATAGCTTTATTAATAAATACCTTTCTATTGTTATAAATCCCTGAATAAGTTGGATCCTCTTGGGGTAAATATGGTTGTATTTCTAATACATTGCTTTCTCTAAATTCTTTTAGAAAACTTATATAAGATTCATCACTTTCGGCCGCCAAATTAATAAACGGAGAGTACATCTTAACGGCCAGTTCTTTATAAACCCTCCCACCAAGGCATGTATTTGATATTATGCTAGGTCTACTTTTTTTCAGGGTTATATAGTCTGAAAATTCGAAATAGGGCAACTCAAAAATCTTCCCGTTTATTACTCTATCTTCCGGAACACCATAACTGCTTAGAATTTTATAAATAGGTTTCCAATCTTCAACAGCAATAATCACATAATCTGCAGCATTCCATTCAACTTCCAAAGCACTATATCGCTTATATGAATCTATACGATCATATTGGGGGGTATCAGTTGTAACCACGCCTAAAATATTTAACTCATTATGCAACCTTATCCTTGAAACGATGCGATTATACATCTGACCTGCGCCATATATGTAACAATCCATTTTTGTCATCTCCTAAACAATTGTTAAAAACTGCTTCAGGCTGTCCTTACTGTTTTCAAAAATAACATTAGAATCACCAAATAATAGCCTTCTTTTGCGTTTCCTATACTCATCTGACCAAAAGCTGCACTCCTCCGTGGAATAATCCGTTTTATTAACTCGAATCATCTTCCCAAAACCATTTGGAATAAAGTAAATATACTCATCGCTCTCAACACAGTTCACGTAGCCTGTAGTGTTGGAATATCTCATATGAGCATCTTCTGCACTGTAATAATCATTTATATGAATCACATGAACGATAAAATCATCTCTTGAAATAATTACAATATCAGCTTTTCCCTTGGGCATAAGGCAAATATGCTCTGTCAGAAGCTTTATACTTCCGTATTCTGCTTTTGGAATGTCAATCTTGATAGGACACTTATCAAATCTACAAATATATCTTGCATCCTTTTCCAAAAACCAAGTTTCGCTATCATCCCCTATTGCAATATATGGTTTTGTGTCACATGGTAATGGTATTGTTTGTGTTTTTCCGTTCTCCAGGCACAATTTGTAGAGGAATGTATTGTCTTGAGCCGGGAACAAGATACAATCATTAACAACAAAAGGTCTGAAGATCAGCTCTCCTCTTCTGATTGTTTCTGCTTTGGGATTGCATTTATGAAATTTTTTCAGATTTACATCAAAGCATAAGTAACAACCATTCCAGTGAAGCGGAACTAAATAAATACTATTGCCTGATTGCAACATATTATACATATTTTCCCCAATCACGACGCTTTCATAGAACTTGTACTTATGCGTATCTCTATCAAATAATAAAAGTTCTGCATTATAATTGTTCTGCATTACAAAATATTGATTCATCATCAAAATGCGCTTTGATAAAGAAAAATCATTTTTATCATAGCTTTCTATCACATCCAAAGAATGTGACTTTAAATCGGCTTTACACAACGCTTTTATTGAATTATCAAAAAAGCACAGATATTCATTAGTCAAAACACAATCACATGTCGAAGGCAATACATATCCCATGTTAGAACCATTCCCCATACTCTTTTTTTGATGCTTCCCATTTCATCTGTTGCGGGCGTCTTTTTAAGTTGCAATACTTACAGAAATTGATTGGTTTTATAAAAAAACTCATGATTTCATTCATGCTTTTTACTTTATAAATATCTATGAAATCCTTATCAGACAGTTCTAAATCAAGATCAAAAAACTCTTTTGCCAGATGCGCATGTGCTGCCATAGGGCAAGGATACAACTTCCCATGCTTCAAAGTTATGCACAGATTGCTTCTTGTACATTTGAAAAAAGATTCTTCCGGATCTTGTGTACCAAGAACATCAAAAGGATACTTTATCAAAGTCTTCTCACCGGCACCTACATCATTGTGATAAACAATTTTCAGACCATAACCATCAGCAATTTTTTCTAACTGATTGTAGTCAACTAAGATAGGATACTTCGTACAGCATATAGTTATGTCATTGGTTACACAGTTTTTCCAAAAGGATTGCTCCATATCCTTGAGTAAGATGCCATTCGTCAATATTTCTATCCGCGCATATGGATTATATTTTCGAGTAAAAGTAGTAATTTCGCTTATTCGAGGATGCAGTAGAGGTTCCCCTCCTAATAGCGTTATTCTTTCGACGTTTACACCGCATATATCATGTATTCTGGTAATGTCACGTGCGTACTCTCCCAAATCCAAGAATATTTCTTCTGCGAGAGGAGAGAAATGATAGCAGCCTTTACAGTTCAGATTGCAGTGCTCAGCGATATGAACTTCAAATCCCAGTTTATCCTTGACACTTAGTCTTCCAGTGTCTAGCCGCGCCTGCATATATCGAACAAAATCATTCAGTAGAAAATAAATATTATAAAATCCAAGTTTTTCAACCGTTTCTATTAACTCCGCCTGGTGCTGCTCAGAAACTGCAACAATAATTAGTCTGTCCCTCGGGTACACAGATATAGCCTTTGTATATTCACCGGTTCTTTCTTTTATTAGATCTTCTCGACTAACAGCAAAATGAGGCAATTCTTTATCGAAATACAGCTTGACATAGGCCTTAAGTGTATGTCCGTAATTGCCTGCACCATAAATAACTATTTCCGAATGATTATCTAGCACATCAACTAAAGCTTCATCTGAATCTAATAACTTTCTGACCATCCATTTCCCCAACAATGAGGCTGCCACGGTTTTAATCCCTGACAGCCTCAATTCATTTAATTGTTTACCATGTATTTTTATAAATACTCATATCATGGTTCCAAAGTAATTGTTACCTGTGTTCCAGCTGTATCATTAAATGTTATCTTGTAATCTCTCGTTACACTGTTTGATGCAAGACCATTAATATAACTTGCTTTAATTGTTATCTTGTTGTCTGCAAATGTGTAATTGTCAGTAGCCAGCTGTGTTGCAACTCCCTGTGAATTTGAATATGTAATTCTGCTGATACCAGTTGCTGCAAGATCTCCAGCGCCAAGGCTTACAGGAATCTCAAGATCCTGATCAGCTGTATAAGTAAATGTTGTTGTTTCAAGTGAAGGTGCTGCATCCTCAGCTACCTCTGCCCAGTATGCATATACTGTTGCTGAAGCGCTCAGCTCTGTAATTGTAACCTCATTTCCGTCTTCTGCTGCATCGTACCATCCTTCGAATGTGTATCCATCACGTGTCTTGAGTGCTGTTATAGCATCGCTGACGCCTGTAGGATGTCCATCTAATGCGAAAGTCTCTGTAGCTGTTGCAGGATCTGCGCCTGTGTAGTTGGCATTATAGGTTACAGTATTGTTTCTGGCATCTGCCTCAACCTGATAGCGACCTGTTTCAACCGCTGTCTCCTGACCGCTTGCATCTGCGATAACATATGTAGGAGTAATTGTGATGGTCTTGGTCTCAAGCTGACTCCACTCAGTATTGGTGTTCATTGTACCTGTGATAGTAAAGCCTGTGTAACCACCAATTCCTGTCATTTCGTATTTATCAGCAATATCATCAGCGGTAGTACTAAAATCAATAAATTCATCAGCCTTTAGTGTATAAGTTGCTTTAGGAAGTGAGAAAGCTACATCAGCATTTGTTGTTCCTGCTCCAGCTGCAAAGGTTACAGCTGCCTCAGCATTAGTCATAGTAATATCGCCAAGTTCTGATGCCTGAATCTCTGTTCCGATTGTTGTGGTTGCAGTATAGAATGTTCCAGCTGCAAAAGTTTCAGCATCAGCCACAGTCGCCTCTGAATAAACACCTGCCTCATTTCTTGTGTAGTACGTTGCTGAATCACTAAATGTTGTTGCCTTTTCATAGGTGTTGGTAGATGGCGTAGTACCCACCTTTGCAGGCCAGAGCTGCATAAAGATCTTATAATCTCCAACCTCTGCCGTGCCTGTTCCGCCGGTTGTTTTTGCTGTAGCTGCATCCGCTGTTGTAACAAAATCAACAGAACTGTCTGCGGTCACATCAAGCTTAACGGTAATCTTCCTGTCTACTGTAGACTTGTTGGCAAGGCCGTAGTTAAAGGTAACGATCTGGCTATCACTTGTAGTTGCTGTGTAAAGACCTGCCTCAACTTTGTCTTCAAAGTTATCTGCGGTAACATCTGTAGCAACACTATAGGTTCCTTCGCTCTCGGTATAGTACTTTGCATCTTTATCAAAAGCTCCTGTAACCTTGTTGTACCTTAAGTTAACCTCGTAGCCATTGGGGTTGATCGCAACCTTAAGTGATGTAGGTACAACCTGTATCTGCTTCTTGAAATCAAGAATCTGACCGGTTCCTGCTGCTGACGATGTGCTTCCATCAGTATCTGCAGCAAATGCTGTCAATGATGATCCAAAGATCATTGCTGAACTTAATACTATGGCTGTTACTTTTTTGAAACTTTTCATGTTTTCGAATCCTTTCTTTTTTTAATCTATACATCTTCCTCCGTGAAAATGTATTTTGCGTTAACAGTTACTAAATGTTCACTTTAATACATTGATTGTTATAACAAAATTCGCTGAGCTTAACGGCTCCTGACTCTCCTCGTCTTCGAGAAGCGTGTACTTGCATAATGCCTGATAAGTACCTGCCCCCAACGGAACATCCAGCTTGAAATTTGTAAGCTGGGTACCTACAGGAAGGATTGGCGAAGAATATATAACATCATCGCTTCCATCCAACACCACATCGAAATAAATAGGATGGGTATTATTGGAGGTATTTTCGACAAAAGCATCCTTTGATTCAGAATGTCCGTCCGCAAAGGTCCACTCCATCGACATGCTGCATTCAAACATTCCTTCCTCTACCTGCTTGCGCATCTCATCAAGTGTATCCTGCGCAGATTGCTCGTCAAGTACTATTCGTGATTCATTGACCACTTCTCTTCCGGATGGCTGTTGAGCCTCCTGAGCCTGCTCAGGCTCCTTTTTAAGGAGCAGGATTACGATAACTGCTACCAGCAATACAATTATCAAAATCCCTAAAATGATAATTAGCCTGCGAGATCCTCCTTCCTTTTTCACAGATTGATTCTGTCCTTTTTCTTCAGACATCTTCAATTCACCTCTTGTTCCTTTCCGATTAAGTAATATAATGATTCTTATGCCTTTCATTAGGCAGGAATCATTATGGCTACCGGTATAGGCAGGTACTTTTCATACCGGCGTTTTTCGTAAATGAATACCATCTACGGTCAAAATCGACCGCCATCTAACTCATAAGATGTAAGTCTATTATAGCAAAAGGTGTGTGAATAGTCTATTAACAAACCATAAACACTCGAAATTGTAGGCGCAATTTAATTTCATAGCCTCTTTTTGCAGTTTTTGACTTACATCTTACCTGCCTGTGACTTTTTTATCGGAGAAAGATTTGAATAATATTACAACACGATTATTAAAAAAATATAAATTTCATTCCTATTTGATTTCCGATAGTCGTCAAAATACTGGTCAGATAGAGGAGGAGATACTAATTGCCAAGGATCGGACAGAATATTTATAAAAGAAGCGACGGGCGCTGGGAAGGCCGGCTCAAGATTGGAAACCGAAGCGGAAGAACACTGTATAAATCGGTTTATGCCAAAAGCTACTCGGACGTAAAACGTAAGCTTGATGAAGTAAAACTGGATAGTAAAAGTGCTGAGAAAAATGAAATTAATAATCAGATACTTTTTGAAGATGTTGTAAAAAACTGGCTTAGAGACAGATCCGATGAGCTAAAGCCATCTACGATCAACCGCTATGAATATCTTTTGGAAAAATATGTTTATCGGTTTTTTGCCGGTAAGTTTTTGTCGGAAATCACCACTAAAGACGCAGAAGAAATGGTATCTGCACTTTCATCTGAAGGTGGTAAAACAAATAATGGATTGTCATCTTCTACAATTCAAAGCATTGTCTCTTTGCTTGGCTCTCTCGGAAAATATGCTGTTAAATGCGGGTACAGCGTAAACTTCAGATCAGATTCATTTTCCCTCAAACATCAGAGAAAAGATATCAGGGTTTTCAGTGAACGCGAGGAAAGGATACTGATAGAGGAATTAAAACGAAGTCCCAACCTTACATCCCTTGGGATAATGATATGTCTTTTTACAGGCATAAGAGTTGGGGAACTGTGTGCTCTTAAATGGGACAAGATAGATCTTAGAGAAAAGACAATGAAGATTGACGCAACTATGCAGCGTATAAGATCAAAAGACTCTGACAAGTCAAAGACCAAAGTGATCTTCGGTCCGCCCAAAAGCGAAAGCTCAAACAGGGTCATCCCTTTGCCGGATTTCCTGATTCGGGAACTTAAAAAGTATTATACAGAAAATGCGTTTGTGCTGACGGGGTTAGAGGATAAATACATTGAGCCAAGGACAATGCAGTACAGATTCAAGAAAATTCTTGCCAGATGTCAGATACCGGACGCAAATTTCCACGCCACAAGACACACCTTCGCCACAAGGTGTATAGAACTTGGTTTTGATGTTAAAAGCCTTTCGGAAATTCTTGGGCATTCCAACGTTACAATCACCCTGAATAAATATGTTCATCCGACCATGTCTCATAAAGCGGCAAATATGGAAAAATTGTCAAAATATAATCTTTTAACCACTGCATCACCACATGCAGTGGTTTTTTTGCCTTAATAGCCGTCAAAAACATGGTCGGACTCATAGCAGAATAAGCACCAAAGATATGAGCATAGCCCATATCTCATGAATGGTATTCATCTACGAAATGTAAGGCGTCGTATTCTGCGAGATTATACTAACAAAAATAAAACCCGAAGAATATATCTTCGGGCTAAGCGGTCGATATCCGAAACTAAGCGGTTATCGATCTTTATTTTTGCTTTTCTCAAGTTCCTGATTCAGCTTTTTTATCTTGTTAGCGTAATATAGAGCATTTCCAATCCATACCAATATATAAGCAATAATGAAGATTACAGTAGTTATATAAAAGATCCCCGAGCCGATAATAAGCCACCCTTGAACTGTCCCCATGGAATAATATCCAAGAAGTGTAATAATAAAATGAGTCAGCGTACAGCGAAGTATACTCCATTCTTCTATGTCATAAATAACTGATCCGGACAAAGCCATGGCACAGTAAAGCCCACCGGCCAAAAAACCAAGTAGAATCTCGCCTGTGCGCTCATCTCCATCTTTAGTTAATTGATAAACTACAAAGCTGATCAGTAATCCCAGTCCAAAACCTATAATCCCCAGAATAACCGCTTTCTTAACTATTTTTTTCACAGTTCTTTTCTCCCATCATAACTTAAATCTCTAAGACGATTCTGAATGGTTTTAACGCATCGTCTTGCAACCCAGGTCTCACTTCCATCTTCAAGTTTTATTTTTATGGTTCCGACGATGCTAAGATCAAAACTTACTATCTTCTTTATATTAACTATTTCAAAGCGACTAATCCGGACAAAGACCTCCTTATCCAGCAATTCCTCCATTTCCCTTAGGGTTCTCCTGCAAAAATAGCTTCTTGAATCAGTGAATACCTTGATTTTCTTGTTCTCCGTACATACGCGGAAGATATCCTTCTGTTCCAAAAAAACTTCCGAATTATCATCATATACATTAATGCGAACCGGATCCTTTTCTTCAAAATGCTTTAGCTGTTCAATAAGCCTGTCGACAAACGGTGTTTTCTCCCCGGTTCTTATGGTGATCTCTGGTATATCATATGCAGGATCTATTTCTATTCGTATTTCTATTTTTTTGCTCATGCCATTTACCTGCTGCCGGAAATACAGCTCCTTCTGATATAAATGAAATTTTATTGCCCTACTTCATTTCACCTCGTATAAAAACACAGATCAAATATTTCAATTATTAAAAAGAGGTGGGGACATGAAGGATAACAATTCTGAATACAAACTTTTAACCGGTCTGTTTTTTAAACTTTTACCATACCAGATATTACTTCTGGTGATCACAGGCGTTGTCAGGTTAAGTCCTCCGGCATGGCTTCGCAGATTTCCAAGGCACTCAATACCGTCCATCTCCGGCATGAGATGATCCATGAATATTACGTCGTAGCGGTGCTTAAGATCAAGCATAAGCGCTTCTTTTCCGCTATAGGCTTCATTTACCAACAAATCTAAGTTTTCCATACTTATCTACTCTAGATAATGCTATCAAAAGTATATCATATATAATTTAATTCGTTATAAAATCACAAAAAGGCATTCGACTATAATATACTTAATAATATTTCTTCTATAAAAATAGACGCTTAAGGATTACTTCTCAATCGTTGCTTGAGTTGGCGTTTCAATAATGTAAGCCTCACTCAAGCACAAATTGATATACAATCCATATGCAATTATGTATCATCTGCTTAGATGATTCGACAGTGGCCATGTCGCTAAGAGAAAATGACAAGGAGAATTTTTAGATGTTGGATATGAAAAGAGTTGGACAAAATATAAAATCCGCCCGAACTAAGAAGAACATGACACAATTAGAACTGGCAGATATTGTTGGAGTGAGCTATCAGGCTGTATCAAATTGGGAACGCGGCAACACTATGCCTGATGTTACTAAGATACCAGATATTGCCAAAGCATTAGATATTGGTGTTGATGATTTTTTTGGAGATGGCGACTTATCAAAAACTGTTAATAAGGTCGTAAAAACGCCAGCCGAGCCGCTTACCACTTCAGAAATCACTGAAATTGCGCCAATTCTGCCACCCAAAGATTTAGAAGATACGATTGAAAAGAGAACGGACAAAGAATCCCTGAATTTTGATGCTATTGTAGGTCTGGCTCCATTCTTAGAAAAAGAATACCTTGATAGTCTGATTGAAAACATTGATATTGCTAACATTAAAGACATTGAAAAGTTAGCGCCATTTCTTTCATCTGATACACTGGCAAAGCTAGCAAAGAAAATGGACATTTCAAATATTAATGACTTTATCGGATTAGCACCGTTTTTTCCTAAAGCAACGCTTGATGAATTTGTGAAGAATATTGAACCAGAGAATATTGGGAAACTGGCTTCAATATCACCATTTTTATCTTGGGATGCATGGGACATTATTACAGATAAAGCAATTAGCGCAGGAGATGTGTCTAGTCTTTTGGATGTTGCGCCGTTTCTTCCACCCGAGACATTAAAGAAGGTTGCAGACCATATACTTCATTCAAAAAATCCGAGCGAGCTTTCTAAATTTGCAGCTTTCCTTTGATTTAAGACAGACAAGAGCTCACCAATATTATCAGAGAAATTACTTCTTGATTCTATGGGCTTCCCACCGAACTGGAAAATGATAACAAGGTACAAGAAGTGAGTTATAAGGCTCATTTCCTGTACCTTGTATTTTTATGACTGAATTGAAAGGAGAAAAGGGCATCCCTCAGATTGATATGCTTTTTTACTAGAAAAATAGCAATATTCTTCTATTTTTCTGCGGTGTAGAAGTATATAGTAGTGATATTGGAGGAATAGCATAAATAAAAATGGATTCAAATGAAGTTGAAAACTTGTTGAGGACGGATGGTATTCTTTTCTTGAAGATGCCATGATTATGGATGCAAGAGTGGCTGCATGCCATTTTGATTATACAAATCTTCCATCCGCTTATTGTATGTTTGAAACCTTTGATGCAAGTGATGAATATGATGAGACAACAAAAGATGCTCAGAAATGGCTAGACATTGCCAGAACGTTGCCGGAGAAATATACGGCTCAAGTTGAACGTATATGGAATAACTGGTTAAGAGCAAGAAGACAGCTGGAAAAGATATATCATCTTCTGCCATCATCTGTTTTTCAGGCAGATATAAATGATACGAATATTTTGTTAGATGAGAATGGGACTTTTAAGGGAGTCTACGATTTTAATATTGGAGGAAGGGAAGTATACATCAACTATATAGTCAGGCAGGCGCCCTACGTTTCAACTAATGATATTTATGACGGATTGGAAGAAGATGATGTTTTTCTTAATCGGGTAATACATGCCCTGGATATTGCGAAGAAAGTGTACTCTTTCTCAGACTTGGAAAAAAGAAGCTGCCCCATTACTATATAAATGTATTAGACCCCTGTGGTGGTATGCTTCAAGAGAACTAAAAGAAATCGTGGTTGATGAAGTGAAAATTCAGCAACATTTAGATAAGATTGAGTACGAACAGACAAGAGAGATTGATTTTGCAAAACACATGTAGTGGAGGAATGATGTGATGGAAGAAAAATATACTGAGTTAGAAAAAAGAGTACAGGTTCTTGAGGAGTTATTAAAAGGCTTCTTGCAGTCAGAAGATAATAATATCAATTTTACATTGAAAGATTGCTCTATAAACAACCTGAATGCAGGAGATGAATGTGATGTCAGATTGGATAATTGCTCTGTTGGAAACTTGTGCTTTGGTGATGGATGCGATATTAAACAAAACAATTGCCCTATAGGAACAATGATTCCAGGTGATATAGACACAGCGGATGGTCAGTTAGACGATATAGAGAGCAGGATAGACGAGCTGAATAATGAGATAGATATGATTGAAAATAGGATTGATGATGTAGCGAACATGGATGAAGAGTTATAGTAGTCATCGGATTAATATGGAGGAAGATTTAACCTATGGCCTACACAATGACGCATATTTTGATAGCGGAAAAGGTATTAGGATTTTTTGATTGTCCAATAGACTATGCAACATATATAGTCGGTGCGATTGCACCTGATGCCGTGCATGCAAACCCTAATTATTCACCAGAGTTGAAAGAAAAAAGTCATCTTTTTGCTGAAGGATTAAAATGGGGTGAGGTAGCAAGCGAAAAGGAATATGACGAATGGCTTGATAGCATAAAAGAATTTTATTTTAACAATTATTTTAAGTATGATAGAGATTTTTTTCTAGGATACATAGTTCATGTTCTTACAGATATATGTTCCAATAGCGAGATATATGCTCCTTTTTATAAATCCTTAGCGCAAGATGAAATAGCAGAGAAGAAAAAGCAGTTTTCATATGAAAGCTATTGTGTGAATTACTATTTGTTCCGGGAATATTCCAAAGATAAACGTTTAGTGGATACTCTAAAAAAAGGTCGCTCTTACTCAATTCCCAATATTTATGATGGTTCTATATTCGAAAACAGAATTAATCAATTATTTGATTTTGAATTTAAGAAATGGGATATAGATACAATTGAGAAGAATAGCATCTGTACGATTGAGAATACTATAGCTCTAATTGAAAAAGCTCCAACAGTGATAAAAAATATATTTATTGATGACTTCTATCGTAGATAATAAATTATATCATGGAATACTTGCAATTCTTACTCGTCACTATTCAATTGTGTGTATAGCCGGGGCGAACGGCTGGAAACCCGCTTGTTTCCTCTCTTTTTTCTTGATAAAATATTTCGAGCCCCGTCTATCGCTCTATTAAAGGGCTGACGCTTTAGATGATTAAATCATCTAAAGTGTCAGCTCTTGGATTTTTTAACCTAAATACAGATTAAAAATCAATTGATGTTTCTTGAACCATTCAGAACTTACGATAAGGCTTTTTACAGGATCATTATCAATCCAGTTCTTATGGGTCTCCAGAACAATCGCTTCTACTTTGGACTTTGCCCGTACATTCTCCAGGATAGTACCAAGGGCCATATTCCCTGTTCCGAGTTCAGCAGCATCTTCCTTAAGAATAGGCGTTATGAACGGTCCCTTCTTTCTGCATCCTCTGTCATTTATGTGCCACATCACTATCCTGTATGACAGCTTGTCTACCAGGGCAGTAACATCAGCGCCACCATCTGCAATCCAATATGTATCAAGTTCAAAGTTTACATACTGAGGGTCTGTGTTTTCGATGATCACATCATATGCAGTTTTATCTTCTGAGATCTTCTGCAGTTCTACATTGTGATTATGATAGAGAAGTTTAACTCCGTATGGTAAAAGAGCTTTTCCGGCATTGTTCAGGCGCTCAGAGAGCTTTTTTACCTCAGATGCATTTCCGTAATCAAACCTGTACATACCGGTTATAACAACGGTGTTCGTTCCAAAGCTCAATGTTTCCTTCGCAACAGCCTCAGGGTTTTCTTCAATGCTGTTTAGATTGCTGTGCAGGCTTATGACTTTCAGGCCGCTCTCTGAGATCAGCTGCTTCCAATCGAGTTTTCCGCCATTACCAGTGGGCATACCGGCAAATTTTGTAAGCAGCCTCAC
>SVFZ01000084.1 GCA_015056585.1 Butyrivibrio sp. | reverse complement strand
TGATATACGGATTGCTCCACTTCGTTCCCGCAATCCTACATACATTCGGAATCCGCATTAACATGCTACTTCCTACTATTAGTCGATGCATATATTTTGTGTGATAAACGTGATATACGGATTGCTCCACTTCGTTCCCGCAATCCTACATACATTCGGAATCCGCATTAACATGCTACTTCCTACTATTAGTCGATGCATATATTTTTGTGTGATAGACGTGATATACGGATTGCTCCACTTCGTTCCCGCAATCCTACATACATTCGGAATCCGCATTAACATGCTACTTCCTCATGTATGTTCGCATCCCGAGGTCAATCAATTATTTGTGCAAGCACATAATTGATTGACTTCTGTCTGCTATATCACTCATAGTCTGGGTTTTGTATGTCACTTATAATCTTACCATCAGAGATTGTAATGATTCTCTTGGCCTGTTTGGCAATTCCCGGGTCATGCGTGATTATTATCACGGTTCTGCCTTCAAGGTAAAGCTTTTTTATGATATTGATTATTTCCTTGCTGGAGCCTGAATCCAGGTTACCGGTAGGCTCATCTGCAAGAAGTATCGGTGGTGCCTGAGCAATAGCCCTTGCTATAGCAACTCTCTGCTGCTGTCCACCTGACATTTCATTGGGCTTGTGAGTCATTCGCTGCCCCAGGCCAACCTTGGAAAGAGCATTCATCGAAAGAAGTTCTCTCTCTTTTTTGGCAACTCCTCTATAAATAAGAGGAAGTTCAACATTCTCCAAAGCTGTAAGAGATGGTATCAGATTGAAGCCCTGGAATATAAAGCCAATCTCTCTGTTCCTGACATCTGATTGCTCATCATCAGTCATATGTGATACATCCTGGCCATGCAAAAAATATTTACCGCTGGTCGGCGTGTCCAAACAGCCTAACATATTCATTAGTGTGGATTTTCCTGAACCGGACTGGCCGATAATGGCCACGAATTCGCCTTCACCGATTATAAGGCTCACATGATCCAGAGCCCTGACCTCATTTTCCCCGGGATTGTATATTTTACACACATCCCTTATTTCTACAAGTTTCTTCATAACACTCCCTTAACGCTATTTGCAACACCTTTACAAAAGCTGGTTTCCTCAACAAGCTTTCCTTATGATTATGCCATAACAAAAATATTTGTAAATAAAAAACACTTAGTAATTAACATTTTACACTGATTTATTCTGTGCTTAAACGTTTTCTTTGTGGACTGCCTTGTATATTATCCGCTATTTTTGCGAAATAAATATGTTAAGATTATAAAGATTTTATAAAATCTATTTGTTTACATTTTATTAAAAGAGATTCAAATCTTCTGTTGATATAAATAACCATTCCACTATATATTGTGTTTTTATATTAAATAATGTACTATATAGTGTGTAAAACAATTCATTTTCAAACAGATGATGTTAATCGCATAAAAATAGTGTACAATCGTATAATCCGCGTTTTTTAAAAGAAAGGAATTGTTAATATGAAATCTCCAGCAGAAATTGCCGTAAAATACGAATCAATAGGAAAGGGAAAAACCGAACTTCCGGCAGCTAAAACCTTTTTGCTCGGAATAATGGCCGGAGCTTTTATAGCACTTGGCGGCCTCGGAAGCCAGATTGCCTCCTGCGATGCAGCAAATCCTTCCGCTGCAAGAATGGTGAGTTCTGTGGTTTTCCCGATAGGTCTTTTCATGGTTCTTGTCGGAGGCGCTGAACTTTTTACCGGAAACTGCCTTATCATGATCCCTGTACTTTCAGGCAAAGCAAAAATCTCCGGTATGTTAAAAAACTGGGTGCTGGTTTATTTTGGAAATATGCTGGGAGGCCTCATTATCGCTGCCCTTGCTGCCTTTAGCCATATATACAGCTTCGATGGCGGGAATCTTGCCACTATGGTCGTCAATACCGCTGTAACCAAGGCAACCATTTCTTTTTCAGACGGACTGCTTCGAGGGATTCTCTGCAATATACTGGTATGCATGGCTGTATGGTGCGCTTTTGCAGCCGATGAACTGGCCGGAAAAGTGCTTGCTCTCTGGCTCCCTGTAATGCTCTTTATTGTGGGCGGCTTTGAGCACTGCGTAGCCAACATGTACTTCATTCCTGCAGGAATGCTCGCTTCTTCTCTCTACAGTATTTCAGCTCCGGGTCTTAGCTTCTTTGGTTACTTTGTAACTAATCTGATTCCGGTAACCATCGGCAACATCATCGGTGGAGGGATCTGTGTCGGTGCCATGTATTATGTGATCTATCTTAAGAAATAATAAAGATTATCAGTCTTTTTATCATGATGTAAAAGTCAAAAGAAATTCTCTGCATTATAAAAGCAGGCCCTATCCACACGGATTTTAGGCCTGCTTTTTTGCTGATTTATTTTGTAAGGATCATCATGATCTCGTTGCTGCGCTGAATGAACTTTGTCATTGCTTCGCCTTCAAGCGGCGCATTCTGGATGCGAGCCAGGTCATAGAGATGCTCGATGATTGTCTTTGTGTTGTCGCCATCTTCATGCTCCAAAACGTACTCAACAAGCGGATGGTTAACATTAAGGATAAGGGTCTGTCCTTCTGCTCCGAAATCTCCCATGCCCATTCCCATGCCGTTCATGGCGTACATCTTCATCATTTCAGCCATACGTCTTGACTCTTCTGAAACTGTAAGCATGGATGAGAGCTTCTTGTCTTTGAGCTTTTCAAGCTTAACTGTGAGCTTGTCATTCTTAAGAACCTTCTTAATCTTCTCGGAGAGCTCCTTCTCTTTTTCCTCAAGTTCTTTAGCTGCCTTCTTGGAAGTCTTGGACTTGAAGGTATCAGTAAGGTCCGCATCAATTCTCTGGAAGCGGATTCCCTCATTCTTGGACTCAAGCTGCTGCATGAATGGCACATCGATGTTGTGGTTCATGATGAAGGCTTCCATCTTCTGAGCCTTAAACATGTTGATGTACTGGCTCTGCTGCTGTTCATCGGTTACATAGTAGATTATACGAGGCTCTTTCTCCTCGTCCTTCTTGTCAGCGTCCTTGCCATCTTTTGCAGTCTCGTCATCAGATTTAACTGAATTGCCTTCAGAATCAACAACCTCAGCCTCTACCTTATTGCCATTCTCATCTGTAGCTTCTTCCTTTGCAGCCTCTGCCTCAGCGTCCTTGTTGATCTGAAGAGCCTCAGGAGTTGTGAGATATTTGCCGTCAAGGTTCTTGAAAAGAATGTAATCTGTCATCTTCTCGCAGAACTTGTCGTCACGGAGGCAACCATATTTAATGAATGGGCTGATGTCATCCCAGTACTTGTCGTAGCTTTCTTTATCAGTCTTGCAAAGACCTGCAAGTTTCTCAGCAACCTTCTTTGAAATGTACTCAGAAATCTTCTTAACAAAGCCGTCGTTCTGCAGAGCGGATCTTGATACGTTAAGAGGAAGGTCAGGGCAGTCAATAACACCCTTGAGCAGCATCAGATACTCAGGAATTACTTCCTTGATATTATCTGCGATAAATACCTGGTTATTGTAGAGCTTAATTGTACCCTCGATAGATTCAAACTCCATGTTGATCTTAGGGAAGTACAAGATACCCTTTAAGTTAAAAGGATAATCCATGTTGAGGTGTATCCAGAACAGTGGCTCCTTGTAATCACGGAATACTTTTCTGTAGAACTCCTTGTACTCCTCATCTGTGCAGTCCTTAGGAGTCTTAGCCCAAAGAGGATGAATATCATTAAGAAGCTGAGGACGTCTCTTTATCTTGAGCTTCTTCTCCTCATCTTTTACCTTCTCAGAATCCTTCTTATCATCAGCCTTCTTGTCATCAGCCTTCTTCTCAGGTTCGATAACTTCAATGACTACATCGTCATCTCTCTTCTCGGATTCCTTGATGGTCTCAGTACCCTCTTCATTCTCCTTTGAAAGATAAATCTCATATGGCATGAATGAACAGTATTTCTCAACAACTTCTCTTGCCTTGTACTCGTTACAGAACTCAAGGCAGTCCTCTGAAAGGTGAAGTGTGATCGTGGTACCAACTGTTGTTTTGTCGCCATCTGACATCTCAAAGTCTGAGCCGCCGTCACAGGTCCAGTGAACAGATGCAGCATCTGACTTGTAGGAAAGAGTATCAATATCTACATAATCAGATACCATGAAGGTGGAATAAAAGCCAAGTCCGAAGTGACCGATGATCTGGTCTGCATTGGCCTTGTCCTTGTACTTGTTAAGGAAGTCGGTGGCACCTGAAAAAGCAACCTGGTTGATGTACTCCTCAACCTCCTCAGCTGTCATACCAATACCGTTATCAACGATCTTGATAGTCTTCTCCTTGTCATTTAAGATGATGTCAACTCTTGGCTTGTAGCCCTCAGGGAGCTGATACTCTCCCATCATATCCATCTTGCGGATCTTGGTGATGGCATCACATGCATTGGAAACTACTTCTCTGTAAAAAATATCATGATCCGAATACAACCATTTCTTGATAATCGGAAACATGTTCTCACTGTTGATTGAAAGATTACCTCTTTTTGAAGCCATAATTCTCACTCCTTTTCATTTATTATATGAATTTAAGATCATCTCTTCTTTTCATTACAATAGTTTAGTCTTGCCCATTACAAAAGTCAATAAAATTTTAGCACTCACTTAAACAGAGTGCTAACAAGTGTTTTTAAAAAGGTTAAGAAAAAATTAGGAAAATGTTATTTCTATTATGTTTATAAATATGCTGTATACAGTGTATAATTATTGTGCATAACTTCAACATTTTGATGCAGGAGTGTTTATGGGAAAAATTGAGCGCTATTATCTTGAATTGAACGATAGATTTGAAGCCATAAACTGTAACGACGTATTTCTTGAATTCGCCGGAAGCAATGCTATGGACAACATCGAAAGTATTTTTCCCAAGGAAGATATATGCATTATAAAAAACGAGATCTCAACACTGGAAGTCGGTAAAAATACTCCAATCTGTTTCCGCATGAAAGGCCTGGACGGAAAGTATTCCTGGATGGCCTCCAATGCTCACAGGTCTAAACATGATACTTCTATCATAAGATTTGATATCTACAATCTTTCCACCGCTGAGCAGGATACGCCGGAGGGATATTATGATGAAATGACCGGAGTTCTCAGCAAAACTGCGATCACTGATTACGCCAAAAAGCTTATGGCTCAAACTCCCACAAGGAACTTCTATTTCTTCATCATGGATGTAGACAATTTTAAGGGAATAAATGATACCTATGGTCACATGAAGGGTGATGAAGTCATAGTGGAAGTAGCCCATATAGCAAAAGAATGTGTTGGCGACAAAGGCCTTGTAGGCCGCATCGGCGGTGATGAGTTTGCCCTTGTACTGGAAAAGATTCATGAAGAGGAACAGCTGCGAAATGTTTTAAGAGACATTAGATACAACGTCAGGGAAAAATATGCAGATGAGGACAATAACTTCACCATCACTACTTCTCTTGGAGGCGCACTTTATCCGGCCGATGCATCCAACTACGATGCCATGTTCAGACTCGCCGACAAAATGCTTTACATTGCCAAGGCAAAGGGCCGAGACAGATATATAATCTATACTCCGTCTGTGCACGGCGACTGGAAAGATGATTCCGAAATGGTCACCATTTCACAGCGCGCCAAACAGAATCAGGTTAAAAACACGCTGATAATGGATATTATGGAGGGTCTGCTTTTAAAAGATGAAATCTCTGTCTGCGATGCCATTAAAAAGGCTATAGAAACCTATATGCTGGATGAAATATATCTCATTGATAAAAAAACAGGCAAAAGTACTTTCGGGATCACAAAAAACAATGAGAGTATATCCCTTGACCTCTCTCTTCTTGCGCCCAAAGATTACCAGCCTCTTTTTGAAAATTATCCCATCAAGGTCATAAATATGTATGACCTCCAAAAGGAAAAATACATAAAATTCTCTGAGTTCATGATTCAAAACGGATTCAGGATCATAATAACCTATTACTTGCGAAATATACCGGATGGCGCCTATATTATATACGTCAGTAAAATAGGCAGTGCCTGCCGATTCGCAGAGACAGACTTCTCTGATCTTACCTACTTTTCCAGAATGCTGGAACTTAGCGGCAAACTGCCAGAATGTGATTGTTCCCCAAAATAAAAAGTATTTTTTCATGGACTTTCCGGATTTTTTGTCCGGAAAGTCTTTTTTGTGCATTCATCTATAGCTTTTATCCCTGCAGATTATATGTTATATTAATTTTATGGTTTAATGCGTTAAAGTATTGATATTATGGGAGGCAGGTATGTTTGCAAATTCATTTTGGGCGCTTGTGCCGGCGATCATAGCCATAGCACTTGCACTTATCACCAAGGAAGTTTATTCGTCTTTATTCTTAGGAATCGTTGTCGGTGGTCTTCTCTACTCATCCTTTAACATTGAGGGAGCTATTTCCCATATATTTGTGGATGGAATGATAGCTCAGCTCTCAGACAGCTGGAACGTGGGCATATTGATCTTTCTGGTAATACTTGGAACTATGGTAATGCTCATGAACAGAGCCGGAGGTTCCGGTGCTTTCGGAAGATGGGCAGTTGCTCATGTAAAAACAAAAGCAGGTGCGCAGCTTGCAACCATCCTTCTCGGAGTACTCATCTTTATAGATGACTATTTCAACTGCCTGACAGTAGGCTCAGTTATGAGACCTCTTACTGACAAGCACAAAATATCCAGAGAAAAGCTTGCATATCTCATTGATGCAACAGCTGCTCCTGTTTGCATCATAGCCCCTATTTCTTCCTGGGCAGCAGCAGTTACCGGATTTGTTGACGGTGCCAACGGTCTGACTCTTTTTGTGAGAGCAATTCCATATAATTTTTATGCTCTTCTTACCATTGTTATGATGCTTACTCTGGCTTTCAGCGGTTTTGACTATGGTCCTATGAAACTTGCTGAGCTAAACAGCAAGGCGGGTGGAAACCTTCCAAAAAGAGCTGAACACATCAGCCCTACCGGTGCAGATGATCAGCCCACTCCTCCTATTTCGGAAAAAGGCAGAGTGATCCATCTGGTTCTTCCTATTATTTCACTTATTGTTTGCTGTATCATCGGCATGATCTATACCGGCGGGTTCTTTGAAGGTGCAGGCTTCATAGATGCCTTCTCAAACTCAGATGCTTCTGTTGGCCTTGTATATGGCTCAGTAGCAGCTCTTTTGATAACAATCATATTCTTTGTGGCTACTAAGGTACTCAACTTTACAGAGTGCATGAACGCTATTCCTGAAGGCTTTAAGAGCATGGTTCCCGCCATTTTGGTCCTTACTTTTGCCTGGACTTTGAAAGCTATGACAGATTCCCTTGGCGCTGCTGACTATGTTGCCGGACTTGTTGAAGGCTTTGTAGGAAACAACGCACTTGTAAGCTTCCTTCCTGCTATAGTATTTATCGTTGCAGTATTCCTTGCTTTTGCCACAGGAACCAGCTGGGGTACCTTCGGAATTCTCATTCCTATCGTTGTCGGAGTATTCGGAGCAGACTTAAACAGCGAGCTTATGATAATTGCCATCTCAGCATGTATGGCCGGAGCTGTTTGCGGTGACCACTGCTCACCTATTTCAGACACAACAATCATGGCCAGCGCCGGAGCACAGTGCGACCATATCGCCCACGTATCAACTCAGCTTCCGTATGCCATGACTGCAGCTGCTGTATCCTTCGTGGCATACATTATTGCAGGCTTTGTCAGAACATGGTTCATTTGCCTCCCTGTAGGAATTGTTCTGATGGTAGCAACGCTCTTTGTAATGAAAAAGGTAATTGTTGTAAAATAACAAATTTCATTAAAAATCGACAAAAAATAGCGGGAATGACTGTTGCCATTCCCGCTATTTTTATCCTCAAACAAGTTCAAATTCAGCACTGTTATCTGTCTCAGAATCTGTACCAATAAAGGCTGTAAACCTGCCCGGTTCGCTCTCAAATTTATTATTTATTGTAAAGAACCTCAGCATCGGCTCATCAATTGTAAATGTAACCTTAGCTGACTTGCCGGATGCAAGAGTCACCTTCTCAAAGCCCTTAAGTTCTTTTACCGGTCTTACCCTGCTGCCGGAAATATCCCTTATGTAAAGCTGCAGAGTCTCTGTTGCAGTCACATCTCCAATATTCTTTACCGTAACAGAAGCTTTAATATGATCTGCCTCTGATGCCTTCTTTACGCCTTTTGCAACTGCCGCATCTTTTGAAAGCTTTTTCTTTGACAGCTTAATACCGGAAACTTCAAACTTTGAATATGTAAGCCCGTATCCAAAAGGATATCTTGCTTCGTTAGGGCAATCCAGATATCTTGAAGAAAAGATGGAAGCACCTTCCAAAGGCTTAGGCCTGCCAGTGTTGTAATGGTCGTAGTGAAGCGGCTCCTGTCCTACTGCATATGGAAAACTCATAGAGAGTTTTCCTGACGGAGAATATGCTCCGGAGAGCACATCCAGTATTCCGTGACCACCTTCAGTACCGGGACGCCAGCAGATAAGAAGTGCACTGCTCTTTTCCGGTATATCATCAAGGACAAGAGGTCTTCCGTTAAAGATAAGTGTTACGATCTTTTTATTTTTTATTGCGCTTACAGCGTCAAACAGCTCTTTTTGCGGAACAGGGATCCTGATATCAACCCGGCTTGTGGATTCACCGGACTGTCCGATCTCTTCTCCGAGGCAAAGCACAACTTCATCAGCCCACTTAGCTGCTTTAACAGCCTCTTCAATAAGAGCCTTATTGTCCTTATCCTTTTCCTTGGCTACGCCATAGCCCAGGTCGGTTTTATCAAGGAGCATATTGCAGCCCTTGGCAAATTTCACCTTCACATCACTTTTTCCAAAGAGTTCTTCAGCTGCTTCCTTAATTGTCACATTGGTATCCGGATTTCCGGAAATAGCCCATGAACTGTGGATTTTCTTCTCATCTGCGTATGGTCCGATAAAAGCAACTTTCTTTGAAGACAAAGGAAGCGCATTGTCCTTGTTTTCCAAAAGAACCAATGATTTTCTAACTGCATCCCTTGCAACTTTTCTGTGTTCGTCGCAAAGACATACTTCAAGACTCTTTTCAACCGAAGCGCCTCTAAACGGATCTTCGAATAGTCCCAGATCATTCTTAAGTTCAAGAACTCGCATTACAGCTTCATCCAAAAGTTTTTCTGACACTTTGCCCTCTTTTACAAGAGCCTTGAGATTTCCGCTGTAGCAGGCTGTACACATATCTATATCGACTCCCGCTTCCATGGCAAGGCGCGATGCTTCCTTCATATCTTCCGCAAAGCCCCAGCTTACCATCTCTGCGATGGCTGCCCAGTCAGAAATGAGAACTCCCTTGAACTTCATGTCCTTTCTGAGGATATCTCTCATAAGATATTTATTTCCTGAAGACGGAATTCCGTTTAATGTATTAAAACTTGTCATGACGAGCCTTGCACCGGCCTTTATACCTTCTTCGTAAGCAGGAAGATACTGTTCTCTTAAGGTGTGCTCAGAAAGCTCTACATTTGTATAATCCCTTCCGGCCTCTGCACCGCCGTATGCAGCAAAGTGCTTGATGCAGGAAGCAACATGCTCCTTGTCCTTAAGGCTCTTTCCCTGGTAACCTTCCACCATGGCACTTATCATTTTTCCGTTCAGGAACTTGTCTTCACCTGTTGACTCTAAAACTCTTCCCCATCTGGCATCTCTGGAGAGATCCGCCATAGGAGAAAAAGTCACATGAACACCCTCTGATGCAGCTTCTTTTGCCTGAATTTCAGCACCTTTCCTTGCCACCTCGGGATCGAATGTTGCGCCCTGTCCAAGGGGACATGGGAAAACAGTTTTGTGTCCATGAATAACATCCAGCATCAGAAGAAGCGGAATGTGATGGGGATGATTTTTCATATGTCTCTTCTGAAGAGCGATGGCCTTTTCTGCGCCCCACACGCCAAGCGTACTGCCGGCAAGCTTTTTTACCCTGTCAGAACTTGCCTTATCTGAAAGACCTGTAACCGCTGCGTCCTGCTCGAGTTCATATCCCGGTATCTGGACAAGCTGCATTATCTTCTCTTCAAGGCTCATGTCATTAAGTAGGTTCTTTAGATCTGTTTTTTTCATAAATAAATCCTCCGAAAAGTCTGCACTTACTGGTTAATTGTAAAAATAATAACCTTCCAATGCAAGGTCCATTATTTTATTATCTTCATCATTTTCGTCGAAATGAAAATTGATGTACTCGATGTAGAGTAAACCGTTTTCGGTTTTGACAGGATTTTCTATTATTTTGCTCTTCTCCTCCGCAGGGGCACCTTGTTTTTCAAATTCTTTCAGCTGATGAATGATATCAGACAGATCAATTACAAAAGAAGGCCCTTCTCCGTATACCTGATTCTTGATATGTACGGCTTTGCTGTCCGTATTCTCTTCATTCGGAAAATTACAGTCCATAAAGCACAAATAATCGTACCCTTTGATATCAATGCTTTCTCTTTGACAGTCAGCGTAAATATAATAGCTCTTTTCTATCTCAAAGTTATCAGACAACCCCGAAGTTGTCCCTAAAATGTTCTCAACCTCATCCTTCGAAGTCTTAGCATAAAGCTTTCTTAAGTAGCGTTCACCTTCAAGACCGCCGCTTTGCGTGATCTCCCTATAGGCTGATCTTGCTCTTGAAAGAAGCGCCGAATCCGGTGCATCGCCTGAAAGCTGCGCATTTATGCATTTCTCAACGATTACTTTTTGGGAAGATGTTATCACTGCATAAACATTGACCTTCGGAATGATATAATAAACTGCCACAAACAATAAAAGCAGCGGCATAAGGATTCCGCCAAGGCTCTCTTTTTTGATAAATCTGAAAATGTAATAACCTTCATAGATGATCTCAAATATAATTACAAGAATTCCAAGATATCTGTTGCCTGTAATGCCATATTGCCCGATTCTCATGGACAGACACATGATCTGGATCACAATGAACGGAATAAATAAAAGCGGCATAATCTTAAGCGCCGTATTTATCCTGCCTTCAGTGCATCCTATAGCCATCGTCCAGAAGATTAGTCCTGATATAAAAAGAGCTGTGGCTATGGAGAAGACCTGATTTGATGGAAATGTCCACGTTATCAGTATCTTAACAATATAGGCGTAGACAATGAGAAATGCTGCCGAAAGGATTCCGGGAAAAACATAGCCCACAACAATTTCGGCAAATCTGCCTGTCTTTTCCCCGGGGAAAGACAGCGCCATTAAAAGCGCCGGAAATCCCACAATTCCGGTTGTCAGCCAAAGGATCATGGATTGTATATCAAGATCAAAAAAGAGTGTATTGAACACCAGTAAGATACAGAAGCTTCCAAGCAGAATTATGCCATAGACAAGGCATGCCTTCATAAGTCCAAGAAAGGCTCTGAGTGCATATTTCTCGAATAAATCCCCATGCTTTTTGTACATGAAAAATACTGCGCCCAGCACACATGCTGCCAGATAAACATACAGTATCCTGGTAAAATACTCATCAAAAATGTAAAGATCCGTTCCGGGGCTTCTGAAATCCGGGTATTTGAAAGCATGGACGAACGCATAGGCTGCGCTGACAATACCCCCTACCACTGCTATAACAGCATAGATGGCTGATTCATGAATATTTTTGATATTATCTTCTTTGCCTGCCTTTTTCCTATAGCTAAAAACTGCCTCACACAATACTAAAGCCGGCGTCATGATTAGAGTAAAAAGATAGATGAACTGCAAAACGTTTGCCAAAGCGCCCTTTCCTATGGCTGATCCGAAATCTCCTTTGATTCCGGCAAGAATGCTTGCGATTAAAAATGCGCAAACAGAAAATGGATGTTCACGTAATACGCCCTTGGCACCATCTTTTAATTTTTCAAACCATTTCATACACATACTCCTTTGATGTCTGCCCTGATACAAGCAGGGCCTTTGTTGTCATTGTCAGTCATTAAAAAATTAACGTCCACCGCCTGATGCATAATCAGAATAGCTCATCCCCGTATACTTTTTAAAACACCTGCTAAAATAGTTCGGATCCGGAATCCCCACTTCCGAAGCCGTCAGATACATCTTAGTACCGTTTTTAGCCAGTTCCATAGCCTTCTTCATTCTAAGTTCATTTAGATATTCCACAAACTTTTTTCCCGTATCAGCCTTGAACTTGCGGGAGAGATAACTGGAACTAAAGCCGAAATGCTGAGCTATAAAAGCCAGATTCAGCGTGGAATCCCTGAAGTTCTCCTCAAGATATTTCTCGATAACTTCGGTAGAGCCTGCGTCCCCCTGATAATCAGCAAGAGTCTCTTTTTCAGAGGCTTCCTTTGACTCTTCCCAGTAATCCTTTTCCCTGGATAGTCTCTCTTTTGCCCTCTCAAGAACCTTCGTAATCTCGTCGCGGACCATAGGCTTTAACATATAATCAAAAACCGGAAGACTGACGCATTTTCTGGCATATTCAAACTGATCGATGGCCGTCATTATAATGATTATAAGATTAGGATACCTGCTGGTGGCGGTCTGTGTAAACTCAATTCCATCCATGAAGGGCATGGAAATGTCTACAAAAGCAATATCCGGCCTGACCTCGTCGATTATATTGATCGCCTCAATGCCGCTGGCAGCCTCACCGACAACCTCCATTCCAAGTTCGTCCCACTTAATGGCAGCCTTCATGAGCCTTCTTGCGGACTCCTCATCATCTATTACCATTACACGTATTGTTCTGTTCATATATTGTTCCCTATATTTTTCATAATTCTTTAAGGTCATGCCCCGGAATTACAATTTCAATTTCGGTAAATTCACCGATCTCACTGGAAATCTTTACAGCATCCTTATTGTTGCAGTATATCCTGATCCTTTCGATGGTTCCCCAAAGTCCAAAGCTGGAATCTGCCTGGGAAGGTCTGTCATCTTTGTCCTGGGAAAGAACCTTGTCAATCTGCTCCCGGCTCATGCCCACACCTGTATCTCTTACCTGAATATGAAGGCTTCCATCAATGATCTTACCTGTAATTTTAATGATACCCGCTTCACCCTTTAGCCTTATGCCGTGATAAATACTGTTCTCCACAAGAGGCTGAAGGATAAGCTTTGGAACAATAAAGTCCTCTGCTTTTTCATCAATATCATACTCGTCCTCAATTATATCGCCATATCTGAGCTTTTGAAGTGAAAGGTAGTCTTTTACAATGCGCACTTCCCTTGAAAAAGGAATCTCTCTTCCGCCTTTACTAAGGAAATTTCTGTAAAAGCTTCCCAGAGTCTCAAGAGCATCGTGCACCTTGTCAGCCCCCGCATCAAGAGCCATGAAGCTTATTGTCTCTATTGAATTATACAAAAAGTGAGGCTTGATCTGCTCCTGTAAAACCCTAAGCTCTGCCCTCTGCAGAATTTTCTCCTTTTCCACCAGAGTCTCAATAAGCTCATTTACGTGATCGATAAGGTCATTGTAATCACTCTCAAGCATTTTAAGCTCACTGTTTGGCATGTCCTTCTCGATTTTCTGAAGTGTTCCCGACTGCTTGTTCCTGTCCATGGATGCCGACAGTTCATATACCGGATCCGTGATATTCTGCCTGATAAAAGTCCCTATAAATGCCGCCACATAAAGAATGATAATCAGAAGAATCACAAGAACAATAATGACTCTGACCGGAGTACCGCCCGTTCCGTAGTCTGAGGCTTTGAGTATCACAAGCGGAAGATCTTTAACCTTGCAGCCGGACATGAGAATTCTCTTCCCGTTGTCTCTTACGCTCCTATGAACAGTCTTTTCCCTGATAAAAGAGCTACTGAAAAACTCCGCATACTTCCTGTTACCTGCTATAAAAGTGCCGTCTTCCCCCATGATACAGATGTCGTTATAGTGAAGCTGTGCAAGCATTACATCAAAAATATAGCTGGAAATATTCATCAGCATGATTCCGGTTCTGTCCTGGGACTCTATATCGTAAATAGCCCTTCCGATCGTAACCATGGGCTTATTACCGGTTTTTTTTGCTATGCCGTTTGTATTTAAAGAAACGACAGCTTTTCCCTTTCCTTCATAGATGTCACTGCGCCACTCATATGAATTCATGAGATCATAGTCATACTTGTAGGTAAATCTGTTGGTGGAGAGCATTACCATATCTTCCCTGATGACAATTACCGTATCCACGCCCTCTGTTACATTAAGGATATCCATTATTCCGTATCTGGCATCATTGATCATGCTGATATCCACACTGTTCACATCAGCCCTGAGGAAGTCCACAAGCTTATCCTCAGCTTTTATAAGTCTTGATAATTCCTTGAACCTTTCGATATCAGACCCAATGTTGCTGGAAAGAGCTTTAAGAACGTTTTCCGACTCACTTTTATTATATTCAAGACGTTCCCTTGCAATAATAAAGTAACCGGAAAACATAAAGGCCACCGTGACCAGCAGCATGATTCCCAGTATCATCCTCTGAACCTGGGATGAAAGAGAGGTCAGCCCGTTTTTTCCGTTATTAATTTTTTTGAGTATATTTTCACCAATCATACATCCAATTGTACACTCTAATATGTAGATTAACCACGCATTTCGTGCCATTTGCTGGTTAGATTTTATTAATGAAAAGCACCCCGGCACAGTGAAGTGTTATCACCATGCCGAGGTGTTATGAACTGTATGATATAAAAATAGCTTCATGACAAATCATTTTGTCTTTTAACGCCTATATCATAATTTACGATTTATTCTTCTTCTTTTTTCTTCCCAATAACTACAAGTCCTGCTGCAGCAAGTAAGGCAATAAAAATAGCGATTACTCTTCTTGCCATATTTGTATCATCCTCAGTTGCAGCTCTTCTGGCTCCCAGAACAGTCGGAAGGTCACTTATTCTCTTCTCGCCAAGAACAGCAGCTTCGTCCTCTACCGCTACAGGAATCTCTGTTACAGGAGCTTCTGCTACAGGAGTCTCTGTTGCGGAATTATCAGCAGGTGTCTGAGCAGCTTCGTTTGTAGTAGTCTCTGCAGTTACTTCAGTAACTTCATTTGTAGTAGTTTCTGTAGTGCCTGGTGTCTCAGTGTTTGAAGGTGTAGAAGGTGCAGGTGCCGGATTCTCCTTAGGATCAACCGGATTTGAAGGGTCTGCCGGATCAGCCGGATCTTCTGGATCTGCTTCAGGATCTTCCGGCTCTACAACCGGCTCCTCAGGATCTGTCGGGTCTTTAGGATCTACAGAATCTGTAATCTTCTCCCACATAGCATAAAGGTGGTTTGCTGTGCTTACACTGATATTATCAGCTGCGATTTCATCGCCTGCTGATGCAAAGAGTGCACCGGCATTATCGCCTGCAGTCTTGCTCCATCCAAGGAATCTGTAGCCATCTCTTTCCCAGTTAAAGTTACTGTTTACGATATCAAGAGCATTAACGATTTCATTAACTTTAAGTTCAGACGGCGCCTTTGCAAGGGTGCTTACAGCCATCAATCTGCGTCCTGAAACAGCTGCTCCGAGAGTATATGAAAGATCTCTATCATCATTACTGTGGTATGTGATTGTTGTGTTCTCTATAACAACCTCTTTTTTCTCAGAAATGTTGATAAGGTATTCAATGAATGCACATGTGATCTGTGCTCCCTGACAGATCAGCTCAACGTGGCTTCTGATATACTCACAGTACTCAGGGGCCACATATACCTGCTCGCCATTGATAAAGAGATCGATGTGATACTCTCCATTAACATAACCTTTGCTTGAAATCTCGATTCTATATGTCTCGTTGTTATATACAGTATCTGTAGCAAAAGAAAATGCGCCGTTATCCTTAAGCTCATAGCCTACAGTTGATGTTGCAGCGTAAAGCTTATAGGTTTCACCTGAATTTACGCAGCCAATACTTGTAACGTCAACCGGCTGATTGTTGTCATCAAAAAATACAGGAAGCTTTTCACCGTTTAATAAAAGGAACCATCCAAGGAAGACTGTACAATCATCCGTTACAGGGTTGCCTGGGCTCTGAAGATAATCGCCCTTCTTGACAACCTGTGAATTAAATACCTCACCGTTATAGATAAACTCATAAGTTGCAAAAGCTTTGCTGTCATCTGTATCACTTGTTGAATCAAAACCTAATCCTGCTACGATATAGATTGAAAAAGCATCCGTTGTAAAGCTTGCACCACTGTTTGATGCGCCGGCAACCATCTCTGAATTACCGTTGTCATCAAGGTGTACTACTCCAAAAGACTCACCTGCAAGGGCTGATGAGAGTGAAATTGATACATTTACCGCACCCTTAGGCTCAATCTCATTTCCCTCTGCATTTGCAAAAGAGATATCAACACCCTTAGCTTCTTTTACTTCTCCGTCAGTAGCATTACCTGCAGCTGAAACAGCCTGGCTGTCTGAAATGGCTGTAAGTCTCATTGTTGTTCCCTTAGGGAATGTTCCCTCAGGAGCATCAACAGATACGTTCATCCCTGCAACGCTGTCGTTAAAAACCAAAGCCGGATACTCTTCAGCTTCCTTAGCCTGCTCCTTTTCCTCGGCCTCTTTTAAAGCCTTTGCAGCAAGTTCCTCTTCTGTAAGTTCTGCAGTCTCAAGTTCTTCGCCCTCAACCTCTTCACCTTCAAGGTTCTCTGCATTCTCAACATTTTCTGCAGTCTCTGTATCTTCAGTTACTACTGCTACAGTCTCTTCTGTGTACTGAACTTCTTCTGTGTTCTGACTCTCTTCAACTGCTGCTTCTTCGACATCATATGTCTCTTCGCTTGTCTGCTCGGCGGCATATGATTCAGATCCGTTATCCCCGTTATCAGCTTCAGAACTTGGTTCCTGGCTCTGAACTGTTTCTGCCATCTCCTCATCTGCTGCCCACACTTTTGCACTGGCAAAGTCACTTCCGAAAACTGTGACTGACAGCGCTGCTGACAATAAAACAGCCAACATCTTGTTACATTTTGCAAACATTACCATTTCCTCCCGTAAATCAGGTTCCAAAAAAATTAAATAAAAAAGTTATTTATCAGACAGTACCTTTAATATCTTTGTCCTCATCCTGTCTGCTTACTCGTCTGCTCTTTATAGCCCCATCCATAAGCTTTATCAGCTCAAGAGTGCTTCTGAAGTGTTCAGACTTGTTCTCCTCCGCCCATGTCACACGGCCCTGCCATGTTTCATGTTCACAATGATCCACCTTCACTATGAAGGTTTCTCCGGTACGGCTTGGGGATGGACTCTTCCCCGAATTCTCATCCTTCAGTGCCATATCACTTTTTCCTTTCGAGTTCATATATTACAAAATGGATAATCATAAAAATCATCATATTTTAATTTTCTTTTGAAAAATTTAATATTTATTATGATTTTTTATGATTTTCCCGGATCAATTCGTATATCATAACGATAAAAAGCCTCCCGGATCTCATATGAAATCCGAGAGGCTTATCTCTTTTACCTTATATATCAATATTATATTAACCCTTTACAGCTCCTGCTATGAAGCTCTCCTGTATCTTTCCGCTGAGGAAGATGTAGAAAATAAGAGTGGGGAACGTTGCAATAACAAGCGCCGCTCCAATAGGTCCCCAATCCGTGGTGTGCTGACCCGAAAGAGCCTTAATACCTACAGGAAGCGTTCTGTGTGCTGAATCGGATATGAATACATTAGCAAACATGAACTCATTCCAGCACTGCAGATATGAATAAACTCCTACTGTAGAAACCGCCGGCTTCATAAGCGGAAGGATGATCACAAAGAATGTCTTTGAAAGTGAGCATCCGTCAATCCTTGCAGCCTCATCCAGCGCATAGGGAATCTCAACCATAAATCCTGTACATATAAGGATTGACATTGAGAGTGCAAAGGCTGAATAGGGAACGATCAGCGTTGAGTACTTATTGAGCCAGTGAAGCTTTGAAAGCACTACATAAACAGGCACAATTGACGCCTGAAGCGGTATTGTAAGACCAAGCATGAAGAATGCGTTTGTAAGCTTGGAATACTTCCATCTGATCCTTGTTATAGCGTATGTAGCCATCATAGCTGCGAAAAGAGAAATCGCTATAGCAGAAATTGTAACTATGAGACTGTTTACAAAGTAAAGTCCCATGCTTCCTGTGTTGAGAGCTGTGGTGTAATTGCTCCATAACCAGTTTTCAGGGAGACCGATAATATTTTTTCCGAATATTTCTTCGTTGGACTTAAGTGAAAAAGTAAACATGAAATATATAGGAAAAATATTTACAATCGCCCAGAAGATCAAAAAAGCATACATCAGAACCTTCATGACAGGATTTGTTTTATTTTCATCTACCTTATTTACAATGTCATTTTTTCCCATATCATTCATCCTTATCTTTAAATGCTGCAGTGATTAAAAGCGCAAAGGCAAAGCAAAGTGCGATCAGCATAACTGAAATCGTACTTCCCATTCCATAGCGGTTTCTAAGGAACAGCATGTTTTCCAAAAGTGTACTTGGTACTTCTGTTGACTGGAAAGGCCCACCTTCAGTCAGGATTCGTACCAGGTCATAAGTCTTAAGTGAACCGGTTACAGCAAAGATTACACTTACTCTTAAGATTGGCTTAATGATGGGAATAACAATGTATCTATCAACCTGCCACTTTGTTGCGCCGTCAAGCATTGCTGCTTCTCTAAGATCTACTGACACGCCCTTTACTCCGGCATACATAAGAAGCATGTGATAGCCAATGTACTGCCATACAGTAGGAACAATGATACTTCCAAGGGCTGTCTTAACATCCCCGACCCAAACGTGTTTCCAGCTTCCAAGACCTACTGCATCGAGGAATCTGTTTAAAAGGCCGTAATCAGGATTATATATTTTTAACCAAAGCTGGCCAATTACCACAGTTGAAATGAGTACCGGCATAAAGAAAATAGCCAGGAATGCGCGGTCTTTTTTAGGCTTCCGTCCGAGCAAAAGCGCTAACAAGAGAGAGAAAGGGAGCTGCACAAACACTGAGAAAAATGCCAGTAACATTGAGTTCTTGAGCGATGTCATGAACTTTATCGAACCGTTGGTAAACAGTTCCTTGTAATTGGCCAGTCCTATAAATGTTCCCTCCGAAAAACCATTCCAATCAAACATACTTCTGTAAATTGATACAGCAATAGGGGCAATCAAGATGCTGACAAAAAGAAGGAGGCTTGGGAGCAAAAATAGGAAAATGGTAACTGCCGTCTTTATATCAAAACTTTTTTTGTTTTTCATGTTGCAAAACCTTCCGGAAAACTTATTACGTGTTAAAAGCCTATAAATTTCCCCTCCCCGCCTTCCGATAGGGAATGCAGGAAGGGGCCATAATTTTTTAAAAATCAATTAGAAATTTTTACTGAATATCTTTTGCAAGGCCTTCAATGAACTGCTTGCCATCAAGAAGGCATCCATAAACCTGATCTACATATGAAAGATATGTGTTAGCAGAATCTGCATTCATAGCTGTATCACCGAAGAGAACGAACTTATCAGCCTTGCTTACGATATCAGCAACAGTCTGTGTAAGAGGGTTGATTGAGCTTGTGTCGCCATAAGGTGTCCAAGCAGGAAGTCCGCATCCATCAAGGTATCCATAGTGGCAGATAAGCTTACCAAGCTCGAATGCATAGTCTGCAGCTCTCTCTGCGTTAGGTGAAGAAGCTGAAACTGCAAGAGTGTCTGAAGGTCCGCCGATAACCTGGCCAAGTGAAGCCTTGTCAGCATTGATTACAGGGAACTCACCAACCTGAACCTTTGAAAGGAACTCTTCGTTAGCTGCAAAGTCAGCGCAATTCCATGTTCCGTTCATGTAGAAAGCATACTTGCCTGCCATGAAGTTGTTCTTAACTTCGTCATTTGTAAGGCCGATTCCTGAAGGATCAAAATATCCGTTGTTTACAAGTGCCTGGAATGTATCAACAGCGTCTGCAACGTCCTGATTGTTCCATGTAGCTCTTCCAAGGAAGATGTCGTTAAGAGCATCAGCACCAACGCTCTTCTCGATAACAGACTCAAGGTACTCAGTTACGCACCATGTCTCTTTTCCTGCGCATCCGAATGGGATGATTCCCTTAGCCTTAAGGGCATCGCAGCAAGCGATGAAGTCTTCATATGTTCCCGGAATCTCTGTGTATCCTGCTTCCTTAAGAAGATCCATGTTAGCGAAAAGACCAACGATGTTCATTGTAAGCGGCACACCATAGTGCTTTCCATCATATGTTGAGTTTCCGAGCATTGACTCAGGGAGCTCACTCTTGTAGTTCTGATAAGCATCATCAAGGCAGTATACCTTGCCGGCCTCAACGAAGTCACCAAGGAATGCGCAAGACCATGTGAAGAAGATATCAGGCATTTCGTTAGCTGAAACAGCAGCCTTGATCTTTGTCTTGTAGGACTGGTTCTCAAAAGCTTCCCAGTTAAATGTGATATTAGGATACTTCTCCTGCATATCAGCGATAGCAGCTTCATAAGAGTGACGGTTTGAATCGCTCTCTGTAGCAATACACCACATGTTAAGAGTGATAGGCTCTTCGTCAGATGTGCTCTCTACTGATGCCTCTGTAGAAGCAGCTTCTGTTGTTGTCTCAGTAGTTTCTGCTGCAGTCTCTGTAGTAGTCTCTGTTGTAGCACTTCCTGTATCAGCTGTTGCAGCCGGTGCAGAAGAGCTTCCGCAAGCTGCCAGAGAAAGAGTCATAACCCCTGCCAACAATGTTGAAACTAATTTCTTCATTTTCATAACACCTCTCCTTTGAAAAATAGAATTGTTTTGGTGACAGAGTCACCTGTTTATCGTAAGCACCCCCGTGCCTCGAATCGTGATTATATGATCATTTGCTGCCATGACCATCTGCCTGTCTCATCCCTTAGCATCTTCAAGCTTCACCATAGGCCATGGGTAGTCAACTGTGAGCTTGTCTCCGTCAAGTGTGTAATAAAGGAATGCATCTTCAATAGGATCGTCATACATGAGCCTTATGCATTTCTTTTCCTCATCAACTGTGTAATGGCCAAAAAAGATATTCTCCTCCGAAAACTTTCCGTCCTCGGTAAACTGATAAGACCAGCCATTATCCTGAGTCCAGAGACCTATGATCCCATCAGACGGTTCTCCGCCGCTGTAAGTATATGTGGACTTCTCATAGAGGACCATGTTTCCATCCTCCATTTCATAACGAAGATCTGTTACCTCTCCGCTCTTGTCCTTAAGTTCTATAAAATTGTCATCCTGGGTATAAGTATAATTATTGCCCTTGTACTGAGCCTTTCCGTTGTCAGACAGCTCTATCACTTCCTTGGTAGGTTCATAAGCATATGCCCATTTCTCGGACTTGCTTCCACACCCACCAAGAAAGAGAGTGCAAGAAATAAGAATTGTCGATACTATATATCCCTTGAATCTTTTCATACCGTTTTCCCCTTGTCAGCATGGTATTTAACTGACAATATCAATATATATGATGCTGTTGTTTGAATTAATGGAATTCTTTTACCTCATATAGCACTTTTTTTACTTCTTTTACACTTTATTCATGTTTTGTTAAAATTTGTTGTGCACATTAGACAATTCAACATGATGATATTTCTACATATGTACTAATTTCTCGTCAATTTCGCTAGGTGATCCGATTATAGATACCAATAATCTCATGGAACTTTGCACACTTACCCTTAAATGGTATAATTAAATGCTTACTTAATAATTGTTAATGTGCCGTCGGAAATAAGCAGGAATTATATTTGCACAGGCGGCAGATTGGAGATTTCTATGGCAAAAAATGTTGATGTGATCATTATTGGCGCAGGCCCCGGTGGTATTTTCTGCGCATACGAACTTATGGAAAAAAGACCCGATCTTAAGGTTCTTATGATAGAAAAGGGACGTTCTATAGAAAAGAGAAACTGTCCAAAGCGTGTAACCAAGACCTGCGCCGGCTGTAAGCCCTGCTCTATTACTACAGGTTTTGCGGGAGCAGGAGCTTTTTCGGACGGAAAGCTCTCTCTTTCTCCTGATGTGGGAGGAACGCTTCCTGATATTCTCGGCTACGATGAAGCCACAAAGCTAATCCATGAGTCCGATGAAATTTATCTCAAATTCGGTGCAGACAAGAGCGTTTACGGAATCGACAAGGAAGCAGAAATACGCGAGATCAGAAGAAAAGCAATTAACGCCAATCTTAAGCTGGTTGAATGCCCCATAAGGCATCTCGGAACCGAAGAAGGCTACAAGATTTACTCCAAGCTTCAGGAGCATCTTATTGCAAAGGGCGTAGAGATTGAATTTAATACCATGGTCACAGAGATTCTCGTGGAAGAAGGCGTAGCTGTGGGTGTTGTCACAGATAAAAACGAAACCATCCACGCAAAAGAGATCGTTAGTGCCGTAGGCCGTGAAGGTGCCGACTGGTTCAAGAACAAGTGTGAAGAAATCGGCATTGAGACAAAACCCGGTACGGTTGATGTGGGCGTAAGAGTCGAAGTCCGCGATGAGGTCATGCAGTTCCTCAACGAGAATCTTTATGAAGCAAAGCTCATTTACCACACTCCTACCTTCGACGACAAAGTGCGCACTTTCTGCACCAATCCGTCCGGAGAAGTGGCAACCGAGTATTACGAGAACGGCCTGGCAGTAGTTAACGGACATGCATACAAGGGAAAAGACCTAAAGACCAGCAATACCAACTTTGCCCTCCTTGTGTCCAAGAACTTTACCAAGCCCTTCAAAACTCCTATTGAATACGGAAAAAAGATTGCTGAGCTATCAAACATGCTCTGCGGCGGTAAAATTCTTGTTCAGACTTACGGAGACTTTAAGAGAGGAAGAAGAACAACAGAGGAAAGACTTTGCAGAAATAACCTGATTCCCACACTTAAGGATGCAGTTCCGGGAGATCTTTCACTGGTATTTCCACACAGGATCATGGTGGATCTTGACGAGATGATCCAGGCTCTCGATAAGGTTACTCCGGGTATTGCTTCTGATGAAACTCTTCTTTACGGCGTGGAAGTAAAGTTCTATTCTAATAAGGTAATAGTAAACAAGGATTTTGAAACCAGCATAAAAGGACTTCGTGCGATCGGAGACGGCGCAGGCGTCACAAGAGGTCTTCAGCAGGCCAGCGCCAACGGATTGTGTGTTGCCCGCAGCATTATCAGATCGATTTAACTTGGCGATGATGCTATTGATGCTGTGATTTTTGATAAAAGAAAGAACGTAAAAATGCGCGAACTAAACGCAACCCACTTTATAAAAAAACGAATAGTATTATTGGTAGCATTAGCATTTCTGCTTACAGGATGTAATGTAGTGAACCCGGACAGAAAAGTCGTGTTCACAACCGGGTTTAGTAACGATGAAGTCTTCAGGATTGAGGATTCTACCTGCTCCCTTACGGAACTAATGGTGTACCTTGTTAATACCCAGAAGGGCTATGAAGCCTCTTTTGGCACAGATATCTGGGAAAAAGAGACTGATACAGGCACTATTGAAAATCGCCTCAAGGAATCTGTATTGGCAAAAGTCGCCCAGATCAAAGCCATGAATCTTCTGGCTCTTGAAAACGGCATTGAACTTGATGACTCTGAAATCTCCATGGCAGAGCAGGCTGCTGATGAATACTATTCTTCACTGACCTCCGATGACATCGCCGCCATGAACAATGCTGCAAAAGAGGATATCGCAAGCATTTATAAAGAACAGGCTCTTGCTGAAAAGCTCTACAAATATATCATAAGAGACATCAACCCCGAGATAAGTGATGATGAAGCAAGAACCATTACTGTGGAACAAATCCTTCTAAAGACATATACCCTCAACGAAAAGGGTGAACGTGTTGATTTTAGCGATTCCGAGAAAAGAACCGTCTATTCAAGAGCAAGAGAAATCCTCTCCAGTCTCGATGAAGGAACCAGCTTTGAAGAACTGATTTCTACCTACAACGAAGCTGATGAATCCATCATTTCTTTTGGCAAAGGTGAAAAAGAAGACGTATATGAAACCGCTGCCTTTAACCTTGGAACCGATGAAGTAAGCGGCATCATAGATACTAAAGAGGGCTACGTGATCCTTAAGTGCATCACCACTTTCAACAAGGAAGAGACCGAAGCCAACAAGGTTAAAATTGTGGCAGAGAGAAAGAAAGAAGTTTTCGGTGCCCAGTATGACACCTTCGTATCTACCCTCACAAAAGAGCTAAACCAAAAACTTTGGGATTCAATAGCTCTTGTGGAAGATGAAAAAGTAACCACTTCCGATCTCATGGATGTATATAACAAGTACTTCGAGAGTTAAAAAACTAAAATAGCTCCTGACGAGAGGATCTGCCTTTCATCAGGAGCTTCTTTATCTATTTCACATTACTGTTCTTGTGTATTGGTACCGGAACTGGCTTTACCATTCATCTGTGGAGGAGTACCTCCTTCAGGCATCTGTGGAGGGGTTGTGCCATCAAAGCCCTCAGGCATCTGCGGAGGTGTGGTTCCATCGCCACCTTCAGGCATTTCGCCGTTTTCTCCGAAGGTTCTTTCGCCGTTATTGCCACGGCCGCCTCTTCCACCAAAGCCCTGACCTCCAAAGCCCTGGCCACCTTGACCACCGAAGCCCTGACCTCCAAACATTGAATTGGTTATCTCAGTCACTTCTTCACCGTTAACGGTTACTTTTCCGCCGTTTAACTGAGCTTCTTTGTCAAAGTCAAAGGCAAACTGTGCAGTAATATCAACAGTTCCTCCGTTAATGTAAAGACTTCCGTTGGCATCAAGGGCATCTGTATCGCCGCTTCCCATAACTATTGTCAGGCTGCCGCCGTTTATCTCGATTACCGGCTCGTAAGAACTGCTCTTTGCTGACGCATTTACTCCGTCATCACTGGCTGAAATGCTGATAGTTCCGTCATTGATCTGAATGTATGTGCCTTCAAGTCCCTCTGCGGCTGTGATGTCAAGTGTTCCACCGTCTATCATAAGAACCGTTGTGGCCTGAATTCCATCATCTGTCGCCTCGATATCAAAGCTTCCTCCGGAAATGTAGACAGAACCAACTGTAGTATCATCAGAATTCTCGCAGTGAATAGCATCTTTTCCCGCTTTTATGGTAAAAGAGCCATCGCTGATGCTTATTGAATCATTTGCTTCAATCGCATCTTCTGTAGCATCTATATTATAGCTTCCACCGGTAATCTTAAGATCATCCTTACAGGTAATACCGTTTGCAGTTGATGTTATTGTGGCAGATCCGGTACCGTTAAGTACAAGATCATCCTTTGAAAAAATCACAGCGTCGGTGTTGGTTTCACCATCTGCTACAAAAGTTCCGGTAACAGCAAGTTTATTATCACCTGTAGAAGTTACAAAAACCTTATCTGCACTCTTTACGTAAATGCACGGAAAATCACTGTTTGAAATGTCTACTCCATCAAGGACCAGCTGTACTTTCGCGGTATCATCGGCTTCAACTATTATAGTTGCATCAGTAGCGCTTCCCTGTATAACATAAACACCTTCTGTGCTGATAGTTACATCTTTTCCATCCTCCAGAGTGATATATTCAGCATCGCTAAGGTCTGCCTCCTGCTCTAAATCCCTGTCAGTAAAAATATCAGAAGTGTCGATAAGGGTATCGGAGCTGGCTGCTGTACTGCCTTCCGCCATGTTGTTCTCAACTGTCTCAGTGCTTTCCTTCTTAGTCTCCTGTCCGGAAGTCGTGCCATTATCATCTGCAGCAGCATCTTTCGTTGCCTCCGAATCAGCTCCAACAGTTTCTGTCACCGTATCTGATATTGTGGATGCTCCACACCCGCCCATCACAAGGGCAGTGCTCAAAAATAAAATTGCCAAAAATTTGCTTCTCTTCTTCATATCTGTAATCTCACTTTCTATATTTACAGTTCCTCAGCTCTTACCATAACAGGTCTTGAGCATGTAATTTCAAGATTTCCGTTTCTCTGTCTGATCTCATCGATCATTCCTTTTGTGGATGCTTTCTGTCTGAGGACAATTTTATAAGTAAGCTTGTAAAGGCTTCCCATTCCGGAGGTTTTTACTTCCTCAAGCTCTGCCTTGTCTGTGTAGCGTGAAAAAATATCATCGAAAACGCCCTCGAAATCAAGGCTCTCAGGAATTGTTATCTTTAAAGTTTTTTCTTCCTGTCCATGTCCGTTAAAAGAAATACTTGAAAGAATAAGGTTTGCAACTGTAATGATAACAGTGAAAATTGCTGCTACTCCAATGTAGCCCATTCCTGTAGCAAGTCCTGCTGCCATTGCAAGGAAGATACTTGTGATTTCTTTTCCCGAGCCCGGTGCTGAGCGGAATCTGACAAGTGAAAAGGTTCCGGCTACCGCAACTCCTGCGCCAATATTGCCGTTAACAAGCATAATGATCATCTGAACTATAGCCGGTAAAAGAGCCAGAGTAATGATAAAGCTCTTGGAATAGTTGTTTTTTATTGTGTACATGAAGGCTATAAAACAGCCAATTACCAGTGAACAAAGGGTTGCGATAATAAGTGTCCCCCCTGTCAATGCTCCGTTTGTGATTATGCTTCCGAAAATGTAATCTGTTGTCATTTTTCTTTTCTCCTACTATTTTATAATAAATTTTATCGTTTCTAAAACTTTTAAAGATTTTTGTTCAGACTGCCTGTGGAAAGGAAGCGATATTTGTCTTTTCCTCCGCTCTTTTCCCAAAGTCTTTGTACATATAATCTTCATATCCTCTTCCGTACTTTGAAAAACTAACCTGGCGGATATTCAGCTCATCAAGTATCATTGCAAGCTCGGTTGACATCGCACCTGCAATCTTAAGCTCCATAAGATGCTGCCCGGGTAAAAGAATGTCTTTTCCCACGTTACCCTTTTTAAGTGAAAGGTCATTTGTGCGCCACCTGATGTTTGTATCAAAGGTTATTCTCAGCTCAGGATCGTTGATTCCCGCCATTGCTATGCGGTCGTAGGAAATTGCCATCGCGGGCCTGAGTCCCTTGTAGTATTGCTTGAAGTAATCAATCTCCTTTGAGATCTGGCTTTCCTTCGGAGGTCTTGCGCCTTCTGTAAGGTATGCAAGCGCCTGAGCATAGGTCATTGTGATCCTTCTTTTGTACACAACTCCTTTAAATTTTTTCTTTATCTCTATAAAAGCATTTGTGTCATCCTCAGGTATCCCGTAGGTCCTGAGCCTTAACTTTTCTTTATATACAGGTTTTTCCAAAGACCTTTCGATCAGCTTATAATCGGGTGTGTCAAAATAGATATTCAGTATTGATGTCTCTCCGTAGCTGTCTATAGCTGCAATTCCTTCAAGTTTTTTCATCAGCTCTCTGTACTGCATTTCATCCAGGAGGTACTTAACTTCTATTCTTTCAAATACATCTTTTATTCCTGCCATTTTTTCTGCTCTCCATGTGCTTTTGTTGTTATCTGATAATGCCATATTAAAACCGCAACCTAAAAACAACCTAAATGAACCATAAAAAGAAAATTTATTAAAAAGAAATGCACAAGATCGCACAAAAAGAAAGCCCGTAGGGCAATTGTGATTTAATTGCCCCAGGGCTTTCCTGATAATTATATTTATGATAATTCTTTATATTGTCCGGATTCATTCTAGCCTGATCCGGCTTAAGTCAAATAACCTGTTATTACTCGAATGTATAGTCGATAGTATCAGGTGTCTGGCCGCTTCCAAGGAAACCAAATTCAATGCTCTGTCCGTTTGCCAGAGCCGCATTCCACTCTACAGGTGTGATCACGTAGTAGTCGCCGTCCTCTGAAACATTTACATTCCAGCTGGATGCGATGTTAACCTGATTCTTGTTAAGCTTAAGTTTCCAGGTATTTACTGCACTTCCTGTGCTGTTTGTGATCTTGATGCTTCCCTGATAGCCTGAGCCCCAGCCGTTAATGGAATAGCTAAGTTCCATTCCGTTTGCTGATGGAGCCGGTTCTTCACCTGAAGGCTGTGGCTCTTCCTGAGAAGGCTCCTGCTGACCCTGCTCGGGATCAGGATTCTGTTCCTGCTGACCCTGCTGAGGGTTCTGCTGCTCTTCCTGAGCCTGTCCGCCTACTTTCTCGAACTGCCACTGCTGATTAGGATTTCCATAGTAGCTCCACTGACATACATTGGTGCCATCAGCGGTCTTGTGCTCATAAACGTCAAGATACTTGCTTGCATCTGAAGCCTTGGTTCCGATTGTGTAGATGCCGCTGTTATCAGTGTTTTTAACTATAAACTGCTGAGCATCTCCACCGTAGCCCTGATAGATACCGATATTTGCACCATCTTCGTTTTCGCCGTTAGCTACGTCAAGCATAAAGCTTCCAAGCTTGCTGGTAAGTGTAATATATCCGTCGGAGGTATTTGTAACATACCACTTCTGTCCGTCAACGCCTGTGCCGGTGCTGATATAAACATTTGTCCAGCCATCTGCACTGTTGCCCTCTACAGTAAGATACTTCTGTGAAAGAGTATTCTTTATGTAGTACCAGCCATCATCGATGCGGGCTGTGGAGTTGTTATTTGTGTTCTCCTCTGCCGGCTGTGTTGGTTCAGGATCTGTCTGAGGCTGAGGTTTGATCTCAGGTGTATTTGATCCACCGCCTGCTGTCGGCTGTCCAAAGGTCTCTGTATAAGCCTGGATAACCTTTGTGTATGCCTGCTTAGGCTGACCCGGTCTTGAGAAAAGAAGTGGAGCTGAGTTACTTATCCATGTTGTCTGATCTGAAAGTCCCCACCATGTAATGCCTGAAATCTTACCACCGTTCTTCTTGGCAGTATTGATTCCCTTGAAGAGGTTGTAAGCGTAATTCGCCATGTCGCTATCACCCTTGTTGGTGATATCAAGCTCTGTGATCTGAACCTCAAATCCTGCTCTTAAGAAGGAATTAAGTGCCTGCAGATAATAATCAGTTGAAGGATAGTTGGTTCCAAGGTGAGACTGCATACCAACGCCGGCACAAACTTTTTTACCCTGGTTGATATAATTAACAAGTGTGATCACATTGTTAACTTCCATGTATGTATTGTAATCGTTGTAGAAGAGCTTAACTGAATCTGTAAGTCCAAAGTAATCAAGTGTATCGTATGCGTAGTTAAATGCCTTCTTTACATAAGAAGCGTTTGTTTTGCCATTTCCGTAAACTGCCTCCCAGCCTGAATTCTGAGCGTGAAGGATTTCGTTTGCGATATCCCAGGCATATACAACGCTGCCATACTCGCTTAAGTAAACATGGTTCATTACAGTCTTTACATACATCTCAAGACGGGCATCCATTGTGGACTGATTTACAAATCCGCCGTTTCCTGAATAGCCGTTTCTGAAGAACCATGACGGAGTCTGTGAATGCCATACAAGTGTATGTGCTCTCATCTTCAGATTGTTTTGGTAGCAGATCTTCATTACTTCATCAACTGTACTGAAGTTGATCTGAGGAACTGTTGACTCCTTGTAACTGTCAGGAATGTAATAGCCTTTGTTCTTGGCTTCGCTTACAGAAATAAGTCTTGCAGAGCCGCCAAGAAGTGCATCAGGCTTCATCTCATTTTCAAGCGTTATTGAATTGTAGTGCTGCTTAAGTATATTAAGCTGGTTTGAATCCCTGAGCTGATAGAGGTTTATGCAGGTTCCTGAGTAGCCATACTGTGCTCCATAGGTGTTGAGAAGGTTAGCTTCCACAACCTGTCCCTGGTTGCCTGTATTACCCTGGTTTCCACCCTGATTTCCGGTGTTACCCTGACCCGCGCCCTGGTTGCCTGTATTGCCCTGTGATTCTCCTTGGCCACTGCCCCAGCTAAGGTAATCGACATAAGCATCCCAGCTTCCGTCATCTGCAGAAATTGTAAGTTCTACAGTAACTGCTCCGGTCTTGTGATTAACATTTTCAATAGTATACTCTGCAGGATATTCGTCGCCGAAATAGAAGGTTCCCTTGTTCTCACCTGCAATCTTAAGATCTACTCTTGCCATGTTGCTGTTGTTTGAGCAGCCGCGAAGAGTAACATCATGTGTACCATATGCGAAATACTGGTCGAAGCTCAGTGTATCGTTATTTGCATAAAGAGCAACTCCGTTAAATGGCTGGCTGATATTTCCTGTATACTGACCACTCTTTGTCATGGTCTCACACTCAACCTTGCTCACATTTGCAGAAGCTTCATCGCCCTGATTTCCGCCCTGATTCTCATTACCCTGGTTGCCACCCTGGCCGGCGTCACCAGCTTCTCCTGTAGCAGATGCCTGCCAATAATCAAACTCAAAGCTTCCGTTAAATACAAAGCAGATGTTCTTCACGCCTGAAACATTCTTCATAGTGCCTGTGAAGTTAGCATTCTTGCCGTTTGTATCAGAAAGATTGATTGTTCCAAGGAGATTTCCGGACTGGTTGTTCTCTCTAACCTGGATCGTTCCTGCACCTCTGCTGTTAACATTTACTGTAATGGATGCCAGACCCTTGTTAAAGTTGACTCCCTTAACCTTTGTGAAATCGCCGTTTGAAATACTGTCTACCCATGCAACTCCATCGCCGTTACCTGAAACACCGATACCACTCTGGGTAAACATTGTCTCTGCCTGAACAGCATCATATGGATTAACATAGGAAAGCTGTGAAACACCGGACATTGAGGGTGTAAGTGAGCTTATCTTTCCACCTGATACATTGATCTTATCGATCTGCGTTGTTCTGTAGCCAAGGCTCTTTCCGATAACCTTGGACTCAACAGATCTTGTGTGGTAAGCCATGTAATAGCTTCCCTTGAACTCAAATATCTGGTGGTGGTTATTGCCTGTAGAACCTGAGAAAAAGACTCCCGGATTCTTCATAACTTCGCCCTGATATGTGAAAGGTCCCATAGGGCTGTTACTTGTCATATACTCGATTGCTGCGTTGTTGAAACCATTTGCACAGTTCCAGTTTGAACAGTATGAGTAATAATATGTATTTCCGATCTTGTTGATGCCTGAATCCTCAAATACATAAGGAGCATCAATTGTTGCAGCGCTTCCTGATGTGGATATCATGTCACCGCCGAGCCTTATTACTCTTACAGTCTTTGGATGAGCTGCCTGTCCGCTTGGAACTCCGCCGCCAAAATACAGATAACCTGTTCCGTCTGAGTCCACAAGGACTGCAGGGTCGAACATCCATACAACG
>SVFZ01000083.1 GCA_015056585.1 Butyrivibrio sp. | reverse complement strand
CATTCCTCGTTAAAATACTGTATACTTTTTACCATGGAGAACACCTCTGTCTTTTATAGTTTGGTTTAGTCGCCTTTAACTTTATCAGACTTTGGTGTTCTCTTGTGTTTTATTTAATCCGAGTGAAAATTTACGCTAGCACGTCTCCGCTTACCTGAATTTGTATCCTTCGTTTACCTGTACAGCTTCCTGTAGTCCCTTGGTGAGTACCCTGTAATATCGTGAAAGGCCTTGTTGAAGGTGGTGGTGGACTGAAAACCTGATAAGAAGGCACATTCTGTAATAGACAAAGAATCATTCAGAAGCAGCGAAGCTGCTTTCTTTACACGAATGTTGGCAAGGTATGCAGGAAACGACATATGCATGTACTGCTTGAAAAGCTTGGAAAAGTAGTAATTGCTGATACCTATGTGTCTTGCTACATCAATCTGAGCTATGTCTTCAGTGGAGTTTTCAACTATATAGGTGCAGGCATTATGAATGTAGTCCCAGCCTGAGCCTGCCCCTTCACTCAAATTCATTCTGTTTTTGGCAATGGCAATGGAATGTTCACCTATCTTTAGGAGAATTTCATAGATACACAGTTTGCACTTGGTCTCTGCAAGTGGATCCGATGAGCTGTGTATTTCTTTTATTTCCCAGATTTTGTCCTTAATAAAGCCGGTGAGCTCAGGATTTTCACTGGCAGTCAGCAGTTGGCAATCGTACAGGAATCTTGAAATGGACACAAGATCCAGATTGTTTTCCAGGATTACCGATGGAAACTGAATGAAAATAGCGCCGTCTTTTGGGATACGTATTGTCTCATGAATCTGCTGAGGCCATACCAGCAGCACATCTCCCGACTTTAATTCATAGATGGTGTCGTTTACTCTGTATTTGCAGCCGTCCTCCAAAATCAGGGTAAACTCTGCAGCGTTGTGCCAGTGCAGGGGGTAACTTTCGGGGCCTCTTTTATATGTTACATATATTGTTGAAGGTGAATTAAACTGTATTTTTTCTTTTACAATCTTTTCTTTAGTAATTTTTTCTCTGTTATCCATATGAATATAATAACAAAAAACGGGCAAAAATTGTCAATAAAAAATTATTATTTATTATATCCTGCCAGTAGAATAAATTCAGGAAACTGGATTATTAAAAAGACAAGGTGAATATAATGAGTAATAAAACTATAGCACTTACCAGAAAACGAGAACTGGATTTTACTGAAGGAAGCCCTTTAAAGCTTATTCTTTCCTTCTACTGGCCGCTGCTTATGACCAGCATGCTTCAGCAGCTATATAACTTTGCTGATACCTGGATCGTGGGAAAAGGCCTGGGCGATAATGCGCTGGCAGCAGTCGGAAACATGGGCTCACTGTTCTTTTTAATAGTGGGCTTTTCTTTTGGCCTGGCAAATGGCTTTAGCGTACTTGTGGCCCAGAGCTACGGTGCAAAGGACGAGGAAACTTTAAAGCACAGATTTGCAGCGGTAATTGAACTTTCATTGGTTCTGGCCGTAAGCCTTTCTGTTGTAAGCGTTCTGTTTTTGCCTCACGCACTAAGACTTCTGCAGACAGATGAGAAGATCATGAGCGACTGCCTTAAATATGGCTACATCATATTCGGAGGACTTTTCACAGGAATCGCCTACAACATCTCCGCAGCGATACTAAGGGCGCTTGGAGACAGCAAAACTCCTTTAAAGGCGATCATAGTATCGTCAATTCTGAATGTGGGCCTGAACAGCCTTTTCATTTTCACATTTTCTATGGGAGTTGAAGGTGCAGCTATAGCTACTGTGATTGCACAGATTGTTTCTTCCGGCATATGTATCGGCCGGCTTTTGCATATTGATGCTGTAAGATTGGAAAAGAGACACTTCATAAATGAAAAAAGAGTGTTTGCAGAGCTTTTAAGCAATGGCCTGCCTATGGCATTTATGAATTCCATAACAGCTGTGGGAGTCATGGTGGTTCAATATTTCGTAAACAGTTTTGGCGTTGTTTATACCGCGGCTTATGCAGCCTGCAGCAGATACTTGAATCTCTTCATGAACCCGGCAGCAACCGCGGGAAGTGCAATGTCTGCTTACACAAGTCAGAACTATGGTGCGGGAAAATACGACAGGATAATCAAGGGAATGAAGGTTTGCCTTGGAATTTCCCTTATCTCCTATCTGGTACTGGGGTCACTTATGGTATTTATTCCGGATAAACTTGCCGGAATTTTGCTGTCCGGAGCTGAACAGATAGATCTGGTATGTGTTTTCCTGCCAAGGTGTGGCATAATGATGATAATACTTAATATTCTTTTTGTTATCAGAAGTAGTGTTCAGGGAATGGGTAAGCCCATGCTTCCGATGGCTTCCGGAATCCTTGAAATGATTATCAGAACATTCATCATTTCTTTCTTTATAGGCCGCATTGGTTTTAGGGCCACAGCTTATACCGAGATAGGCGCCTGGATTGGTGCACTCATTGTCAACGCATACGCATTTTATTTAGCATTCCACAATCTTCCTTTTAAAGGGGAAAAAACTATATATAGGGAAAACAATCAGCTAAACAGGAGGGTAACAACATGAAGGCACTATTTATCGGTGGTACGGGAACTATCAGTATGGGAATCATAAAGGCTCTTGCAAAGGATCCGATCTGGGAAGTATATCTTTTGAACAGAGGAAACCGTAAGGATGAGGTTCCTGAGGGAATCAACCAGATTGTTGCTGACATAGGCAATGAAGAGGATGTGGCAAAAAAGCTGGAGGGCATGAATTTTGACGTTGTAAGCGACTTTATTGCTTTTGATGTATCAGCTGTAGAGCGTGATTACAGGCTCTTTAAGGGCAAAACAAAGCAGTATATCTTCATAAGTTCTGCATCCGCTTATGCCAAGCCCGCAGCTTCTTATGTGATAACAGAGGGAACAACTCTTTCAAATCCATATTGGGAGTACTCAAGGAATAAGATTGCCTGCGAGGAATTCCTTATGGAAAAATACAGGACTGAAGGCTTTCCTGTTACTATCGTAAGGCCAAGCCACACCTATGACGAGAGAAGTCTTCCGATGGGTGTCCATGGAAATAAGGGCTTTTATCAGGTGATAAGGCGTATGCAGGAGGGAAAACAGGTCATTATCCACGGCGATGGTTCATCTCTATGGGCAGTTACCTTTAACAGCGATTTTGCTATAGGCTACACTGCGCTTATGGGCAACAGACATGCAATCGGAGAGGCTTTTCAGATAACAGGCGATGAGATCCTTACCTGGAATCAGATATACCAGACAATAGCGGATGCTCTGGGAGTGGAACTTAAGCCATACTACGTATCTTCTGATTTTTTGGCAGATGTGGGCGAAAGTAAGGGCTATGATTTCAGAGGCGGAATCATAGGCGATAAGGCAGTTTCGGTTGTCTTTGACAACAGTAAATTAAAGAGGCTTGCACCCAATATGACAACCAACATTCCTTTCCAGAAAGGCGCAAGGCTTGCGCTTAACTACATTCTTTCTCATAAGGATAAATATGAGGAAGATCCGGAGTTTGACGATTTCTGTGACAAGGTTATTGCTGCCTGCGAAAAGGCTAAGGCAGAAGTGATTGCGGAGCTTAAATGATAAAGATAATACAAAAGAATCAGACGATTAATAATGACTTGTAAAGGAGTACACAATGGAAAATTTTACCTTTTATTCACCAACATTTTTTGCATTTGGAAAAGACACTGAAAACGACGCCGGTAAATATGTAAAGCGCTTTGGCGGCAGTAAAGTCCTTATTCATTACGGCGGAGGAAGTGTAGAGAGATCAGGGCTTCTTGACAGGGTAAAAAAGTCACTTGATGAGGCAGGCATTTCCTACGTAACGTTGGGCGGAGTAAAGCCCAATCCAAGAAGCGGTCTTGTATACGAAGGAATTAAGCTTTGCAGAAAAGAAAAGATAGATTTTGTTCTGGCTGTGGGCGGCGGAAGTGTTATAGATTCCTCCAAGGCCATAGCAGCAGGAACAATTTACGACGGAGACTTCTGGGATTTCTACAGCGGAAAGCGGATTGAAGAGGCTCTTCCGGTTGGAACAATCCTTACAATCGCAGCTGCAGGAAGTGAGGGAAGCCCTGATTCTGTCATCACCAAGGAAGAGGGTATGTTTAAAAGAGGTGCTTCCGGAGATGCGATAAGACCCAAATTCTCTATTCTTAATCCTGCTCTTACGCAGACTCTTCCTCCGTACCAGACGGCTGCCGGTATCACGGATATCATGGCACATCTTCATGAGAGGTATCTGACAAACTCAAAGGATGTGGAAGTTACTGACAGGCTGATTGAAGGTCTTTTGCTGACTATGATCCATGAGGGACCAAGGGTAATAGAGAATCCCAACAACTATGAGGCAAGGGCAAATATCATGTGGGCCGGAATGATGGCACACAACAACTCCTGTGGTGTTGGAAGAAGTCAGGACTGGAACAGCCATAACATTGAGCATGAACTGTCAGCTCTTTACGACTGCGCGCACGGTGCAGGCCTTGCGGTTACCATGCCTGCGGTTTTCAAATACGTTTATAAGCATGATGTAATGCGCTTTGCAAAGCTTGCTGTCCGTGTATGGGGCTGTCAGATGGACTATGAAGATCCGGAAAGAACCGCTCTTGAAGGCATTAGACAGCTTGAGCACTTCTTAAAGAGCATCGGTATGCCCCTTACTTTTGCAGAGCTTGGGGCAAAGGAGAAAGACATTCCAAAGCTGGTTGAGGCTCTTTGCTATGGCGATGGAAGAGACGGTAGCATTTCCGGCTTTGTAAAGCTTGATGCCGAAGACTGCACAAATATCTATAAGATGATGCTGTGATAAGACTTAGGTTAAATTATTTGCAAGACCATGACAGCGATGTCTGATCATGAGGGATTGGAATTTACGGAGGAAGCAGATGAGACATTTTAACAATTTCAAACTGACAGTTTACTGTGTAGCCCAGATCCTTGAAAAAATGGACCTTAACACTCTTAAAGAGCAGTACGATTTTATTGAGAAATACGTAGGTCTTGATAAAGTATACCTTGAGCCCTACAGAGACGGCCACTGGGTGGAAAAAGACAAGATGAAGGAGTTTATCGACTTTTTCAAAAGCAAAAATGTTGAGGTGGCAGGCGGCTTTACCACTGTTGTTCCGGATATCGATGACGAGGACAAAAAGAGGCAGAGGCTGTTTGGAACCTTCTGCTATTCCAATGACAAAATGAGGGAGTACATCAAAAAGGTCTCAGAGTACTGTGCTGAGCAGTTTGACGAGGTGATCCTTGACGATTTCTATTTTACCAATTGTACCTGTGAAGACTGCCTTAAAAAGAAGGGAGACAGAACCTGGGTAGAATACAGAAAAGAACTTATGAAGGATGTCTCAGAGAATCTTGTGGTGGGACCTGCAAGAAAGATCAACCCAAACATCAAGATGATCATCAAGTTCCCTAACTGGAGAGAGTCCTACCATGCGACAGGCTACAGACCTGATGTGGAAAAAGATATTTTTGACATGGTTTACACAGGTACGGAAACCAGAGCCAGTGCCTACCAGGATCAGCATCTTCCCACGTACCTCAGCTACAGCCTTGTGAGATGGATGGATGAGGCTTCCGGTGGCAGAAATCACGGAACCTGGTTTGACACATACCAGTGCTGGCCTGTGGACGATTATCTTGAGCAGGGCTATCTGTCGGCCTTTGCAAAGCCTGAAGAGATCACTCTTTTCCAGTGGACGGATCTTTTCGAAAATAAGCTGGTCACACCTCTTGGACTTCAGCTTGGTAGGATAGACAAGATGCTTGATAAGGCAGGGAAACCTGTGGGAATTCCTGCGTATATTCCTTATGCAAGTCAGGGAGAGAATCATGTTGAGGACTTCCTTGGAATGCAGGGATTTGCGCTAAATCCAACTCCTGTTTTCCCAAGTGAGGGAAGCGTGCTCTTAACTCAGAGTTCCCTTGAGGATGGAAACATTTTTGACAAGCTTAAGAATTTCCTTGCAGAAGGCGGAAAGGCCTTTGTAACACCGGGATTTATGGCAAAGGCAGATGAAAAAGAGTGGAAGGATTTAAGCAGCGCCTACCTTACGGGAAGAAAGCTTAATGTATCAAGGTACTACAAGACTGATGATCCTGCAGGATATCTTGAGGATGCAGAGCCAGTTCTTTTCGCAGATATTCAGCATGCCAACAACATGTCCTGGTCGCTTCTAAACGGCGGGGCAGGAGAATATCATTCTACTCTTTTCCTTAAGGATACCTATGGAAAAGGGCAGATGTTTCTTATAAATGTTCCGGAGAACCCATCGGATCTTTCAAGGATCCCTGAGTGGGCGATGGATGCGGTAAAGCCTGTATTTAACTATGGCGGTGTTTATGTTTCCGCAAGAAATGTATCTGTATTCCACTATGACAATGATGTGTTCATCCTCTATGCTCATGTGACCGGAAAAGCTCATCCTGTCCATGCAACTATACACATTCAGGATGAAAATGTGAAGCTATCGCAGCTTTTTGTCCGCTTTGCGCCAAATGGGGAAAAAGAGCTTGAACTTGAGAAAAAAGACATTTACCATGATTTCAGGAAAAAGAGTGAGCTGACTTGTGATGTTATCCTAAATCCGGGAGAATTCTACGAGTACAGGATTACAAGAGGATAAAAAACTGAATATCTTAAAATCCGTAGTCAGTGCGGATTTTAAGATATTTGATCAAAAAGTCATATAAATTTTTGGGGGTTATAAAAGTATGAAAATGCTCTGGAGGCTCAGCCGGGAGGCAATTCGCTACAGATCGCTTTATATCATTGCGATAATATCGACGCTTATGCTTACAGTGATCAATCTGGCAGCGCCGAAGGTTCTTTCTGCCATGACAGGCATAGTAAGCAGTGGCGTGGATCAGGCAGGTCTTGGCAGAATCCGCATGCTTACAGTGATACTGATTGTTTTGTATCTGGGAAGGATTCTTTTCAGGTTTCTTAGCAATTACCTTGCTCACAAGGCAGCGTGGTATCTGGTGGGAGACTTAAGAACCCGCACCTACGACAAGCTTGAGCATATGCATATCGGATATTTTCACGACAAGCAGACCGGAGATCTCATGAGCCGTATCGTCAACGATACAAGAGACTTCGAGCTTTTATATGCCCATATGATTCCCGAGACTATAACCAACATAGTGACCTTTGTGGGAGTGCTTTTGGTTCTCCTTACAATAAACTGGAAGCTGGCGCTGATTACCTGCGCTCCGATTCCGCTGATCTTTTTGTCGGGAATTATTTTTTCCAAGAAAGTAAGACCGTTCTTTAGGGCTTCGCAAAAGAAGATGGGTGAGCTGAACGGAAAGCTTCAGGATAACCTGTCGGGACTTCAGGAAATCCAGTCCTTTGGCAGAGAGGAGTATGAGACAGAAAAGGTTGATGAGAGGAACTTTGAGCACATAAGAGCTATGCTTAAGGCTCTTAAGATCAGTGCCATATTCCATCCGTCGGTTGAATTCATATCATCCATAGGTACGATACTGGTGGTGGCTTTCGGCGGCTATCTTGCCTACAGAGAAAGCCTTAGTGTTGAAGATGTGGTGGCGTTTCTTTTATATCTGGGTCTTTTCTATGCGCCTATAACTGGGCTTGCCAACCTTCTTGAAAATATGCAGCAGTCAATGGCAGGAGCAGAACGAGTTATGGCGGTTCTTGATGCGCCCTGTGAAATCAGTGATAAAGAGGATGCCAGAAAACTGACAGATGTAAAAGGAGCAGTGGCTTTTGATCATGTGAGCTTTTCCTATGAGACAGGGGGAGAGATTCTGAGCGATATCTCTTTTGCCTGCAAACCGGGAGAAATGATTGCATTTGTGGGACCTACGGGAGTCGGCAAAACCACAATGACCAAGCTTATTTCCAGGTTTTATGAGCCTACAAAGGGACGGATTCTGATTGACGGAAATGATGTAAGGGACGTGACGATTGAGAGCCTTAGGAGCAATATATCTCCGGTTCTTCAGGATACGTTTCTCTTTAACGGCACAATTGCGGAGAACATCGGTTATGCAGTTCCCGAGGCCAGCATGGAAGAAATCATGGAAGCGGCCAAGGCTGCCAATATCCACAGGGATATCATGCAAATGCCAAACGGCTACGACACGCTGGTGGGAGAGAGGGGACTTAGGCTTTCCGGCGGACAGAAGCAGAGAGTTGCGATTTCCAGAGCAATCCTCAGAAAATCCCCGATCATCGTTCTGGATGAGGCTACTGCATCAGTGGATGTGGAGACAGAGCATCAGATCCAGCAGGCTATAAACAACATATCAGGCAAGAGAACCATCATCGCCATTGCACACAGACTTTCCACTATCAGAAATGCTGACCAGATACTTGTTATCGAAAACGGGCATATCGTTGAGCGTGGAACCCATGAGGAGCTTGTGGCGCTTGGTGGAACCTACGCTCGCATGAATAAGATTCAGAGCAGTGGTATAGGCGCCTGAATATTATTTACACTTTTTTTAGATTTCTTCCACAAAATGGAAACATCAAAAAGGTATCATAAAAACATATTCATAGAACACGGGGTGCTAATAAGATGGGAAGACTTGAAGCAGAAATTGCTGCGTACGTAGGCAACTACACCAGACACCATGGCTATCCTCCAACTGTTGAAGAACTCATCAGAGCTTTTGGCTTGATAACCGTCTTCTGTACATTGTTTTACGTACTGAATCTTTACCGCATTGGTATGATCAGGAACAGCCTGTTCTTTGGAACCAAGGACCTTGTACTTATTCCGGTAAAGAGCGACAACAACTAAATATCGAAAACATACCGGCTTTCATTGCTTAGCGCAGTGAAGGCCGGTTTTTATATTTATTGGATGTTTACATTCTTCATACATACTTCATAAAATTACCGATTGTTTAATTTGAAAACTGTTCGGGGGCGTATATTTGTCGTATGTAATTACGAACATGCGCCACAGGGAAATAGTGGTGTACATAAATGACAAGGAGTCAAAAATCAGCGCTTTAGTCCTCCTTGTCCAAAAGATAAGGAGGTCTTTATTTATGAATGTGAAGTACAGATCAGTTTTAGCAGTAGGAATGAGCGTGGCAATGATGGTTCAGGCACCGGTGGTGGCATTTGCAGAAGATACTAATACGCCCGTTACTATAGTTGCATCACCGGGAGAAAATGAGAATCCTCATGAAATAACGGTTAATGGTGCACCAGCTGATTCGAATTATGTAGAAGAAAACAAAGTAGAGAATACTGTAGAATCTGAAACTTATCATCAGACAGAGGATGTAATAGTTAACACAACTTCTGATTCTGGTTATATATCGACCCCTCATGCAGCACTTACAGTAACAGGAAATGACACTATACCGATTACTGTTGAAGCCAGAAATGTTGAAATCAAATCGTATGCAACCGGTCCTAACTGGGGTAGTTATGGTGATGCTATATTGGCAACTGGAAATGCCAATGTGAGTGCTTTTGGTTGCGAAATTACAGGTAATATTACAAATAATGGTACAGGAAACATTGCAACCGATAGTAATGTACATAATATTGTAAATACTGGTACCGGATCAGTTGCACTTTATGGTGGCGCAGATGCGTATGTAGTTGAAAATACGGGGAATTCATATATATTAGATGGTGATACTCATACTATTGGTGGATCAATCGTTTATGTAAGCGGTGATGCAAACTGTGTAACTAGTGATGGAACAAATGGTGTGGTTGTTGTTGACGGAAATATTAACGGCATTATTGACAACATTTCACATTGGAGTTATACAAATGCAAGAGACAATTTATATGTTCATTCTGTAAGATCGTTAATAAATCATGATAATGGAACAGGATATGATCCTGATAAGAAAGTTAATTATATAATTACGGGCGATGAAGGGGTTCAGGATCTCAGAAAGGCTACAGTATCAACTGAATCTGAAACTACAACTTACACAGATGGAGATGTGATTGATTCAATCAGCGTTCAGCATCAAACGCGTAATTATGCAAAGGCTGGAAGCTGGATCTCTTTTACAGTAGCTAATGGATATACACTAAATAATGTTGATGCATATAGCTTGGGAAATGGCAGATATTACTTAAAAGTACCCAATGGAGGCGGAGTTCATATTGGACTACTTCCACCAGCAGTGATAGACCAGATTCAGGAAACTATTGAAGAACAGACGGGTGCTCCGGCTGTCATTGTTGAAGAGAATACACCACAGGAAGTACCTGCGGATGTTGTAAGCAATGAAGGTATAAATATTATCACAACAGCAGCAGGAAGCGCACTTCCTACAGCAGCACTAGGAAATGCAGTAGCAACAACAAAGTCAGTTTCTCTCGATATTTCTAAGATTACACCTGCTCAGTTTAGAGATGCTGTTACAACAACAGTTCAGACAGTTCCAGCTGGTGGAGTTGCAGTTATTGAGACAAACGAAGTTGCAACACTTGATAGCAATATGATCGCAGCTATGGCAGCACGCCCTGACGTTGCTTACAACATCGTATTTAAGCATGATGGCGTAAAGATGAGAATAGTTATCCCTGCAGGCTATGATGTAAGTAAGCTTCTTGACGAGAATGGATATTGCGGATTCTTAAGACTTGCTACACTTCTTGGATTTACAGTTCTTGAGTAATATTTGAATTAACATAATATGAGTAATATATCAATTTACAGTTTTTAATTAAGTAAAAAATAGCACTCTCAGTAAAGGTGGACTTTGCTGAGGGTGCTTTTTTGAAATATATGAATATTGCAAATGACAATTTATGCTTTACGCTTACAACATTCTCTGAAGTTCGTTTCTGATGCGTGACACCTGCTTTATGGCGTTTTCACATTCTTTTTTTGCCTTACCAATCTGTGACTGGACAATTACATCCATTAAGAATCCGTCACAGAAAAGATCGCCAAAGGTAAGGAATCCGTTGATGTGAACTGATGAGTAACCATCTATATCTCTGAGTTCTTTTGAAAATCTTGCCAGAGCTTCTTTTGCCATATTGATCTCATCTTCGGCAGTACTCATCTTGCTGTGCTTAATAAGTCCACTGATGAAGCCTCCGCCTAAAGTATCGAACAGTCCCCAGTTACCTGCGCTCGAGAGACTTCTTTTTGCCCTTTCAAGGTGATCGAGAGCAACATCTGCTGCTTGTATTGCTTCCTGTATTTCTCTTGTTCTGATATCGTACATGGTTGTTCCTCCATAAAAATAATCACGATGCATTTTTGTTAATTCTATAATAGGACTGCAAGTGAAAAACATACATGTCAGGTGTCGCACAATAATACTGCCTATTTTTCTATTTTAGTGAAAGAAGAAGCGGCGCTGAGTAAGCTTTCATTATTGCATCTTTCCGTATACAATAAAGTGAGCAAGGAGAGTGTGAAAATATGGAAGAATTATTTGATATTACAGATGACAACGGCATTCCGACAGGAGAGACCGTTACCCGGTCGAAAGCCCATGCGGAGGGAATTCCGCACAGGACTGCGCATATATGGATTGTGAGAAAAAAGGGTAATACTTATCAGGTTCTTTTGCAGAAGAGAAGTGCTGAGAAAGAGTCTTTTCCCTCAATGTATGACACATCATCCGCAGGGCACATACAGGCAGGGGATGAACCATTGGAGTCGGCACAGCGTGAATTATATGAAGAACTTGGAATAAAAGCAGAGGGAAAAGACCTCTCTTTTGCAGGTACGTTCCACATAAAATATGCCATGCAGTTTCACGGCAAGCTCTTTAACGACAACGAAGTGGCATTTGTATATGTTTATGACAAGCCTGTTGATGAGTCAAAGCTTGTACTTCAGACAGAGGAAGTTGAAGAAGTAAAGTGGTTCGACGTGGAAGAAGTAATACGTGGGTGTGAGCACCGTGATGGCACTTTCTGCGTGCCTACAGAAGGGCTGGAAACTGTGCTTAAATATATCGGTTATAAACAATTTTAAAAGACATTTAGCATCTCAAAGTTATTGTAAACGGCAAATATATTTTCCTTGTCATAAAAGGTCAAAAATGACAAAAAATGGTCAGAAATAATAGGGAAAACGGGTTGTATATTGCATATACCGGTTATAGAATCGAATATATAACCGATGTGTAATTATGCACTAAGGTCGACAAAATGCAAACTTTTTGCGTGGGGTGATTTATGAAAAAGAATACCAAAGGATGGCGTTATCCGAGGACCAGACTTCAGTGGCTTTGGGATAACATGGAGGGCAGCAGACTCCTTTATGTCTGCGCGATGATAGGCACAGTTGTCTACAATATGTTGCAGCTGACAGTGCCTTTTTTTTCTGGGAAAATTGTAGATACTTTCCTGACAGGAGAAAATGCAAGGCAAAACCTTTCTGAGCACCCGGATCAGTTCTATCTGCTTCTGGCTCTTATGGTTGGTCTTACAGTATTCAGATGTGCCATTGTTTACTGGGACTGTATGGCCTATGAGAGAGTTTCACAGCAGGTACTTTTCAGAGTGCGTAATTTCCTGTACGACAAAATTCAGAGACAGGACATGAAGTTCTACGGAACTTATCGAACCGGTGACCTTATGACCAGAGTTACCGGAGATCTTGATGCCGTAAGACACATGGTTGCCTGGGTTGTCAGGATGGTTATGGAGGCAATAGCGCTGGTTTCCTCGACAGCCATTTACTTTATTGTAATGGACTGGCAGCTGGCATTCTGCCTTCTTATTGTGGCACCGCTTATTTTCTTTATTATCTATGTCTTTAAGCTTTTAGTTGCGCCTATGCATGCCCTTCTTCGTGAAAAGCTTGCATATATGAACACGGTTGCACAGGAAAATATAGCCGGAAACAGGGTTGTAAAGGCATTTGCAAGGGAAGATTACGAAATCGAGAAGTTCGATGACTGCAACAGCGATTATCGTGATACCAACAAAAAGACAGCCAAAGTATGGCTCAGGTTTTATCCTTTTGTAGAAACTCTTGCAAACCTTCTTTCAGTAATACTGCTCCTTGCAGGAGGTCTTTTCCTGATTGGCGGCAAGCTTTCAATGGGTGAGTATGTGGCATTTTCAGGCCTCATCTGGGCTATTGCGAACCCTATGAGACAGCTCGGTAACGTCATGAACGAGTTCCAGAGGTTCTCGGCTGCATCTGCCAAAGTTATGGAGATCTACTATTCCGAGCCTGAGATCGTTGATGCTCCTGACGCTGTGGACAAGCCCGAGAGATTTAAGGGAGAGGTTGAGTTCAAGAATGTTTCCTTCCGCTATGCGGATGCCAAGCTTCCGGTTCTTGAGCACATCTCTTTTACCGCAAAGCCCGGACAGACAATTGCCATCATGGGCGAGACCGGCTGTGGAAAGACATCACTTATTCACCTTATCCCAAGGTTCTATGAGCCTGTAGAGGGTGAGATATTAATTGACGGCGTCAATATAAATAAGCTTAAGCTCAGCCAGCTTCGTAAGAACATTGGTCTGGCTACACAGGACGTGCTTTTGTACTCAGATACCATCGATGGAAATATCGCTTACGGAGATGGCAACATCAGTAAGGAAGAGGTTGTGAGATTTGCCAAGTATTCAGCGGCTTCTGACTTTATTGCCAAGATGCCTGAGGGGTACGAGACAATTGTGGGAGAAAGAGGTGTTGGCCTTTCGGGAGGCCAGAAGCAGAGAATTTCTCTTGCCAGAGCACTGGCTGTAAGACCTTCAATCCTTATCCTTGACGATACAACTTCCGCAGTAGACCTTGAGACGGAAAAAGAGATCCAGGAGAGCTTAAGGCATCTTGATTTCTCTTGCACCAAGATCATTATTGCTCAGCGTATCTCCACTACAAAAGATGCCGATCAGATCCTGATCATGCAGCATGGCGAGATCACAGAGCGCGGAACCCATGAGGAACTTATCAAACAGGGAGGCTATTATGCCGAACTGGTTAAACTACAGGCCGGGGCTTAATCGTGCCGCTTCATTATCAGAGGAAGGGAAAGAAAAATGGCAAGAAGAAATACATATAAAGAAGACGAAATTCTCGAAGAGCCCTTTGACATACGACACCTGCTGAGGGCCTGGGTATATATTAAAAAACACGCAGGAAAAATGGTTTTTGCGCTGATCCTTTCAGCACTTGGAGGAGCGGCTGCTCTGGTGAGCCCAATGATCGTTCAGAGGGCTTTGGACGTTGCGATTCCAAACGGTGATGAGTCGATGCTTTACAGACTTGTGGTTTATGCATCCTGCTTTTACATCATAAGTGTTGTGTTTACCACTATCCGTTCCTATATAATGGTTAATGTCAGCCAGGATATTATCTATCAGATAAGAGATGATCTGTTTAAGCATCTTCAGAAGCTGCCGTTTCAGTATTATGATGACAGACCACAGGGAAAAATCCTTGTGCGTGTTGTAAACTACGTTAACTCCGTTTCAGATATGCTCAGTAACGGACTTATAAATGTTATTCTTGAGATCATAAACCTTGTATTCATCGTGGCATTCATGCTTGCGGTGGACGTAAGCCTGAGCCTTGTGGTACTTGCAGGCGTTCCTTTCCTTATGATCTTCATGTTCTGGATAAAGAACAAACAGAGGAAGGCATGGCAGGCGGTTTCCAACAAGAACTCAAACCTTAATGCCTATCTTCAGGAGAACATTGTCGGTGCAAGAATAACACAGATATTTGCAAGAGAAGATGAGAATGCAGAGATATTCAAAAAGCTTTCCGGTGACTGCAGAAAGACCTGGATGACTGCGGTTCGTTATTCGAACCTTGTATGGCCGGGAATTGACACGATTTCTGTACTGGTTCGTGCAGCAATCTTCCTCTTTGGACTGGTTGTCTTTTCCCAGGGACACGAGACTCTTGGTACCATCGTTGCCATATCCAGCTATGCATCAAGATTCTGGCAGCCAATCATGAACCTTGGAAATATCTTTAACGGATTTATCAACAACATGGCTTACCTTGAGAGAATCTTTGAAACCATGGATGAGCCGGTTATTGTAGATGACGCGCCGGATGCTGTCGAGCTTAAGAAGGTTGTGGGAGAGGTTACTTTTGACCATGTATCTTTTTCCTACGAGAAGGGAAAAGAGATACTGCATGATGTATCCTTCAGTGTTAAGCCCGGTGAGAGCGTAGCCCTGGTTGGACCTACAGGAGCAGGAAAAAGTACCATTGTCAGCCTTATTTCCAGGTTCTACAATCTTGACAGCGGTCGTATCCTGATAGACGGCCAGGATATTTCAAAGGTTACGCTTAAGTCCCTAAGATCGCAGATGGGAATCATGCTTCAGGACAGCTTTATTTTCTCAGGCACCATCGAGGACAACATCCGATATGGTAAGCTGGATGCCACTGAGGCTGAGATCAGAAGAGCCAGTAAGACGGTTTGTGCTCACAACTTTATAAAGGGTATGCATGACGGATATCGCACTGAGGTAAAAGAGAGAGGTGCGCTCCTTTCGCAGGGGCAGAAGCAGCTTATATCCTTTGCGAGAACTCTTTTATCAGACCCTGCAATTCTTGTGCTTGATGAAGCAACTTCAAGTATTGATGTGCAGACTGAGAAAGCTCTCCAGCAGGGCCTTGATGCTATGCTATCAGGAAGGACAAGCTTTATCATTGCTCACAGACTTTCTACCATTACAAAGTGTGATAAGATCATGTATATAAATGATGGTGGCATTACCGAATGTGGCAGTCACGATGAACTTATGGCTAAAAAAGGCGATTACTACCATCTGTACACTGCTCAGGTGGAAGGTCTTGAAGTCAGCTGAGGGTATCATAGCTGCCTGGGATGATTAAAAAGTTGCAGCTATAATTACCCTGAATTGTAATCAGTTAAAAATGTTACGGAAACAGGATCTCAAGGATAGAAATTGAGTTCCTGTTTCTTTTATAATCGCTGAAATAATGTTGTATAATTATGAAATAATTTTATAAAAAGTTCATTTTTAAACTAGACATATTTAATTATTTTTTATAATGTAGATTTATGAAGATATATGATATCCCGCAGGGGACAAAAATAACCATAAACATGGTTCATAACAAGACAAACTATACAGTTGAGGCCACTGTTATTACGCGCTACGGTGATGGAGTTTTGGTTTCACCGTTGTACTGTGGCGGAGAATTGATTGATATTTGTAATGATGCACATTTTGAATATAGCGAGGCTGTTACTGAGAAGAAGCATTTATTCCAGGCAGACAACATCAGCAGAGTGGATTTTTCCGGAACGGATTTTCATGTTATTTTGGGACGTGAGGTTGTAGTTGCAGAGAACATGAGAAAGGCTGAGCGCTACAAGGTTCAGATCATGGGAAATGCGACGATCAACAGGACAGAAGCCCTGAGTGTTATCATTCATGATATTTCCATGCGTGGTTTTTCTCTTATGGTTGGAAAAAGGTCTAACTGTAAGGTGGGAGACAGAGTCAAAGTAGAATTTACCAAGGACTCCAAGAGCACAAAACTTGAACTTCGCGGGATTGTGGTCAGATGCTTCAAGATTGGGCCCTATGAGGCGGTTGGGTGCGAAACCGAGAATATTTCGCCTAATGTCATAGGCTTTGTTATGGAAAAGAAAGAAGAGGCCGAACAAAAGAAAGAGGTTGTATCGGCCGTTAAACCCGGTGACAATGTCATCTGGTCCGATTAAAGTCGGTAAAAAATCCGGCAGTATGAAATTAAAAATATGCAAATGTTTGTCATAAAAAAAGAAAGGTTTTTCATTTCCCAGGTGGGATTTGCAAAGCCTTTCTTTTTTATCATAGAAATTGATGTTATAGCATACTCGTTTAACGTGAGAATGTCGTAAGCACTATTATATCATACAGTGGCAATTACTCGACTGTAACGCTCTTTGCGAGGTTTCTTGGCTTGTCTACATCAAGACCCTTTGCAACGCTGGTGTAATAACCAAGAAGCTGAAGAGGAATGATTGCAAGACTTCCAACGAAGTGCTCATCTACTTTAGGTATATAGACTGTGAAGTCCACCTGATCCTCTACATTGTATCTGCCGTAGGTTGTAAGACCCATCAGATATGCACCACGGCTCTGACATTCTACCATGTTCGAAATTGTCTTTTCATAAAGAGCCGGCTGTGTAAGAACGCCGATGACAAGTGTGCCATTCTCAATAAGAGAGATGGTGCCGTGTTTAAGTTCTCCGGCAGCGTAGGCCTCAGAGTGAATATAACTAATCTCTTTCATCTTAAGGCTTCCCTCAAGTGAAATCGCATAGTCTATACCTCTTCCGATAAAGAAGATGTCGTGAGCATTGGCAAATTTAGCTGCGAACCACTGAATACGCTCCTTCTCATCGAGGATTTTTTTCATTTTTTCAGGAATGCTCTTAATTTCATCGATATAATAGGTGAGCTTTTCAGTGCTTTCAAGGCTTCCTCTGACTTCGGCAAATTTAAGGGCTAAAAGATATCCGCAAATAAGCTGACAGCTGTAAGCCTTTGTGGTTGCTACCGATATTTCCGGTCCTGCAAGAGTGTACATTACATGATCTGATTCTCTTGCTATGGATGAACCAACAACATTGACGATAGAAAGAGTCTTAAGGCCTTTCTCCTTGGCAAGACGTAAAGCAGCCAGTGAGTCAGCAGTTTCGCCTGACTGGGAGATGATGATTGCCAGTGCGTTTGGATTCAGGTTCATATTGCGATATCTGAATTCCGAAGCAAGTTCGACTCTTACAGGAAGATCTGTGAGTTCCTCGATTATGTATTGTGCTTCCATTCCCACATGCCATGCGGAACCGCAGGCAATAATATAAACCTGTGAGAGTGCTTTTATATCTTCATCGGAAAGACCAACTTCTGAGAGATCTATCTTACCGTTTGATACATATTTGGCGATAGTATCAGCAACTGCCTTGGGCTGTTCATGGATTTCCTTCATCATGAAATGCTCAAAGCCGCCCTTTTCTGCAGCTTCAGCAGAGAAGGTAACTGTGGTGATATCCTTCTTTACTTCGTCGCCGTCAAGGTTGAAGAATGTAACATCACCGGCCTTGATTCTTGCCATCTCCATGTTGTCGATGTAGTATACGTCTCTTGTATACTTCAAAATGGCAGGAACATCAGAGGCTATGAAGGACTCGTCGCCCTGAACACCTATGATCATAGGTGACTGCTGTCTTGCAACATAAATCTCATCAGGGTAATCCTTGAACATTACTTCAAGGGCGTAGGATCCGCGAACACGAACCAGAGTCTTGGCAATGGCATCGATTGGGCCTACCTTGTATTTTTTATAATAGTAATCAACAAGCTTGATAAGGACTTCCGTATCGGTATCTGAATAGAACTTGTAGTTGTGTCTGATAAGCTTTTCCTTAAGTTCCTGGAAGTTCTCGATGATACCGTTGTGTACGCCTACAACTTCAGATTCTACAAGACCGGAGGCTGAACCTGAACAGTTGCCGCTTACATGAGGATGAGCATTGATAAGACTTGGTGCGCCGTGGGTTGCCCATCTTGTATGTCCTATACCACAGGTTCCGGACAGTGCATTTCCACCGTTAGTCTTATTTGAAAGATTCTCCAGTTTACCTACAGCTTTAACAACGACAGCCTCTTCTGAGCCGTTTCTGACTGCAATACCGGCAGAATCATATCCTCTGTACTCAAGTTTTGAAAGTCCGTCAAGCAGGATAGGACCTGCCTGTTTGTGGCCAATATAACCAACTATTCCACACATAAAAACATTACTCCATTAAAAAATTACATTATATGATTTAAGCGTTAAAAGTGATAACACGGATTGTTATTCAAGATGTCCCTTTGATCTGATGACATCGATTACCTGATCAACGTATTTCTCACAGATTTCATCGCTTTCAGCTTCAACCATAACACGGATAACAGGCTCGGTTCCTGACTCTCTTACAAGGATACGTCCTGTATCGCCCAGAACCTTTGCAACTTCGTCCACAGCCTTCTGAACATCAGGATCGTTCTGAGCATCAGGCTTACTCTTTACCCTTACGTTCTTAAGAACCTGAGGGTAGAACTTTACAGGTGCTGCAAGTTCGCTCATAGGCTTCTCTTTTGCCAGCATTACTTCCATCATCTTAAGGCTGGTAAGAATACCGTCACCTGTTGTGGCGTACTTGGTGAAGATGATATGTCCGGACTGCTCGCCGCCGATACGATGGCCGTTCTGAACCATGTTCTCATAAACGTATTTATCGCCGACCTTGGTCTTTTCGTATTCGATGCCAACTTTATCAAGAGCCTTGTAAAGACCAAAGTTACTCATGATTGTGGTAACTACCTTGTTGTTTACAAGTTTGCCTCTTTCTTTCATGTAGAGACCGTAAATATAAATGATATGATCACCTGTGATAACATTGCCTTTTTCATCTACGCAAAGGCATCTGTCAGCATCTCCGTCGTAAGCAAAACCAACATCAAGACCCTTCTCAACCACAAACTTCTGAAGGTGCTCAATATGTGTTGATCCGCAGTCTGTGTTGATGTTAAAGCCGTCAGGCTCATCGTTTATAACATAGGTCTTGGCACCGAGAGCATCAAATACTCCCTTGGCAATCTGCCATGCTGCACCGTTTGCCACATCAAGGCCGATCTTCTTATCCTTGAAGCTGTACTTGGAGTGGGAGATAAGGTATCCGATATATCTGTTTCTTCCTGCAACATAGTCAACAGTACGGCCGATGTTATCTCTTTCAGCCACAGGAACCTCAATCTTGCCGTCAATGTAGTCCTCAACCTTTAAGATTGTCTCTTCATCCATCTTCTCACCGTTTCCGTTAAGAAGCTTGATGCCGTTATCATAGTAAGGGTTGTGGGATGCGGAGATCATGATACCGCAGTCAAAATCATCAACTCTTGTGATATATGCAACAGAAGGAGTAGTTGTAACGTGCATGATATAAGCATCAGCGCCGCTTGCCATAAGTCCTGTGCAAAGCGCGTACTCGAACATGTAACTGCTTCTTCTTGTGTCTTTTCCTATTACTACTTTGGCTTTTTTACCCTGATTGGCGCCATAGTACCAGCCAAGAAATCTACCGATCTGCATAGCATGCTCAAAGGTAAGATTCTTGTTAGCTTCGCCTCTGAAGCCGTCTGTGCCAAAATATTTGCCCATATTATCTGTCCTCCTTGTGGATTATTTCTCCACTGTTTTTGTAAATTGAATTCTCGGGAACTACGCCCCTTACACAGGAAGTAGGGTAAACATTTGAATGACGACCGATCACGGTTCCGGGGTTGCAAACAGCATTGCAGCCAACTTCAACATAATCGCCAAGCATTGCTCCAAACTTCTTGATGCCTGTCTCCACATGCTCAGTTCCGTTATGGACAACTACAAGCTTCTTGTCACTCTTTACATTAGAAGTGATGGAACCTGCGCCCATATGGGAATAATATCCTAAAATACTGTCTCCTACATAGTTGTAGTGAGGAGTCTGAACATGATCAAATAAAATAACATTCTTTAGCTCAACGGAGTTACCAACTACACAGTCAGCGCCCACAAGAGCTGATCCGCGGATAAAAGCACCGTGACGAACTTCGGTACCGGGGCCTATGATACATGGGCTTCCGAGATATGCGCTCTCAAAGACAGTAGCTGTCTTGTGAACCCACACATTCTCTTTGACCTCTGTATAGTCATCTCCAAGCGTGGGACCAAGCTCAAGGATAAATTCCTTGATGCCCTTTAAGGCTTCCCAGGGATAGGTGAATTTCTTAAGATAATCTGCAGCAAGTGTATGCTCCAGATCATAAAGATCGTTGATTGTATACATATTAAAGTCTCTCTTTCTTCTCGATATCGAGGAAATATTTATAGGTGTCTACTGTAAGTTCTCCGCAGGCAGGCTCGTCGCAGGCGATGATGGCTCCGTTGTGAAGCTGAAGAGCGCTGCAGGTCCACTTGGAACTTACAGGTCCCTCAACTGTAGCAGCCAGAGCTCTTGCCTTATTGTGGCCGTTTATAAGTATAAGTACTTCCTTGGAATCAGTAACAGTGCCGACACCAACCGAAAGAGCCTGTGATGGTACCGCATCAGGATCATTGCCAAAGAATCTGGAATTGACAATTCTGGTATCAGAAGTTAAGTCTCTGACACCTGTGCGTGAGGATAAACTTGTGAATGGCTCATTAAAGGCGATGTGTCCGTCAACGCCGATACCGCCCATAAATAAGTCGATGCCGCCATAGGAGGCAATCTTTTCCTCGTATCTTGCGCACTCTTTTTCAGGGTCATCTGTCATTCCGTTCAGAATGTTGATATTCTCAGGTTTCATATCAACAAGATGATTGAAGAGATTGTCATGCATAAAGTACCAGTAGGACTGATCATGTTCACGTGGAAGTCCAAGGTATTCATCCATGTTGAAGGTAACTACATTGGCAAAAGAGATTTCTCCTGCCTTATTCATTCTGACAAGTTCCTTGTAAACTCCGATAGGGCTTGAACCGGTCGGAAGTCCGAGCACAAAAGGACGATCCTTTTCAGATCCCTCATTGTGCTCTGTTATGCGACGCTTTATATAGTTCGCAGCCCAAAGGCACATCTTTTCGTAATTATCCTGAATTACTACTCTCATAGGTCTTTTCCTTTCTTAGTGAAATGCATCAGAATAATTATAAGTTTTCGACCTTTCATAGTCAATAAAATGCGATAAGGCAGTTGTTTGGCTCCACTGACAAAAAAATACCGTTTAAGCCGAGCAGGACGCATGATTTGACATATTGTTACGGTTATTGTAAAATCTTGAAAGTTATAAGGGAAAGTTTGGGTTATTTTTATTAATGAAAGAACAGACAATTCTTTTATCTGTCCTTTCATGCGGTAAAGATAGTATGAACAGATATAAAGAGAAAAAGAGAAATTTAATAATACTTGTAGCTTTCGCTGCCATCATGTCACTTGTTCTGGCAGTCAGTTTTTTTGACAATAAGACTTTAGAGGTAGCATCAGCAGCTGAGTCTTCAAGTACAGAAGTACTGGTAAAAGAGGAACTTGGCTCTGATCTTCAGCCCAATGCCACTTCTTCAGATATTGTTAATCCTGATGTTGTGGATGAAACAATTTCTGATGACTCTGATGCACCGGATGATCAGGAGATAGCTGCATCTGCTACAGAGAATAGTGTAGCTGCTGTTGCAGGTCCTACATATACAGTGACCAAATTTGATACGGTTTATACACTCTACGCCAGCGATACAGTAAACGTCAGAGCAGGCGCAGGTACTGAGTACGATAAAATCGGCAGAGTTAACTGGGGCGCAGCTGTAGAGATCACAGGTGTTACGGATAACGGCTGGTTTGAAGTACTTTATAATGGCGTGACGGCTTTTATCAGAGGAGATTACATAGTTTCAGAAATGCCCGGTATACCATTTCTTTTTGTAGGTGATTCCAGAACTGTCCAGATGCAGATGGCTGTAGGCTCTACTGACAAAGCCTACATTGCCAAGATTGGAGAAGGCTATTCCTACTTTAGGGATGTGGCTATTCCTGCTATAGCGCAGAATGCAGGACAGGGCACAACAATGATCATTAATTTTGGTGTCAATGATCTTGCAAATGCTAAAAAGTATGCTAACCTTGTTAATGCTAATATAGATGCCTGGGTAAATGCGGGTATTACGGTTTATTATTCAGCAGTAACTCCTGTAGGATCAAATGCCAGTGTTTCAAATGCTCAGATTGAGGCGTTCAATGCTACATTGAAGGACAACCTTGACCCGAGAGTTAACTGGATTGACAGTTATGCATATCTGTCTCAGACAGGCTTTAGCAGCTCAGACGGGCTTCATTATAATAAGGATACATATAAGAACTTATATGCTTACTATATGTCCGTAATAAATCAGCAATAAGGAAAATTAAATAATGAACATAGTTCTTTTATCAGGTGGCTCAGGCAAACGCTTGTGGCCACTTTCTAATGACATCAGGTCCAAACAGTTTATCAAGATCTTTAAAAAGGAAGATGGCTCTTTTGAATCCATGGTTCAGAGAGTTTATCATCAGATCAAAAAGGTGGATAAGGACGCTGACATCACAATTGCTACCAGCAAGACTCAGGTTTCCGCAATTCACAATCAGCTTGGTAATGAAGTGGGAGTATCAATTGAACCCTGCAGACGTGATACCTTCCCTGCAATTGCTCTGTCTACAGCATATCTTGTTGACGTAAAGGGTATAAGCCCGGATGAATCTGTTGTAGTTTGTCCTGTGGATCCTTATGTTGAAGATGACTATTTTGAGGCTCTCAAAGCCCTTTCGGATCAGGCTGACAAGGGAGAGGCCAACCTTGTGCTTATGGGTATCGAACCTACATATCCTTCTGAGAAATACGGATACGTGGTTCCTGCCACCAAGGACAGCGTAAGCCTTGTTTCTGCGTTCAAGGAGAAGCCCACCGTGGATGCGGCAAAAGAGTATATCTCTCAGGGTGCTCTTTGGAATGGAGGCGTTTTTGCATATAAGCTTAGGTATGTTCTTGATAGAGCCCATGAGCTTATAGACTTTAAGGATTATCAGGATCTTTACGACAAGTACGAGACTTTGACCAAAATCTCTTTTGACTATGCTGTAGTTGAAAAAGAAGAGAAGATACAGGTAATGCGCTTCAATGGCCAGTGGAAGGACATCGGAACCTGGAATACCCTTACAGAAGCCATGGAAGATAACGTTATCGGTAAAGGTGTTCTCAATGATACCTGCAAGGGTGTACATATCGTCAATGAAATGGATGTGCCTGTTCTTGCCATGGGACTTACGGATGTGGTTATTTCTGCTTCTCCTGAGGGAATTCTTGTTTCTGACAAGGAGCAGAGCTCATACATTAAGCCATATGTTGACAGTTTTGTTCAGCAGATAATGTTCGCTGAAAAGTCATGGGGGAATTTCAAGGTTATAGATGTTGAGACCGGAAGCATGACCATAAAGGTTACGCTTAATGCAGGTCACTCCATGAACTACCACAGCCACAACCATAGGGATGAAGTCTGGGTTGTTATTTCCGGAACCGGTAAGACAATTCTTGACGGAAAAGAGCAGAAGGTAAGCAAAGGGGATGTGATCACAATGAAAGCCGGCTGCAAGCACACCGTTATTGCAGACTCCGAACTCAAGCTCATCGAAGTCCAGATCGGAGAAGGCATCTCCGTCCAGGACAAGATCAAGCACGAGCTGTAATGTATAAAGGGGATAAACAGCATGGACGCAAAATAAATGTCCGGCTCACTACTCCTCACAGTGATTAACTTAAACTCAAAGAGAGTAATTTATTTCTATAGGTCAATAAACTCGGTGCAAGCACCTCAGACAATTGACCTATAACAAAAAATAAATCACTCTCTTTTTCGTTTTGTTAATCATCTGTTCGTGCGTATGCTTCGCCGGACATATATTTTTGCGACCACTGCTGTTCTTATCCTGCTTCATTTCATTCTTTCACATTCTGGGCTTTTGTTATTGACAACCAGTGGGTGGAAAATGCCAGAACGAGGGCGTTACCTCCGTTCGTTTTATTCTGTGAGAATGGTACTTCTCTTGGAGTGACCATTACACCACCCTCTCCGGGTTACACGTAAACGGACAAGCAGGCTGGGGAGTGGTAGACGAAGCGGATGGAAAGATGCAGGAAGAGAAGATATTTATGGATGCGAATCATTTTGACGAGTCGATAATTTATAAAAGGAAAAAACAGATGGATGTCGATTGCTTTGAATAGCATGAAATGAGACATCCATCTGTTTTTGAGTTTTAATAAATTACGACGAAGGAAAAGTGAGCAGACATAAATACTTCTCTCACTGCATCTCCATCCTTTCGTCCGGGCGTCAACCCTTTACGGCACCTTCGATCATGCCTTCCATAATCTGCTTCTGTGCGATAAGGAAGATTATGATCATAGGAATGATGGCAAGAAGAGCAGCAGGCAGGATTCTGTCCCAGCTCTTTACGTATGAACCAACAAATTTCTGGATGGCAATCGGAATGGTCATAACCTTACCGTTCTGTCCGAGCATCATTGAAGGAAGAAGGTAGTCGTTCCAGATCCACATACCATTAAGAATTGTAACGGTTGTGATAACCGGTGTAAGCAGCGGGAATATGATCTGGAAGAAGGTCTGCTCAGGAGTACATCCGTCGATAGAAGCAGCTTCTTCAAGTGTATAAGGAATTCCCTTTATAAATCCGTTTAAGATGAATACTGTCATGGCACCACCAAATCCCAGGTAAGCAAATACAAGACCTGCTACTGACTGAAGCATTGGGATACCGATTAACTTTCCTACATCACGGAAGGTAGAAATAAGTGGAAGCATTACTACCTGGAAAGGAATGATCATGGATGCGATGAATGTAAAGTAAATAACTGTTGACCAAACTGTCTTGTTACGGCAGATAACCCATGCTGCCATAGCTCCGAACAAAGAGAGCATTACAAGAGACAGGATAGTGATAAGGGCAGAAGATCCGAAGGAACTCCAGAAAAGGAAGTTGGGATCATTAATAACTGCCTTGATATTTACTAAAAGCTGTGAAAAACTTGCTCCGGCTAAACTTACAGGATTGGATGTTATATCTGAGGTAACCTTTCCTGAGTTGATCAGAAGGAGTATGAATGGGAATAATACATAAGCTGCGATGATAACTGCAATTATGAGCCTTACTACTACTGTAGAAGATTTCTCTTTTGTATGCATTAAAGTTCAACCTCCTTCTTATTGGAAATACGAACCTGCATGATGGAAACGATGGCAAGGATGATGAAGAAGAGCACTGCCTTAGCCTGTCCAAGTGCATAGTCGTTGTTGATAACTGCGGTAGTATAAATGTTAAGAGCAAGCATCTCTGTACCGTTTGCAATATACTCACCAAGGAACTGTACTGAACCTTTACCGTTTGTGAGGGCAAGGTTTACATCGAACTGCTTGAATGCTGATGTGAGTGTAAGGAAAGTACAGATTGTAATTGTTGGAGCAATCATAGGGAGCTTGATGTTGAAAAGTGTCTGAGTAGGATTTGCTCCGTCGATAGCTGAAGCCTCAAGTACATCGCCTGGGATAGTGTTAAGACCTGTGATATAGATGAGCATTATGTAGCCGGCGTACTGCCAGATATATACGATAATGACCGCGATGAAAGCGGTATGTGTGTCCGAAAGCATTGAATATGTACCGGTAAACTTGGTAACAACATTACTGAAAATGAACTGCCATATATAACCAAGTACGATTCCTCCGATAAGGTTAGGAAGGAAGTAAGCAGCTCTGAAGAATCCAAGTCCTTTTATTCTGGAGGTGCACAGAAGTGCAAGTAAAAAGGCTACCAGATTAACAAGGATCATGTTAAATACAACAAAAAGGAAAGTCAGAAGAATAGACCAAAGGAATGACTTCTGATTAAACATTCTAAGGTAATTGGAAAGTCCAACAAACCCCTTTAATTTGATTCCGTCCCAGTCTGTAAAGGAATAACCGATACCGAGAACAAGAGGTATGATTACCGTTACTGCAAAAGCAAAGAGCAGTGGGAACAGGAATATGATGTTGATAATAGCACGGTGATATTTAAGTGTCGGAAAAAGATACAGCCCAACAAAAAATAGAATAATACCGCATACGAACATGGCACCTCTACCAAATATAATAGGTGTGGCTGTTCCATTAATGGGTATGGTAGCTAAGATAAGATCGCCTGCTTTGGATATTGATAAAGCAAGTCCTGCGATAGTAAGTACAAGTCCCAGAATAAGGCTACCAAATGATGCAACCTTTCGGCCGGTAGAAAATGTACCCATTCGTATTCCTCCTTTCGTGAAGAAACCCCAATTAAGTTGATAGTTTAAAAGTTAAAATGATAAAAACAGGCAGGGCATCATGCATGCCCTGCCTGCATGTTACATATTACTGAGCGTAGTAGCTTGAAATTACCTGTGCCATTGTAGAAACAAATCCGTCAGCATCAAGCTTGCCCTTTGCATAGTCAGCAAAGACGTTACATGTCTGGTTCTGAAGACCGTCTTTCTTGAGCATTGTGTGCCATCCTGAGTAGTTACCAGCTGTGATGTAGCTGTTCATGCTCTTGTAGAATGGGTTAACTGCCTCATACTGGCAATCATCGAAAGGAGATACAAGACCAGCATCGTTTACAAGGATGTTCTGTGCTGAATCGCCTGCGCACCAGTTGAAGAATGCCTTAGCACCATCAACATTACCATTAGCATAAGCTACCCAGTATGAAGGTGGTCCAGCGATGATTGTGTTGATTCCATCCTCAAATGCGTAAGGAGCAAATCCACACTCGAAGTTAACATCTGAAGGAGATGTTACACACCAGTTACCCTGTGTGATAAATACATACTTGCCTTCCTTAAAGCCGGCAACCTGATTGTCATATGTGCCGTCGACAAGAAGAGCAGGATCTGAATACTGATTCATCATGCCGATGAACTCAGCGAAGTGTTTCATTCTTTCTTCATCAATCTTACCGCCGTCGTTAAGAAGATCGATGTATGTTGTATCGTCTGCCTTAAGACCTGCATCAAGATACTGACCAAATACGTGTGTTCCTGAAGACCAGCCAAGGTTTGTAGGCTCAGCGCACCAGCCGAATACAGCTGTGATTCCAAGCTCATCCTTCTTGGCATCAAGAGTCTCGCAAGCTGCCTTCCAGGCATCAGGGCTTGTAAGAGAAGCAGGATCTACACCTGCAGCCTTAAGAAGGTCTGCGTTGTAACCAAGAGCAGTAGCCTCAACTGTGTAAGGGAATCCGATTGTTCCCATAGAAGCGTCAACAAGCTCAAATCCTGTCTTGTCTGTCCACTCTTCGCCTGCAAGATCAGCAAGCATGCCGTCCCAGTTAGCTGCCTGGTTAGCCTCGATAACGAAGATATCAGGCATGTTGTCAGCCTGGTACATCTTCTTAAGCTCGTCAGAAGCGTTTGTGTCACCACCGATTGTCTCTACGATAAGAGTGTTGCCTGTCTCCTCGTTGTACTTAGCAGCAAGAGCCTGCATCTGATCGTTGATCTCAGGCTTACCGTTAAGAAGACGAACAGAACCTGCGTCTCCTGCAGGAGCTGTCTCAGTTGCAGCTGCCTCAGTAGTAGTTGTATCCTGAGTCTCTGTAGCTGCCGGTGTCTCTGTCTGTGTGTTGTCAGATGTTGTTGTTGTGTCAGTTCCTGTTGTACCTGTAGTACCACAAGCTGCAAGTGAAGCAACCATAGTACCTGCTAAAAGGACTGACATGAGTTTCTTTTTCATTTGTTTCCCTCCTTTGTGCATTTTGCCATAACTTAGTAACTTTTACTGAGTTACTTTTGCGCATAAGTTGTACGCTGATATCAAAATATCATAAACTTGCACAAATTACAAGCGGTTATCGGTAAAAAAGCTAAACAGCATCCTGAGATAATTTCTAAAAACCGCATGGTTGACAGAAATACAGCATTATAATTTTTTTATAAAAATCTAAAAATTTAATAAACAAATAATCGCAAATGTGTTAATAATAGCTACTTATGCGCAAAAGCTTACCTTCGTCAATCTGTACATGAAAAACGAAATAATGATTGTGGATTTGTTGAGAAAAATCCCGAAAAATGGGCATGATATCGTTTAAGATGCACAAGGCTTTTTTAGATTTGTAATTTGAGAAAGGAGCAGAATGATGAGGCTCTTCGAGATAAGTTGATTACAGAATAAAAAATGTGCAGTTCTCGGACGAGAACTGCACATTCTTTATCTGTGGACAACTTATCTGCTAAGAACTACCGGATCTCT
>SVFZ01000002.1 GCA_015056585.1 Butyrivibrio sp. | reverse complement strand
GTTCGGTAATTACTTCATGATTTCTTCCCATAGTCCCCTCCAATGGCAGATATGCACGATTTTTTCCTGTTAATTTAATCTTAACATCAAAATGTGCGGAATGTTATACCTAATTGGTTCAAAAAAGGATAGTATAAATAGGAATTTACACACCCGCAGAGCGTTCTTATGGGTAATGAGATTCTTAATCTTTCGCTACGCGAGCATCCATATGAAAAAGGGTGGAAAAATGTTCTGATACATCTTTTTGAGAGATGATCAGGGACTCAAAAGGAATAAATGATTATTTTTCTCATTAACTCCGATTGACAGTGATAATCCTCCGTTGTTATTATTTTGAACGTTAGCTAAAGCTAACTGACAACAGGGGATTAACACTATTAGGAGGAGCCATCAATGAAGAAAAGATTATTACTTATGACACTTGCTGTTACCACAATGGTACTGGCAGGTTGTGGAAGCAGTGCGGGGGAAGAAACTGCTGAAGCAGAGAACAGCAGCGCTATAGAGAGCAGTGCTACTGAAGATACTACAGAGAGCAGTGCCGAGGAAAAGAGTGAGTCTGCGGAGGCAACAGCAGAAGCAACTCAGATTTCAGAAGAGTCTGTTGCACTTGCTGCAGCACTTGATCCGAATACCGAGTATGTTTTTGGTACTGCTGCGCTTTCTTATGAGGAGTTTTATTCAGGGGATGTATCAAGCACCGAATCTTATGATGCTGTTTCTTCAGCTACAAGCAAGAAATTCGAAATTTTTCCCAACATGAATACTGATTATGTTGATGAGACAACAAATGCGGAAGGTTACAAGATCCTTGGCGTTAAAAACGTCAATGTTGCAATTCCGGCAGATCAGGCAGATGCTTATGCAAAGCTCAATGAAACCTTTGTACAGAGCACTGAGGAACCCAAGCAGTTCAAGATTGTAAATGTTGAAGGCGATAATGTAGAGTATTCTGCAACAGTATTTAATGTGGCTGCTACAGTAACTGATGCAAAGGCAGAACTTCTTACAGGAACAAACTGGGGTGATTACCAGTTAAATATTCTTGAGAATTCCACATCATATATCAAAGCTTCACGTGAAGATGAGAGTGCACCTGTAGCTGCTGATATCGAGGGAGTTATTCTTGAGACAAAGAGCGGCCTTAAGGTTGGAATGGAGCACCTTCAGAGCATATGGGTATTGCCATATGAAGTTTCTTTTAACATTGAAGCTGATAACACTCACAATACTCGTGTGAAATTCGATAACCTTGCTGAACTTTCAAAGCTTGAGAAAGAGGAGATCGTGTCCGCAACTTTCATCAATCAGAATGATACTTACGTATATACATTTGATCCTGTATATGTAAAGCCTGTATATAGGGATGTTGAAGTTACCGGCACAATTGACGAAAAAGAGGGAACATTAACCTTAGTCGGCGTTCCAGGTGACCTTGAGAACACAACTCTTTCAGCAACTTATATTGTTGGTCAGGGTCATGATTCTGTAAGAACAGTTATTTATGACGGAGAACTGTCAGGAGACAAAGTAGAAATCGATGCCAAGGCTCTTGAAGAAGCTAAGAGTGCTCAGGTTGAGGAAGGACGCTATGTAGTGGCTGTTTCAAGTGATAACTTCGCTAACATAGCTGTTACGGTGGAATAATGCAATTTGTAATCTCATTATGCGTGGTCATTATTTTTGTCATTACTGCAGGTGAGATACTGAGGAAGAATCCGCTCCCATTTTATGTGGGAGCTATTCTTTTAGCCTCATTATCCACTGCCTTTTCGTGGACGGGAGCGGGGAATTTATTGTCCTTTATTACAAGGGGAGCTTTTACCGGAGCTCTTTTTACAATAGTAATGTTTGCAGGCGCTTTTCCGCAGGGCAGCTTTGGCGCAAAGAGCTTTATGCCTGTAAGGGCTCAGCTGTCGATCCTTGGCAGTGTTTTTGCCTTATCTCATGGCCTGGCCCTTGGAAAATCTTATTTTTTGCGCATTATTTCAGGTGGGAGCCTGTCGCAGACATATGAGGCAATGGGACTTCAAACTGTCCTTTCTCTGGCAGTTTCAGTGCTTCTGATGCTGATCATGCTTCCTTTGTTTATCACGTCTTTTAAAGCTATCAGGAAAAAGATGAACCCCAAGACCTGGAAAAATCTTCAGCGCTTTGCTTACCTCTTTTACCTGCTGATGATTGCGCATATTCTGTTCTTTGAGATACCAAAGGCAATGAGGGGCATTGAAGGCTATGCAGTCAATGTTTTTGCTTATTCTTTAGTGTTCTTGAGTTATCTCTTCTGTAGGATACTGCGTTATGTTTACAGGCAGAAAAAGGAATTGATGGCAAAGATGCAGATTGTTTCGGTGACAGCATCTCTTTTGATCTCTGTAATTACGGTGCTTGGCATAAACTCATATGCGACGGATGTTTCATCAGAGATTCCTGAAGTGGCCGGTGCAAGCAGAGGGGCAGATACAGTAGAAAATTCAGATGAAGATTCCTCATCAGGGTATGCAGACGGCACTTACTACGGCGAAGGCATGGGAAATAACGGAAAGATTGGCGTCGAAGTCGTAATATCCGCAGGAGCGATAACTGATATTTCCATAGTAAATTTCCCGGATGATCAGGAGTATTTTGACCCTGAATCGGACGGAATAAAGATGATAAAAGATATGATTCAGGCGCAGAGCCCGGAGGTAGATACAATTTCAGGCGCAACCTATTCCAGCGAGGGAGTAATTGATGCTGTAAATGCAGCGCTTGAACAAAGTCTTAGTGGCTCAGAATGATTAAAAGATTATTTATGTGATAGTTTTTACAATATCTTTTTATCCAAATTAGCACTCTCGATTGACGAGTGCTAATTTTGGTGTTATAGTGTTCATAGAACAAAGGAACAGAGAAGACCGATAGGACTTACAGTTTCCTAAGATCCAAACCCTCCGTCCCAATGCTCATTAACAGTTAACAAATTGTTTTTGTGCAAAGGAGGTAAGCATTATGTTAACACCTAGTATTTTTGAAGAGAATTTTATCGATGATCTTTTTGGATTCCCTTACATGAAGGAATTCGACGACATGGAACATGGCCTGGAGCGTAAGCTTTACGGAAGGAAAGCGTCAAGGATGATGAAGACCGATATCCGTGAGAAGGATGACAATTATGAAGTATCAATTGATCTTCCAGGCTTCAAGAAAGAGGAGATCACTGTAGAACTGGATAACGGATATCTGACGATCAATGCGGCTAAGGGGCTCGACAAGGATGAGAATGACAAGAAAGGTAAACTCATCAGACAGGAGAGATATGCAGGATCCATGACAAGGAGTTTCTACATCGGAGAGAATGTAGAGAAGGGCGATATTGAGGCAACCTACAGGCATGGAGTTCTTACATTGACGGTTCCTAAAAAAGCCATGGAGAAGAAGATCCCGGAGAAAAACCTGATAGCAATTGAAGGATAAATATTTCAGGCCAATTAAACAGTAATAGCTTATAAGCCCTCGGCACAGCAGTGCCGGGGGCTTATTTTATGCATAGTTATCATATAATGGGAAGAGATGTTATATAAGAATTGACAAACAAATGTTCTGATTGTAGAATGCATATAGACCACACACAAATTTTAAACTGAAAGGTTATTTTATGGATTTTCTGGACAATCTTAACGATTCGCAAAAAGAGGCAGTGACTTCGACAGAAGGCTATGTCCGTGTAATCGCCGGTGCAGGATCGGGTAAGACAAGAGCCCTCTCTTGCAGATTTGCATATCTGGTTCTAGGGCTTGGAATTATGCCCGGACATATTTTGTGCGTAACCTTTACAAATAAATCTGCAAATGAGATGCGGCAGAGGATCCATAGGATCACGGGGGACAACGATACCGGTTACATCAATACTTTCCATGGCTTTTGCGTATCTATTCTGCAGGAGGATTCGCATGCAATACAGTATCCCAAGAACTTTCTGGTACTGGATAACTCCGATATTGATGATATGCTGGGGATCATCTACGAGGAACGCGGATTATCTCTTAGGGATATGACTTTCAGCAAGGCCCGGGATATGTTTGAAATACGTAAGATATTTACGGAGCCGGATTATTACCTTGATATGTTATCCATGCCTCTGGAGACGCTCAAGGACAAATATGACAGCGCAACTGATGTAAATGATATTCTTTTTTACGGATATCTTTATCAGGAAAAGAAATGCTTTGGGCTTGATTACAATGACCTGATCAAGTTTTCGCTGTATATCTTCAAAGAACATCCTGATATAAAGCTCAAATGGCAAAAGCGGCTTGAATACATCATGATTGATGAGTTTCAGGATATTGACCACCTTCAGTATGAACTGATGGAGGTTCTCTCAGGCTATCACAAGAATCTTTTTATAGTAGGAGATCCGGATCAGACTATCTATACCTGGCGCGGAGCCAATGTTAAGTATCTGCTTGATTTTGACCGGAACTTTCCCGGTGTCAAAACGATTATGATGAATGATAACTACAGATCAACACCGGAAATTCTCTCTGCCGTCAATTCTCTTATTGATAAGAACAGATACAGGATCAAGAAAGACCTGACTCCGACGCGGCCTTCGGGAGAGAGCGTACTATGCCATCTTGCTCCGGATACAGCTGCGGAGGCAGATTGGATCACCGGAGAAATACTGGTTCTTAAGGGGATGGGAGTTCCCTACAAAAACATCACAATTCTTTATAGGGCGCATTATGTGACCAGAACGATTGAAGAAGGGCTGATGAGGGAGAAGATTCCTTATACGATCTATTCGGGGATACAGTTTTTCGGAAGAGCGGAGATTAAGGATGCTCTGTGTTACCTGAGAATGCTGGTTTACAGAGATGACATTTCTTTCAGACGAATCGTAAATGTGCCAAAACGAAATCTGGGAAAGAGGCGCATGAGTTTCCTTGAACAATACGCTGCAGAAAAGGGATGCTCATTGTATCAGGCTCTTAATGAAAATCTTGAAAATGACCTTATTAAGGGAACCAGGGCAGGAGCTTTTATCGATCTTATAGAAAGATTCTCTGAAAGCTATCAGGGACTGCCTGTTTCTGAAGTGCTTGCTAAGATACTCAATGAGAGCGGATACGAAGAGATGCTTAGGACTGAAGGTGCTCAGGACAGGCTTGATAACCTTGCGGAGCTCAAACAGTCGATTTTTGAATATGAAACCACTTGCGGAGAGGAAGTTGGGCTTGAAGATTATTTGAAGCACATAGCTCTTTTCACTAATGCCGATTCAGATTCCGGGCAGGAAGACAAGGTTAAGCTTATGACTGTCCATGCGGCCAAGGGACTGGAATTTCCGTATGTATTCCTTTGCGGCATGAATGAAGGTATTTTCCCATCCAGGAAGGTACATACGCTGGAGGGAATGGAAGAGGAGCGCCGTCTTGCATTTGTTGCAATGACCAGAGCGCAAAAGAGGCTCTTTATATCCGAAGCAGGAGGGAATACCTTTGAAGGGATTCCAAGGTATCCTTCAAGATTTATCATGGATATTGAGCCGGATTTGCTGGAGTTTACTGAGAAACCTGATGAAAATATGATGGCAGCTGTCCGCAAGTACATCGACAATGATTCCAGACACCTTAAGGGGGCTGAAAAGCTTAATCTTCTTGAACCCGGACAAAGGGTAAGTCATGCTATATTGGGAGAAGGAACCGTTCTTGAGATAAATGTCGATGAGGAGAGCTATCTTGTAAAGTTTGACGAACTTGATACACCAAGACAAATCTCAATGAAGGTGAAATTGCAAAAGGTTGAGAATATAGCATAAGAATACGCAAACTAAGTCATATATTTTCCGGGCGTTGTGTACTACAATATGTATATAACCAGGGCAGAGGTCAAAAGAAATTGAATAAATTACCTTCCTGAATATGCGCCGATGTTAACGCATTTCGCTGATGTCAGGCTTGAGTTACCCTTTAAATCTCTGTACCAGGTTACTACATAAAGGTTCATATCGTTGCCTTTACACAGCGCCTTATAATTGGTTCCTGATACAAGCTGTGTTGCCAGAAGTGCAACGGGATTGTACATAACACTGCGGTTATTGATCGCATCAAAGGAAGCCTGTGCATTCTGATCTGCGAACATGCATGCTTTACCGGATTCGTATACAGCCCATGCGCCTGTTGCACCCTGTCCAAGTGGTGTTCCTGTCTGAATATCTGTTACATCAACAGGTGTTGTTCCGATAATTGTACAGTTTCCTTTTAAATCCTCATAGATTGTTACGAAATAGTATCCGGGAACTGTCTTGCCTGCCGGTGTTCCGTATGTAAGATACATATAGTTTACTCCGGCTACAACCTGAGTTGCGACAAGATCCAGTAATTCCAGATTTGAACCACTTCCTTTAAGTGCTGTCTGGATACGGTTTGCATCATCTTCTTCCAGCATGGCGGTGTTGTTTTCTTCAACAAGGGACCATCCGCCAAGTGTTGGGCTCTGCTTGGACTCGTTTGATGCGGCATTAGATTTAAATCCCGGTATGATAAATGCAATTACTACTGTGCAGATAAGGCCTGCTATGATTAAGCTTGTTTTACTCATTATTACATCTCCTTTATGTGTGAAGACTATTATTAGTAATAGTCTTTTGTTGTTCTGAACATATAATAGCAGATAATCTGTCACAGTAATGTCACACCATGTAAAATAGGTAAGAATACGAAGCTTTGCAATAAAGAGGGATATGCTAACCATATGGGGAAGAAGATATATAATAAACGTAAAAATAGAACATTGAGTAACCGGTTTGAGAAGATGACGCAGCTGCTTGGTACAAGGGAGGGATTCATTTTCCTGTCGGTATTGATTGCGGTTATTTTTGTGATTATTGTGCTCATTATGTTCATATTAAGTTCCGTGAACAGAGCGCGGGGTGAGAAAGGCAGAGAGACTCAGGTTGCAAATGAGGGGGCAGCTGCCGGTTATACAGCTGCGGCCGATGAAGATATACCCGTAGTCGAGACGGCAACGGCCGGGACGAAGGCCGAATCAACTCCGGATACAACTGTACTTGCGAAAAAAGAAGGCGCGAAGGATGGATATCTTAACAGATGCGTCTTTCTTGGCGATTCCAGAACGGTTGCAATGGTTAACTATGGCTTTTTCAACGATGATGCTGCTCTTGCCCAGATCGGCATATCGCATCCGTCTTTTGCATCTAATAAGTTTATTAACAATGCCGGCAAAGAATACACTTTAAAATCTTATCTGGGGTCTCATCAGGCTCCGGTCATCTATATTCTTTTGGGAGTAAACGGAATCAATGGTCTCAGTGAGGAGAAGTATAAGGATACGTTTCTTACTCTTATAGACAGTGTGTCCCGGATGGCGCCCAATTCCAATATTGTACTCGTGTCAATAGGTCCCGTTGATGATAACGGAATCTATAAAAACAGTGTGCAGAACGCATGGATAGACAAATACAATGATTTTCTGCTGGAAACCGCAAAGGAGAAACAGATCTTTTATCTCAATATTGCTGAAATCCTCAAGGGATCTGATGGACAGGTAAAGCCTGAGTATAACGGTGGTGACGGGCTTCATTATTCCGGAAAAGGATGCGAGGCAATATTCAGGTACATAGTAGAGCATCCTGTGCCGGGTATATCTGATGACGGTGAATATGTTGTGAAGTATATTAAGCCGGATCCAAATAAAGTCAAGGTTACGATGGATAAGGACTCGGGAATTGACGAAGACAAGCTTGGCGAACTTATGGGCATAATGATGGGAGACACAGAAAATCAGACTTCCTCAGATGCTACTACTCAAGACAGTACAGAAGCAGAAGAGGAATTGCGCAAAAAAGAAGAGGAAGAAGAGAAAAAGAAATTAGAAGAGGAAGAAAAAAAGAAAGCGGAAGAGGAAGAGAAAAAGAAAGCCGAAGAAGAGCAAAAGAAGGCCGAGGAAGAGAGAAAGAAAGCCGAGGAAGAGCAAAAGAAGGCCGAGGAAGAGAAAAAGAAAGCCGAAGAAGAGCAAAAGAAGGCTGAGGAAGAGAGAAAGAAAGCTGAAGAAGAGCAAAAGAAGGCTGAGGAAGAGCAAAAGAAGGCCGAGGAAGAGCAAAAGAAAGCCGAAGAGGAGAAAAAGAAGGCGGAAGAAGAGCAAAAGAAAGCGGAAGAGGAAGAACAAAAGAAGGCCGAGGAAGAGCAGAAGAAAGCCGAAGAAGAAAAGAAGGCTGAAGAGGAAAAGAACTCCGAGGAGGGAGATGGAAAGAACTCAGAGGGAGAAGAAAAGAGCTCCGAAGGAGAGGGAGAAGGGTCTGAAAACGCTGGATAACACTAACATCCCCCGGGGCTCAAATACAGGTAGCGATGCTTTTGCGAGAATCAATCCTCTTCCCGAGGCGCTATTTCCTTGTGAAGAACTCCGGTACTTACAAGGCGGAGCCATGCTGTAGAGCCGCTTATAGCCCATACGACACCGCAGGAAACCCATATTCCGATAGCTCCCATGCCCATATATTTTGTCATAAGGAGCGGAACGGTGAATCTCCCAATGACCTCGACAATTCCGTTAAACAGGGCAAAGAAAGCGTCTCCTACACCATTTAGAACACCTCTGACCACATAGATAAGGCCAAGAGTGATGTAGAATACACTTGTTATCTTTAATCCTTTTGCGCCAAGCTCTATGATCTCACTGTCCTCAACAAACAAAGAGGTGATGGTGCCTCCAAATAGCTGCATGGATATCACCATTACGACAGTGAGACAAAGCATTATCAAAAGTCCCTTTTTATATCCGGAGTTTACTCTGTCAATTTTCTTTGCACCATAATTCTGTCCTACATATGTGGCGATAGATGCGCTAAGTGTGGTGTAGGGCTGGTGTATCAACTGTTCAATCCTGTTAGTGGCTGTAAAGGCAGCTACGACAGTCTTTCCAAAGCTGTTGACGATGCGCTGTACAGCCATGCTTGAGATGGCTATCAGGCCAAATTGCAGCGAAAGGGGAACTCCCAGGCGGATAACTTTTACAGCGAGATCAGGAACAAATATGATGTCTTTTTTCTGAAATTTAAAATATGGGTTCTTTTGGTATGCATAGGCACCGCAGCTTATGGCAGCTATAAATTGTGAGATTACGGTTGCGATGGCTGCTCCGTTTATACCCATATGAAAAGAGTAGACGAAAAGTATATCAAGTCCTACATTTATCAATGCTGAAAGAATAAGAAAATAAAGAGGCGTTTTGGAATCGCCGAGGGCTCTGAGCATGGAAGTAATGTAATTGTACAGGGATACAAATAACAGTCCCGCGCACATAAAACGCACGTAAGATGCAGCATCACCCAGAATCTCTGCCGGAGTACTGAGGACTCTTAAGAAACTCTCTGCGGTTATATAGCCTACAACTGCAAAAATTGCAGGGATAATAAGCATGATGATACCGGTATTTATAATGCTTTTTTTGACATTTTGATCGTCATGAGCGCCATAAAACTGTGACACTATGATTCCGCCGCCGCTACCTATTCCGTTGCAAAGCGCAAAAAATAAAAAGGTGATGGATCCAGTAGCGCCAACTGCAGCAAGGGCGTCAGGTCCTACAAAACGTCCTACAATGGCAGAATCTGCCAGATTGTACACTTGCTGAAATATATTACCGATAAGTGCCGGAAGGGCAAAGAATATAATGTGTCTGGTAGGGCTTCCTACAGTCATATCTGTTGTACTTTTTTTCATCGTATTATATCTCCGTAAAATCAGGATGATCATGGAAAAAATTTATAAATCAATATTAGCATAATGTCATTGGCTTTTTGTATGTATATTTAAATGAGGGCAGAAAACAGACAATATTTTTTATGGAAGTTGTTTTTTGCCTGATTATACCTGCAATTGACGGAAGATATAAAAAGATATAAAATGTAAATACAGATATAAAAAGATATAAAGAGATATAAAGAGATATAAAGAGATATAAAAGCAATCAGAACATATAAAGAGGTATAAAAATATGGGAAATCCATTTACGTTATCTTTTGGAAAAAAACCAGCTGAATTTATTTCAAGAATTAGCCAAACAAACCAGATTTTAGACGATTTTAACAGTGAGAATCCTTCAAGTCAGGTCTATATGATAACGGGTGTAAGAGGTGCCGGAAAGACAGTTATGATGACAAACATAGCTTCTACGCTCACGCAGGATAAGAAGTGGATATCTGTGGAACTGAATCCGGAAAGGGATATGCTTGATAAGCTTGCTGCTTCGTTATATTCAATGCCCGATCTGCATGCCTTGTTCATTAAGGCAAAGCTGGATTTCTCTGCATTAGGACTAGGTGTTACGCTTGAGAATGCCGCTCCGGTTACTGATATTGAAATCGCTATCGATAAGATGCTGGAACATGTTAAGAAAGCAGGAAAAAAGCTTCTTATCACAATAGATGAAGTAACAAAAAGCGATAATATAAGAGTGTTCTCAGCCGCATTCCAGATTCTTCTGAGAAAGGAATATCCTGTTTACTTGCTTATGACAGGGCTTTATGAGAATATTTATAATTTGCAAAACGAAAAATCGCTGACTTTTTTGTATAGAGCGCCCAAAGTCGTTTTGGAACCTCTGAATTTTACAGCAATGATAGCGAAGTATAAGCAGGTCTTTTCCTGTGATGAGGCTAAAGCAGAGGAAATGGCCAAGTTAACTAAAGGATATTCCTATGCATTCCAGCTTTTAGGATATCTCATGTGGAATAATAAGGATAAAAACTTAGAGGATATTCTTCCTGAATATGACCAGTATCTTGATGAATATGTATATAACAAGATTTGGAGCGAGTTATCAGAAATGGATAAGGTAGTATTGGGAGAAATGGCCAGATCTCGTGAGACAGATGTTACATTGATTAGAGAAGCATTGGGAATGTCCACTTCAAAGTTTTCTGTTTATCGAGACAGATTAAAACGTAAGGGGATAGTCAATGCCAGTCAATATGGATCATTGTTTTTAATTCTCCCAAGATTTGAGGAGTTTATAAAGCATTACATGGAATAGCATGAAATCACAGGGACTTTATTGACGATAATTTTCAGTGTGACAGAAGTGTGACATATCTTCTGATAAGATATAAACATGATAAGGAACGACAAAGCACCAACGGTAGCGACGCTTTACCTGAGGGATGCGGTTTCTTATGAGGGGGATAGAAAAGTAGTCCTTGTGGCTTTTGCTTCACAAAGGATAAAACAAGACTATCAAATATAAGGAGGCACTCACAGTAAAGGTGGCTTAAGCTTCACCATAGCTGATGAGTGTCTCTTTTTGCGTTGCGTACCGAGGCTTATATTACATTTTTCACAAAGCTAAAATATTGTATAATGGACTCTGAACTTGCGTGTTAAAGGGGAGAGTAGCATATAATGGGGATTCAGAGATGAAAAAGAAAAGTATTTGCTTGTTAATATCTTTTTTGAGCGCAGTAATGTGTGCGTGTTCAGGAAATATACAAGGGGAGAGTGTCATGGAATCAAGTAGCAATGAGATAAGTAAAAGTGAAATAAATGCAAGTAGCGAAGATTTAAGCTCTTTTGCCACAGGAATTAAAGCAGAGAATGAAGAAAAGACTGCAGATAAAGCCTTTGTTCTCAACGATGAGATTGAAGAGCGTTGCCCTTCATTATATGAAGCTACAAGAGGTGGTGTTTCATATGGTGAATTTATTCATGGGACATATTATTCAAATACCTGCGGAATGGAGAGAGGCTACAGTATCTTGCTGCCTGCCGATTACAGTGAGGATAAGAAATATCCGGTTCTTTATCTTTTACATGGAATTTTCGGTGATGAGTACTCTTTTTCTCAGGACAAATCCAATAAGATAAGAGAAATAGTAGGAAACATGGCATATGATGGATATATAGACAGAACTATTGTTGTATGCCCAAACATGTATGCCACGTCAGATCCTGACCAGAAACCCGGCTTTGACAGGGAGAGTGTACTTCCTTACGACAATTTCATAAACGATCTTGTTAATGACCTTATGCCTTGCATTGAAAGTGAATACTCAGTTCTCACCGGAAGAGACAATACTTATCTGGCGGGATTTTCTATGGGTGGCAGGGAGACTATTTTTATTACACTTCAAAGACCGGAGCTTTTCGGATATGTTTGTGCGATTTCTGCAGCGCCGGGAATTGTACCTACCAAGGATAAATTCATGTCTCACGAAGGTCAGATTCAGGAAAGCGAAATGAAATTTGCCGAGAATGCCATAGAGCCGAATGTATTCATTGTTTGTTGCGGAACCAAGGACTCTGTAGTAGGTACTTATCCTAAGCAGTACCACGAACTTCTTGAGGCTAACGGAGCTGATCATATCTGGTATGAAATTACCGGAGCTGACCATGATAACAATGCAATCAAAAGCGGACTTTTCAATCTGTTCAAACAGATAGCATACGACAAGTCCTCTAAAAAGAGCATTTGAGACAGGCTCAAAGAGATAAACTTTGGCGAATGTCTTTTAAAACGCATCCCTTTTTAAGGATGATGTTGGCATATTGGCTTGTCTCAGAGGTTGCAATGACAGCATATGCCTTTTTTGCCTCATCATAGAAAGCAAAGCGCTCAAGAGTTCCGATCACTTCAGATCCGCGGGGCTCTGAGGCGCTTATTATTTTTTTATAGCGGTCCCAGATGGAGATGTCGGCATTGTCACCTTCGCAGCGCTCCATGAGGGTTACGGGCTTCTCTTCATACTGATCGAGCGGAAAGAGTTTGAGTATGTTTTCAAGAATTTCCGGAACACCGTGTCCATCCATTCTGATCAGTATAGAGTCTTTTGCAATTGAAGCTGCGGGAAAATTCCCGTCAGCTATTACGATCGTATCTCCGTGGCCCATTTCACACAGAACCTTGAGAAGGTCAGGGCCGATGATTGCAGGTATTCCTTTTAACATTGATTTTTCTCCTTGAATTCATTTTTCATCACAGCATATTTGCGACAGCAGGAAGTGCTTCCTTAAAGTCAAAGCCATAAAAACGCATGGCATTTTCGCCAAGGAAAGCTCTTTTTTCAGCTGCTGTAAGCTTATCGGTTTCCTCTATAAAGCGGACAGCCATGATATAAGTGATGTCCGTCATGGTGCGTGGATAGTCGCTTCCCCACATGAGTTTGTTCATACCGCAGATGTCGCGGGCAGTCAGCAGGGCGTCGATGGCGGAAGGGTAGGGATAGAACTCTTTGTGAAAGAGCCATGTAAGGCCGCCGCTTTCGATGTAGATATTTTTATTCTTGGCCAGAGCTATCTGTTTTTCCCATCCTTTGGTAGTGACCATTCCAAAGTGGCCGATGGCAATCCTAAGATCCGGGCAGGAGTCAATTACTGCCTGAAGTGAATCAACCTGAAGGTCTCCGTCAGCCATATCAATTGACACAAACATATTTAGCTCCTGAGCCTTTTTGAAAACATCCAGATGCGCAGTGAGGTCCTGATCTTTAAGGCGCCCTGCGCAGATCTTGATGCCGTCAAAACCCTCTGTGTTAAAGCTGGCGTTTTCTTCATACAGAGAGCAGATCTTCAGGCGGCCTTTGTACTTTTCTTTTGACTTTAACAGGTAACTGTCCTGGTTGCCGTCAATATACTCCTGAGTGATAACAGCGCCGTTCACGCAGGCATAGTTCATGTTTGCGATAAGTCTTTTGGCAGTGTTTCTGTTATCGTCCATATAGGGCGGCATCATTTGGCGAACTTCTCCGCCAAAATCCGCAAGGCCATCTCCAAGTCCCGTAACCGGTCTTCCGTTTGCCATTCCATTCTGCACGTCCCATAAATGTACATGTGCATCTATCTTTATACAATCCATAGCCATCCTCGTTATTCCTTGTTTACCTCTATGAGCACCTTAGAAAGAGAACCGTCGTTGTGCACCAAAGCGTCAAATGCTGTAGCTGTATCATCAATTGGATAAACGGCGCTTACCATGTCCATTACATTGACCTTTCCTGAAGAGATAAGATCGATAACTGCCTTGAAATCTGCAGGATAAGAGTTTCTGCTTCCAAAGACATTCAGCTCTTTTTTCAAAAGAACCGAGTGGAGGAAGTTGGTTTCTTTTTTACCGTTTCCGATAAGAATGATCTTCCCTGCAAAGGCGGCGCAGTCTATGCAGTTTAAGAATGTGACGCTGCTTCCGCAGGCCTCAACACAGACGTCAAAGCCGTTGCCATCTGTAATCTTCTTTGTTTCTTCCAAAAGATCTGTTTTAGAAGAGTTTATAACGCCTGTTGCACCAAAGCTCAGCGCCTTTTCAAGACGTCCGTCAAGGATGTCGACAACATATACGCTTGCGCCTTTAGCGAGGGCAGAAATAGTTGCGAAAAGACCTATTGGCCCTGCACCGATAACAAGCACTTTGTCGGATGCTTTCACTTCTGTGCGATTAAGCGCGTGCCAACCGATAGTAAAAGGCTCTACCAGTGCAAGTTCCTTGGCAGAAAGACCTTTACCGGGATAAATTCGCTCTATCGGCATAACGATGTATTCTCTAAAACTTCCGTCCCTCTGAACGCCCATGGTCTGGTTGTCTGTACAGCAATTGACAAAGCCTCTTTTGCAGGAATAGCATGAGCCGCAGTTAAAGTAAGGATTGCAGGTTACGATATCACCTGCTTTAAGGCCTTTAGAGTTCTCGGGAATCTCAACTATCTTTGCACTGAATTCGTGTCCCGGGATCCTTGGATACGTAGTAAAAGGCTGATTTCCGGTAAAGCTTGCCACGTCCGCTCCGCATACACCGCAGTACATGATCTGAAGGAGCGCTTCTCTTTCGCCGGGCGCCGGCTTATCGGTGTCTACAACTGATATTTCAAAAGGTTTATTGATTAAAACTGTCTTCATGATGAATATTACCTCTCCCTGTCCACATACTTTTCATTCCAGATAACCGCTGTCTTAAGCGGTGCATTCTTTGAATAGATCTTTTCACGGTAAGCTTTTATGGGATCTTGAGTGAATTCATCCTTATCGATCAGTTCGACAATCTTGTCGTAATTGCTTACCGAAAGCATCTCTATCGCCTTTTCCATGTGATCCTGCCTGAAATTGATGGAAGCGATGATCAAGTGGTTTTCAAAGCCAAAGGGCATTGTGTCAAAAGAAATCCTGGGACCGAGAGAGAAGCTGTTGTAAAGCCCGTTGCATCCAAGTACCTTGTGTTCGAAAGCAATTCTGTGCTCAACGTTACTTCCGCTGACGCCAATGAATGTGGTTGCTCTGCCGCCAAGTTTCTTGATAATTGCATCCGCCAGCTCTTTTTCGCTGTCATAAGTGTTGCGGAGGTACTGAGCTTTGGAGTTTTCTACCGAGAAGGTGACTTTCTTTGAATCTTCCGGGCTTCTTGCTATGAACAGGATATTGGCATTTGGGTATTTCTTTGAAATAAGATCCCCAATGAACATGCCGGTGGTTCCAAGGCCGAAGATAACAGTTCTTTCAAAGATTTCTTCCTTGGCGATCTCCCTGGCTTTTGCCTCGTCGCATTTATGTACTCTCATGGTGCGTCTGAAATTGTGAGCGCTGCCCATGTCCTCCATTCTTTCAAGCTGGAATAGCATGCAGGCAAAAGGATCCGGGAACACCATCTTTTTGGCAAAAGAAAGATCGAGCTTGCCATTATGGACATATCCATCCGGAATTGGAAGAAGCATGTCGGGATTAAAATATTCCTTGTCTGCAAAAAGGCCATCTGCCTTATCGCAGCCGTATTCAAAATAGGTTTCATCCTCTGTATACCTTGTAGGATCTACAGAATCTCCGCCGCGGATCAGTACGATGGCAAATCTGTTTTGTGACGGAACCCAAACGATACCTTCGTGGCCGTTTACCAGTCTGTTTTTGCCCTCAGGGAACTTTGGCGCAAGTTCACCTCTTTGCCCCATGTTCATGAGCTCATTGTCTGTACCGCAGAAGCCTACCATAACAGGCTCGCATAAAACGCTGTCAAGCAGAGGCTCCCCTTTAAGCCGCTGACGCTTCACATTCTCTATCTCTACATCGCCGTAGACCAGAGGCTTGTCCGCATCATTTTGAAAATATGTGCCCTTTACGATCATTTGTAACCCTCCCCAATGTGATCACGTAAATGTGTTGTCTAGTGCTTGTTTGAACGCTTTTGCGCTATATCAAAAGAATAAGTCGATACTATCTGCTAAACAATGTCACGAAATGACAAGAATAGTAAAAATGTGTCGTAAAAATATAGTTTTACTATAGGATTTTTGGGGAAAGCATCATAAAATGATAGTGAAGACTGAAAATGTCAAAAATACAGGGGATACTATTATGAAATACCGGGATTTAAGGCTTTCATTTAAAATGTCAGATATAGATTTTATGATCCTGAGTATTGGAGAGGAAACTATTCTTACACCTTTTCCAAAGCACAGTCACAGCAAGAACAGCTATGAACTTCATTACATTAAAAGTGGCAGGGGAACACTTATTGCAGACAGCGTCACTTACAATGTTGGCCCGGGAAGTTTTTTTGTAACCGGACCCGGAGTCTTCCATGAGCAGATATCCGATATGGATGATCCCATGGTTGAATATGGGATGTATCTGCAAGTGAGCACAGCAGAAGTTCTGCGCCGTGACAATACGATGGCGCAATTCATAAACACACCCTTTTTTATATGTGATGCGGGGCAGGAGCCGGCGCTTATCATGGAGGAGATATTTAGAGAACTCAGGGAAAAGAGATTTGGCTATGAGCTTATGCTTAATGCGCTTATAGAGCAGTTTTTGATAACAATTACAAGATTTTATGAGAACAGAACTGTAAAAAGGAAAAAAGGTACGAGAGCTGTGCCTGCTGATATGACATATCTTACGATAGAAGAGGCTTTTTTGTACGATTATAAGGACCTTACACTGCCTGAACTTGCAAGGCGTGTGAACCTTGGCATACGCCAGACGCAGCGTCTTCTTAACAAGCACTATAACCTTACGTTCTCACAGAAAAAGGATGAAGCCAGAATGTCTGCAGCGCTGCTTCTCCTTAAAGGCACGAATAAGAGCGTGGGAGAGATATCGGAGGAGCTTGGATTTTCATCCCCGGAGCATTTCACAAACTCTTTTAAAAAGTATTTCGGAAAGACACCGGGGGCTTACAGGAAAAAATCTGTTCATTTTGACGGATTTAATTTATAATCTCTCCGTATAAAAATTTCTATTAATATACTATGGATGAATAAGTTAAGAAAGTATCAGAGGTTATATAGATGATCGATAGACAAAAAGTAAAGGAGCAGTTTGCTTCTTATACACGAAAATATGACGTGACAGATGACAAGATAGCACTTAAGATAGCGCACACATACAGAGTGGCAGATAACTGTGAGCAGATAGCACTGTCTCTTAATATGTCTGAGGAAGATGTTGATTTTGCATGGCTCTCAGGAATGCTTCATGATGTGGGCAGATTTGAGCAGGTTAGACGATATAACACTTTCAGCGATTCTCGTTCCGAGGATCATGCAGAGCTTGGAGCGGACCTCCTTTTTGGAGAAGAGAAACTGATCCTGGGATATACGGATGATCGTGAACGGGATAAAGAGCTTGAGACTGTAATCAGACAGCACAACAAGTATAGGGTCAATGAAGCGATTGAGGGAAGAACACTTGTCTTTTGCAATATCCTTCGTGATGCGGATAAGGTCGATATACTGAGAGTGAATGTTGAATCTCCGATAAAGGAGATATACATCGTTCCGGAGGAAGTGCTCTATGAAGCTGGTGTTTCCGAAACAGTAATGAAGTATGTAAGGGAGCACCGTGCGGTTGATCGCAGAGATGTAAAAACACCTGCTGAGCATTTGATCGGACATATAGCACTTACTTTTGAACTAGCTTATCCGAGAAGTGTGGAACTTGCTAAAGAGCAGGGGTATCTATATAAAATGTTTGAATTTCCGACTAAAAATGCAAGTACTAAAGCAGCTCTTGAAGAAACCAGAAGAGAGCTTGAGAGGGTGTTCGGCACGTAATCTTGTATTATTTCGATAATAGTCCTACAATATAGTGTATAGTTGTACTTTTTATTATTGAAGGGGGATCAATAATGGAAAACAATGAAGCAAATGGCGGAAGCAACTTTATGCTGAAAATCTGCGCTTTTATTGTGGACAAAAGGAATCTGTTCTTTCTGATATATGCCATCGCGTGCATATTTTCTGTGATTTCAAGAAACTGGGTCAGTGTAGAAAATCAACTATCCGAATATCTTCCGGAGACATCGGAAACCTGGCAGGGGCTTAAACTGATGGAAAAAGAATTTACCACCTATGGATCTGTAAAGGTCATGGTGGCGAATATTTCCTATGATCAGGCGCTGCTTATTCAGGACGACCTTGAGGATATGGAGGGCGTCTTTTCTGCAGAGCTTGATGATTCGGACAAACACTACAATAATGGCTCAGCACTGTTTAACATTACCTTTGACTATGATGAAAAAGATGATATGTGCCTTGAGCTTTTAGACCGGGTAAAAGCGTATTTTGGGCCATATGATTATTATCTGTCGACAACACTTGGAGATACCCAGTCTGAGTTGATAAACAAGGAGATGAGTGTAATCTCTGTCATTGTAGTATTTGTAGTTGTCGGAGTTTTGTTGCTTACGTCTCAGGCATATGCCGAAGTGCCGGTTCTTTTGCTGACGTTTGGTAGTGCTGCGCTGGTACAGATGGGGACCAATTTTCTTTTGGGTACCATCTCTTTTGTCTCAGATTCGGTTACTATAGTACTCCAGTTGGCGCTATCTGTTGATTATGCGGTTATTTTCCTTAATCGGTATAAGGAAGAGCATGAGCAACTTCCATACAGAGAGGCGTGCATTGTTGCGCTCTCCAAATCAATCCCTGAAATTTCGGGAAGTTCCCTTACGACAATAGGCGGTCTTGTGGCCATGCTGTTTATGCAGTTCGGAATAGGCAGAGATATGGGAATAGTGCTGATAAAGGCTATTCTTTTAAGCCTTCTTTCGGTATTTCTCTTAATGCCCGGAATTATCATGCTCTTTGCAAGGCTTATGGAAAAGACACAGCATAAAAACTTCGTCCCGCAAATCCCATTTGTCGGCAAATTTGCTTATGCCACAAGATACATAATTGCTCCGATATTCGTAGTGGTGATCATTATTGCAAGCAGAGTCTCCTCAGGAACTCCGTATGTTTACGGCTATTCGCAGATAACACCGCCACTTATCAACGAAGTCCAGAAAGCACAAAACATGCAGGATGAAAACTTCAGTTCCGATAACATGGTGGCGCTTGTCTTCCCTTCAGGGGATTATGACAAGGAAAAGAGACTGATCGATGATCTTTTGGCAGAGAGTTCTGTTACTTCAATTACAGGTCTCGCCAATACTGAGGCGCTGAATGGCTATACGCTCACAGATAAGCTCACACCAAGACAGTTCTCCGAGCTTTTAAACATTGATTACGAGATTGCAGAGCTTATCTATACTGCCTACGCGGTAAATGATGAGGATTATGCGAAGGTTGTGAACGGTCTTGCAAATTACAAGGTTCCGCTCATTGATATGTTCATGTATGTTTATAAGGAAGTTGATGAGGGATATGTCACTCTTTCCGATGAACTTATGGAAAAGCTGGAAAATGCCAACAGAATGATGAATTTCGCAAAACAGCAGCTGCAGGGAGAAGAATATTCAAGAATTCTTGTTTATCTGAATCTTCCGCAGGAATCGGAAGAAACATTTGATTTCATAGATAAGATGCACACTATTACAGAGAAGTATTACGAGGCGGATAAGATATATGTTGTGGGAGAATCTGTGAGTCAGCTTGATCTGAAGAAGTGCTTCTCAAGAGATAATACAGTAACGGGTGTTATTTCAATACTTGCAGTACTGGTGGTACTTCTGTTTACTTTTAAATCCGCAGGAATGCCTGTGCTTTTGATCGCAGTCATTCAGGGATGTATCTGGATCAATTTCTCAGTACCGGCGATTGCGCACGACAATCTCTTTTTCCTGGGATACCTGATTGTAAGCTCTATCCAGATGGGTGCCAACATCGATTATGCAATTGTCATAGCCGGAAGGTACACGGAGCTTAGAGGCAGCATGGGCAAAAAAGATGCCATCATAAATACCATGAATCTGTCATTCCCAACTATTATTACTTCCGGTACAATGCTGGCTGTTGCCGGGACACTAATCGGCAAGATGACTTCCGATTGTGCAATTTACGGAATCGGAAAATGTCTTGGACGAGGAACAATTATTTCGATTCTTATCACAATGTTTGTGCTTCCCCAGATCCTTCTTGTGGGAGACAAAGTCATTGAGCTTACAGCCTTTGTCATGAATATGCCTATACAGACTAAGCAAAGGACAGGCTCCATGCGCATTGACGGCCTTGTGAGAGGTCATATTGACGGTAATATAAACGGTGTCGTTCATGCTGTAGTTAAAGGAAATGTCAGTGCTTATGTGGAAAGCGGTGATATTGAGATGATAGACGAAAACACAGATGGGGAAGGAGGCGCAGTATGAAAAAAAGATTATGTGCAGTCCTTTTGGGAGTGATGCTATTCGTGTCTCCGACTATATCCGTATATGCCGAAAACGCAGAAAATGCTAAGGAGAATGATCTGACTACGGTAGCTGATGAATTCAGAAAGAGCAATACATTGGAACTGGCAGAGGAAGGGGAAATATCAACCGGAACGCAGGAAAATGCTCAGGAAAACGAGACAGATGTTGATGGAGACATCAGAGAAGATATTCAATCGGGGATACCGGCAGAGATAGAAGAAATATCGATCAGATCTATGGAGGATTTTCTTGAGTTTTCGAAGAACTGCAGACTGGATACCTGGTCTGTTAACAAGAAGGTAACACTTGAAAATGATATTTCGCTTTTGGGTACAGATTTTACAGGAGTTCCGACCTTTGGTGGTTACTTTGACGGAGGCGGACATACTATTAGCGGCCTTAATATAGGAGCGGATATTTCTTATTGCGGCCTTTTTTCCAATGTTCAAAAAACAGGTGTTATTCTTAATCTTAATGTCCAGGGCACTATTATTCCGGCCGGTGATCAGATTATCATGGGTGGAATTGCGGCCAACAACTATGGAATAATTACAAAATCAAATTATACGGGAGTTATTTCAGGTAACGATTATGTGGGAGGAATAGTTGGAATAAATCAGCTATCGGGCGTTATCGATGACTGTAAATGCACCGGATATGTTCATGGACTACATTTTACCGGAGGAATTGCCGGGCAGAATATGGGAAATATCTCTGACTGCGATAATACTTCCATGGTCAACACTACAAATACTGATACACAGATAACTATTGATGCCATGTCAACGCTCAACAGAGTTATTTCTCTGGTTAAGAACATTAACAGCGCTACAGAGGAGGCAAATTCTGATGTCACTGTGTCCGATGCAGGAGGGATCGCCGGACAATCCATAGGAATTATTTCCAGATGCGTAAATACCGGAGATATCGGATATGAGCATGTTGGCTATAATATCGGAGGAATCGCAGGGAGACAATCCGGGTACATCCATAAATGTACAAACAGTGCAGTGGTGCTTGGAAGAAAAGATGTGGGCGGAATTGTAGGTCAGGCGGAGCCGTATATTACCGTGGATCTGAGTACAGATATTGCTTATCAGCTGTCAGAGGCGATAGGGAAACTTCATGATCTGGTGAACAGGAGTCTGCGTGATACCAAAAACCAATCAAATGTTATTTCAAACAGGCTGTCTGTTATCCAGAACTTTACTACGGGGGCTCTTAACGATGTCAGATTTATCGCCAACGGAACGATAGATTACGCAAACGGTATATCCGGAGCTACATCTGAAGCTTTTTCCAGAGTTGATTATGTACTTGATGAAGCTGTAAAGCAGGGCGGAGCCATTGAGCATACGCAGAATGCAGCTCAAAATGCTAGTGACTCCGCGTCGGATTTAAGAGAGGCTGTTTCAGATCTTAATTACGAAAAATATTTGGAAGGAGATCAACTTAAGCAATATCAGGATGCAAAGCTGATTTTAAGTAACGCTGCATCAAAGTATAACGAAAATTTTAAGGCTTGGTATGACCCTTATTATAATTACTATGTTGCAACTTATTTACCCGATACGTCAGATCTTGAATATATTCTGGATTCTACAGGAAATGCTGCGACATTAAGTGATATTAAGGTGAAACCTACTGACGCAGACGTTGAGAACTCAACAGGAGCTGCACAGAAGGGACATTGGAGACACAGCACCGACCAGGCTGCTTTCCCTGTAACTGACAGCGCTGATACACGATATACTGCCGATCAGGCTCTTTATAGTGCTGCAAACAGCTATGCAAGAGGCGCTGCAGATACAATGGCAAAAGAAAAGTATGTGAATCCGATTGACGAAAACCGAAAAGGTAGAATAACTGATGTGCCGCCTACTTATTATTATGATGAGGATGTGGAAGGGGCTTCGCAGACACTTCTTGAGATAACACAGTATGTTGTATTGCCTAAGATGACAGATGAAGTCAGAGGTGATGCTTCAAAGGCGATGAGCTCTCTTGAGAAGGCATCTGATGAACTTAAAGATGCGGGAAAAGAGACAAAATCAATTCTGTCCAATATTGCAGGGCGGGATTCGATTTCTTTTCCTACATTAAGTGATGAATACAGAGCGCGTACAGCCTCATTTGTGGACAATATGCAGGGGATGAACGACAACTTCGGCATGTTGAATGGGGAGATGAATAATGCGACAGGAGTGCTGGTTGATGATCTTCAGGCAATGTCAGATCAGTTTAACACCATAATGCTGCTCTTTTCAGATGCGGTAGATGGCGTTCTTGAGAGGGATTACACCAATACCTTCGAAGATGTTTCTTTTGACGAGGCAAATACCTGCACAGATGCCACAATAGATGGCTGTATCAACTATGGCAAAGTAGAGGGTGATATTGATACTGCCGGAATAGCCGGGACTATGGCTATCGATTACGAGTATGACAAAGAAAGTGATTTGACGGGTATCAAGGACAGTAAGCTGAATACCTCATATCTGACAAAGTGCGTACTTAGAGATAACAACAATTTCAGCGATGCGGTCGGTGAAAAGAACTATGTCGGCGGAGTCTGCGGACTCCAGGAAATGGGAACCATCATCAGATGCGCAAATATGGGCAATATGAAATCTCGCTCCGGAGAGTATATCGGAGGAATATGCGGAAGATCTTTGTCCTATATTGTGGAAGCATCTTCCAGCGGAATTCTTGGCGGAAATGCTTATGTAGGCGGAATAACCGGAGACGGAATGCATATATCAGATTGCAGATCATTGGTAAAAATACAGGATGCTGACAGCTGGTATGGTGCTATTGCCGGTCATGTGGCTGATGAAGGTGTAGTAAGAAGCAATACTTTTATCAGTGACGAACTGGCAGGTATAGACAGAACAAGCTATACTGCGAAGGCAGAGCCTGTGCAGTTTTCAGAGGAAGAAGTCCCCTATGACTTTAAGAATCTCACAATATCTTTTGTTCTGGAGGATGAGGATTTAAAGGATGGCAAAAAGACAATAAAGAAGGGAAGCAAAAGATTTGGAGAATCCATAGATCAAAGTGAGTATCCAAGGGTGGATGACAGGGCCGGATATTATGTGGTATGGGACGTTGACGGAATTGACAATGTCAGGACTGATGAGGTTATAACGGCAAAATACGTAAAGTACCGGACTACTATCGGGGAAGAATTTAATTCTTCGGATGATACTTTTTATCAGGGAGAAGTGCTTGTTGATGGAGAATTTAAGGAGGACGACAGACTCGATGTTGACAGAACAATTAATTATTCTGTTGAAAATTTATCCGGAAATGTCTCTGAACTAAAAAAACTTAAGGACTATGAGCGGGTAAAGGTAATAATTCCGGATGACGGCAGGAAGGTTCACCGGATGAGGTTTAAACCCGATACGGTTCTTAATAAAGCCTTTGAAGGGTTTGCTATTTATCTGGTCAGCGAAAACGGCGGAGAGGAGGTGCTTACACCTCTTGGCAGTACGGGAGAAATGGGGCAGTATAAAATATATGAGGTTGAAGGAAATGAACTGACCTTTGACGTAAAGTTTGATAATGCCTCTAAGCGGATCTATTTCTTTATCAGTATTATCATAGCTGTAGTTGTAGCTTTAGCTATGATCCTGATCCTGGTAATTGTGCTTATTAAGCGTAATAAGAGGAAGATTTCAGGGGCTATCAATAATATAGCGCAGAATGTGAGCCAGAAGATCGAGAACAAGGAGCAGCTCTTCTATGATGACAGCCGGGATGCAGAAGAGGAGAAGGAGCAGTCCGAGGCTGCAGAAAGTGATGGAGAGAATTCCAAAGGTGAAGGAAAGGACGGCGAGAATACAATAACAGAGCAAGCACCTGCTGAAGGAGCAGAATCTGAAAAGAATAATTGAGAAGTGAAAATTAAAGCTGCATACAACTAAGAAACGTATAAAATTAAGCCGCAGTCTCTCGGTTATATAAACGAGGGATTGCGGCGTTATTTTTGGGAGGAGCCACTTGAATGGGGTTCAAGTGGCCTGTGTGTTATGAATATGAAAAAGTGTGTGTGGGCTCAAGAAGTGGTGGGCTTCTTGATGAACTTATAATACTTAATGAACCTTAATGTAACCTAAAAATCATGTGAATAAATTGTGTTTTGGGTCATGCGGTGTCAAAAGAGTGGTTATGCTTATGCTACTTCAGTTGTAGCCGGGAGACCTTCTTCTGCGCTATCCATGCTCTTTTCATCAAGTTCTTTAATTGTTATATGAGCCATAATAAGTACTGCTACAGTAGTTACAATGTCTGCGACCGGGCCTGATAAGAGAGCACCTTCTACACCAAAGAACATCGGCAGTATTATGGCAAGCGGAACACTTAAAATAAAATCTCTAAGCAGCGATAGTCCCATAGACATTACGGGTTTTCCCAGTGACTGCAGAAATACGCTGGTAGATTTCTGTATACATGTAAGAATTATCATTGAAAGAAATACTCTGAAGGACAATACCGCAAATTCGTTGTAAAGCCCGTCTTCACTACCAAATATTGATGTGATCTGGAGTGGGAACACTTCAAACATAAACAGGGAGATTGCACCTACAATTGCTTCTGCTTTGATAATTGTGGTAAAGAGTTCTTTTACCCTTCTGTACTGACCGGCACCGTAATTATAGCCAACAATAGGCTGTGATCCGGCTGCAATTCCGATACAGATCGAAACAACGATCTGGAATACTTTCATTACGATTCCGACTACTGTAAGAGGAATATCAGCACCATATTTGCTCATTGCCCCATATTTTACAAGAATGTTGTTCATTACGCCCATGATTACCACAATTGAAATCTGTGTCAGGAAACTGCTGATTCCAAGGGGAACAAAACGGCGGATGATGTCCATATCGGGAATCATATTCTTTAATGAGAGTTTAAAGGACTTTGCTTTGAAAAGTATGTAAAAAACACCACAAACAGCAGTTACAATCTGTCCGGTAATAGTTGCAATGGCTGCACCTTTCATGCCCATGTGGAGTGCGAAAATAGCTACAGGGTCGAGGATGACGTTGATGATGCAACCTGCAAGAGTAGTTATCATGGCAAACTGAGGACTTCCATCTGCTCGAATAATGGAATTCAGACCGTTTCCTATTACAAAAAACGGAATGCCAAGAATGATGAAGTCGAAATATTCATTTGCGTAAGACAGGTTATTCGGGGTGGCTCCAAAAGCAATAAGGATCTGTGATTTGAATATCACAAATAGAACTGCCATTAATATGCCGGATGCCAAAAGCAGCATCACAACATTTCCCATACTTTTATTCCCTGATTTTGTGTCCTTTTTTCCCTGGCAAAGGCTAAGATAAGCGGCTGAACCGTCTCCAAGCATCAGCGCAATTGCAAGGGAGATGATTGTTATAGGAAATACGACATTTGTGGCGCCATTTCCAAGGTATCCCACACCTCTGCCGATGAAGATCTGGTCAACAATATTGTAGAGTGATGATACCAGAAGAGACATGATACAAGGAATAGAAAATTTCAAAAGAAGTTTACTGATCTTTTCTTCTGCTAAATATTGATTTGCGTTTTGATTCATAATAATACCTCCTGAACTGACATAAAATCGCAAAAAAAGAACACGCCAGTGAGGTCTTCACTTACACGTGTTCGGTTACAACCTGATATTTTTAGTTCGCCGATATCTACTCGGCATTCAATTACAGTATTTATGATACCGATTATTTTTTTGCCTCGTAATAGTCAGATTTTACAAAAATAAAATCGATTTTGAATTTTCCCTGCGCATAATCATAGAAGGGCATTTTGCATTGTCCTTCTTTTTTCTTATAAAAATGTTAAAATATTAATACGCTTTTCAACACATGATCAGGAGGGGGAATTATGCGATTTGAATTTGCAGCTGAGAGTAATAAGAGAAATGGGCTTGGAACAGGAATTGTAAGGAGAGTATTGGCAGCTTCTATGGGTATTCTCTGTGCCGGGGCAATGACGGTTACAGCAAGCGCTGCCACTTCAGAGCTCACAGGCATGGAGATCGGGGACGAGATTGCAGGGCAGAGACCTGTGGCAATCATGGTAGATAATGAGAAGAAGGCGCTGGCACACTATGGCACAGCGGAAGCCGACATTGTCTATGAGATGATGAACAGTACAGCAAACGGGCGCGTTACAAGGTTGATGTGCATTTATAAAGATTGGACAAATCTTCAGCAGACGGGCAGTATTCGAAGTGCCAGAACCACAAACGTAGTGCTTACCGGTGAGTACAATGCAGTGCTGATTCATGACGGAGGTCCTTTCTATATCAAAACATATCTTGCAAAACCCTACGCAGCCCATCTTAGCGGCGGATTTTCGAGAATCAATAACGGCAAACCAAGAGAGTTTACCGAATATGTCTTTGGGCAGGAACTGGTAAACAGATTCGCTGCAAATAAGCTCTCCGCAGCATATACGATGGCGCTTGAAAGGCCCAGCCATTTTGTATTCTATCCGGAAGATACTGTACTTGGAAGTGAGATGGTGGCTAACGTTGTAAATATGGCTAATATTTTTGTTCATAATAAGAGCCAGTTGTTATATAATGCCGGTACCGGAACTTATGATTATTATGAGTATGATGCGCTTCATACTGATGCAGAGGATGGTCAGCCACTTACCTTTAAAAATGTTATTCTTCAAAACACACCGTTTAAGAATCTGGATAAAAACGGCTATCTGAATTATGATGTTGTAGGCTCCGGAAGCGGATACTATATTACGAACGGTAAAGCTATACCTATCACATGGTCAAAGGCAAGCGAGACTGCTATTACACACTATTTTAGTGCTGATGGAGCTGAAATCGCCATCAATAAAGGAAAGACTTATATAGGATTGTTACCTTCCGATACATGGGCAAATCTGCAGGTATACTGATCCGAAAGAAAAGGATTATTTATGGAAAAAGATATTTTGAACAAAGAGCAGGAGCATTTAACCAAAACCTATAATAAACTGCTGGAAATGAAAAATAAGCTGCAGGAGCAGATTGATTCTCTTAATGAGAAGGCTGTGGATGACAAGAATGATATACGGGATAATATCCGCTTCGACTATGCAGATATTGAGACTACTATGGAAACTCTTGCAGAGATCGAGGTTTGGAATCGATATATCGATACCTATAATGTGGAGAGCAGCTCTCTTAGCAAGCGTATAGATACCGTTAATAAGCTCCTGGAATCGCCGTATTTTGCGGAGATCAAGCTTCAGTTTGCCGAGGATGAGGAGCCGGAGAGCTACTATATAGGTCGTGCAGCCATTTCCGAAAACGGTTATGACCAGATGGTGGTGGATTGGAGATCTCCCATTGCTGAGGTTTACTACAATCAGGAGAATGGCCATACCCACTATACGGTTGAGGACAGAGAAATCCCTGTTGACCTAAAGCTTCGCCGTCAGTTTGATATCAGAAGAGATAAACTGATCTCTTATTTTGATACTCAGATTGCCATAGAAGATCCTATGCTGCTTCAGTCCCTGTCACAGTCTCACTCGGACAAGATGAAGGCTATTACTGCCACCATACAGAAAGAGCAAAACACTGTTATCCGCTATCCGGACGTTCCGGTCCTGGTTGTAAACGGAATCGCAGGAAGTGGCAAGACTTCTGTTTTACTGCAGCGTATTGCATATCTCTTTTACCAGAAAAGAAAGACACTGCGCCCGGATCAGGTGTGCCTGATGACCTTAAACCCTGTTTTCCGCGATTATATTGACAACGTGCTTCCCGATCTTGGTGAGACAAATCCGCTGACGCTTACCTGGCGGGAGTTCATGGAAATGGCAAAGGTTCCGGTTCAGGACCTTGAATATGACTGCACAGAGGACGACAGCCTTGTAAAAATTCATGAGATTTTGCCCACATTAACGCCGGAAGTCGATGATTTCTACGATGTATTTCAGAGAGACAGACTTGTACTGTCAAAAAATGATGTCTTTTCAGTGATAAATAAGTACAACCAATTCCCTTACGGTATGCGCCTCATACAGGTGGCAGTGGATGAGCTTGAAGAGAGAGCAAAGGGGTCGCTGCGAAACCTTGAGGACAATATCTCAAATGAAGCTGAAGGTGAGCCAAAGTCCGAAGAAGCGGACAATAATCGTTTAGAGAATGATTTTGGCGGAGCCCTGGCGAGCATTAGAAAATACAACTGGATAAATGTGACAAAGATCGCTCAGCGTATTCTTGGAAACAGAGATATTACAGCCGCAGAGTGGCTATATACAAAGATGGAACTTACAGGTCTTTGTGACCGTAACATGCGTTATGTAATGGTGGATGAAGTGCAGGATTATTCTGTGGCTCAGATGATGGTATTTAAGAAATTCTTTCCAAATGCCGGATTCATGCTGCTGGGAGATGAATTCCAGGCTATAAGAGAAGGTACTTTGACTTTTGCCAAGATAAAAGAGCTGGCAGAAGCCGATAATAAAAAGTATGTTGAGCTCCCTCTTTTGACCAGTTATCGCAGTTCACCCGAGATAACCGATATGTTTGCTTCAATCCTTCCGGAAGAGAAGAGAATGATGGTATCATCTGTAAAACGCCCGGGAGAAAAAACACAGGTAAAAATATGCGGATCGGATACCGAGTATTTCAGCGAACTGAAGAAGCTAATAAAAGAGCATAGTGAAAAAGACGGACTTACTGCGATAATATGCAGAGACGGCTTCAATCTGGAAAAAATTCATTCAGCTCTCGGAGATGATGCGCCAAAGCTTATCTCGCAGGATGATTCATTGCCAAAGACAGGCGTGTTCTTCATAGAGCTTGCACTGGCCAAAGGCCTGGAGTTTGATAATGTCATCATTGCCGATGGGGACCCGGATTCATATCCGGATACAGAACTTGGGAAACATTGCCTGTATACCGCTATGTCCCGTGCTACACGGCGTCTGACTATTTTAACAAAGGGTGTCCTTGCAGCAAATATCAAAAGATAAGGGAATAATTGCTAATAGGAGAATTAATAAACCAAATAACGTGATATAATAGAGGTAGTATTCTTTATTCTTATTCTTATGGTGGGTATTTGAGAATATGGTACTATATCTGACCAGCAGCTTTATACCATATCAAGAAAAGGGTTCCTGCGCGAAAATGGAACCCTCGGATTGCTATGGTTTTTTTGATGATCTCAAGGCAGAATGGCCCAAGGAAGCCAAAATTCTTTGTGTCCCGGCTGATCCGGATGATGAGGACGATACGAAAAATCAGATGCAAAGAGTACTGGATACCTTTGAATATTCGGATCTTCCGGTAAAAGAAGTCAGGATACTTAAGAGAGAGTCCGGAGATGAGCTTAAAAAGCTGATTTCTAAAGCTAATGTACTGTTCTTTGCCGGTGGTCATGCACCAACGCAGCTGGCCTACATGAAGACCATAGGACTTAAAGCGGCACTGTCAGGTTATGATGGCATTATCATTACCTTAAGCGCCGGCTCATCAAATTCAGCATACAATGCCTATCTTGTGCCGGAGTTTGACGGAGAGGCCACGGATCCCAACTTTGTCAGATTTTCCGACGGTCTTGATCTGACTAATATTCAGATAATTCCACATCTGGAATACATGAAAAATATGAAGCTTGATGGTCTGGACTATATAAACGATATCATTATTCCGGACAGCTATGGACGGAGATTTTACATGGTCACTGATGGTAGTTATTTCAAGGTAAAAGATGGAATAACCATATTCAACGGTGTCGGTGAGATTATAGAAGATGGTGAGTCAAAGCCACTTAAGCAGGGAATCATTGTCCCTATTATGGGATATTTTGAGCAGACTGTCATAAAGACGTTAATTGTTGATGGCTATGATATGGTGGTGGGTGTTCACAAAGAGAATGAAACCTGTGAGGTATACTACCTTAGCGAACGTATAAGAGAGTTTTTTGAAAAAAGCAGACTTAAATTCAGTGATGTTATACGGACACTTTCGGAAGGGGTTATTGAAGAGGAGAGAGAGTCTGTTATTGAGCAGGTGACAATTCCCAATATTTTAAAAGAACTCGAAGAAAAAGGTGATTACGTAAGGACAATTCATGTAGATACCATAAATGGACGCCGAGCCAAGAATCTCAGAGTAAGGGAAGTACCAGGATATCCGGATTGGTTTATGATCAGTTTTATTGATATTACAACATTTCTGGATCATGACTGGATGACTGACGAGTACGCCAGAATCGGATTTATGGAGAGGGCGAGGGTCTTTATCTCTGAGATACCGGAGGGAGAGCACTATTCTCTTGTTTATACCAATGTTAAGGGCTTTAAGGCCGTAAACGAGCTTTTTGGAGATCAGAAAGGCGACCTTGTAATCTTCAAGACCAGAGATATCCTGAAAAAACATCTTAAGCCTGTGTTGATGGGAAGGCTGGAAAGTGACCACTTTGTACTTATTACAGCTGATGAAAACCTGAAGGACAAGAATCTTAAATCTATGTGCAATCAGGCTTTTATCATTGAGTCCAAAAAGTTCAATTTTGAGATACGCTGTGGCATTTATTCCATTAGAAATTCGCATAAAGAAATAACGCAGCTCCTGGCGGGGGCAAAGCTTGCTGAAAAGAGCATCAAAGACGGAAAACATAACAGGCTGTATGCGTATTATGACGATACGATGAAGGAAAACTATGTCAAACAGCGCTTTTTGCTCTCTGATTTTGAACGTGCTCTGACTGAGAAAGAATTTATACCTTACTTCCAGCCTATAGTTGATGCAAAAACCGGGGATATTGTAAGTGCTGAGCTGTTGATACGATGGAAACACAAGGATCTTGGGATGGTACCTCCGGGAGATTTTATCCCGGTTGTTGAGGCTGAAGGAAAGGTGTCATATCTGGACAGCTTTATGCTGGATTGTGGATTGGAATTTATCGCAGAGCGCATAAAAGAAGGAAAAAATGCAGTTCCTTGCGCGATAAATCTTTCAAGGGTTGATTTTTATGATGCTACTTTTATTGAAGGGATTTTGCCAAAAATAAAAAAGTATAATGTTGACCCGTCAATGATAAGATTTGAGGTGACTGAGTCGGCTTATGCAGATCTTGAAACCAAGGCGCTTGATCATCTTACCAAGATGCGAAAAGAAGGTATAAAGATACTGCTTGATGATTACGGAAGCGGAATGAGTTCACTGTCCATGCTGGAGACCTTTGATTTTGATATTATAAAGCTTGATATTGGGTTTATCAGGAAAATTGGCATAAATGATAAAGCAGAGGCTATTATTGTTTCTACCATACAGCTGGCACATGCTATGGGAGCAAAGGTTACGGCAGAAGGTGTTGAAACTGACAAACAGTTAAAGTTTCTTTTGGAAGCTGACTGTGATTATATCCAGGGCTATTATTATTATAAGCCACTGCCAAAGGATGACTTTGCGAAGGTTTTATCCTGACAGGGTAGAAGTTGTCAGATAGTACTTTAATTATTTTGAGACAGTAAAAGAGACATCGGTCCAAATGGGCTAATGTCTCTTATTTTTATACATACGCTCGTCTGCAAGAAGATAGGCAGCATTCCAACCACTTGCCACAGCTTCGTGCTTGTATGCATACCCACTGGCAGCGCTTCGATGGATGCTTGGGTCTTTTTCATTGAGAGAATTCAGTTTATCATTCAGGGAACTGATAAGTTCATCAGCATGCGTAATATAAATTCCGCTTAGGACTGCCACAAATTCATCGCCGCCTATTCTTGCGATAAATCCTTTTCCTCTGAAGCAATCATCAAGCACCTTGCTGAACTCTTTGAGGTATTTATCCCCCATTAGATGCCCCTGATTGTCGTTGACGGTCTTAAGACCATTTAGGTCGATACTGATGATACAGTAGTCTTCGCCGGATTCATTCAGGTCATTTATATACTTTTCGTACCTGGATCTGTTGGGGATGTTAGTGAGCCCGTCGGCATACGCCAGATGGGCGAGGGACTCGGTTTCTTTTTTCCTGGCAAAGGTTTCTGAAATATACACATAATAGTTGATGAGCGTAGCAAAAGCCATGCACATGGCACCCATGGGGACAGCCTGTTTTGAGAGCATTATCTGTTCTGATAAGCCTGCCAGTTCCAGATAGTAGAAAAATACATTAAAAATGAATGAGGCGGCAAGTATAGTCTGGCCGGCAAGCTGTATTGTCTGGGAAGGAGCAATGTTTTTTTCTATAATGTTTTTGATCAGAGTCACTATCATGAACAGGCACATTATGATTGCGTCAATCTGGAATATAAGCAGGTACTCATTCATATGTATGACATTGAACGCATGCAGGGCTATCGGCAAAAGCGCAATGATGCTTCCCGGAATCGAAAAGGTCAAAAACAGCTTGTTCTTTATGGATTTCTGAGTGCATCCTATAACCAGATACATGAAAGGAACAGTCAGGAACAGTGAAATATATTCCAGTTCAGTCTGGTGCCCATAGGTATCCAGAAACAGATTAAGCATCTTAAACTGGGTAAGGAACCAGATTCCCAGCGTGATATAAAGAAGTGATGAGAAAATCTGCACATTTATCTCTATAAGTGTACTTCTGAATCCCATAGAAATCAGGAAGAATAGCATTCCGAAAATTATCAAAAATACAGAACATATCACTATAAATAGGTTGTTGTAAACAATGTACAGTACAACATCTTTATAACTGCCATAAATTACCGGCATAAAATAGTTGTATGCACCGTCTTCAGCAACTGTAAGCTCAATGCCTATCAGGGCGCTGGTGTCAGTGGCAGGCAGGGAAATATAATTGTTTTCACAACCTATGAAATTGCCTTTTAAGATGTCGTCAAAATGGCTTGAAGCGATGATATTTCCATTGTAACTTACTCTCCAGGCGCTAAATTTTGACTCAAAAATGAGAGTGGGGGCAGTGTGATATTTCAAGCTGCTGACATATCTGGACAACATGATGACGTCGCCCTTTCTGGTGGAAGTACCGATAAGGTCTCTCAGATCCGAGAGCTTAATATCCGTAAATTCTCTTCCGTTGTAACGGGCGTTCCAGCCATCGTTAAGGACATAGACTTTTTCAAGGTCAGCAGGTTTGAAGATGGCCTGTCCTACAGTCATAAGGCCTATGAAAGCTGCAAAGGAAATAAGAAGACAAAGGATTTTTTTAGTCATGATGCGCCTCCTTTATCTTATACATCCTTGCGTCTGCAAGATAAAAAACATTTTCAAGCTTACCGTCTTTATCCTCATAGCTGTATGCATAGCCTGCTGAGGCCGACAAAGTAAACTTTTCGCTGCTGCTTTTGTTAAAATCGGACATGAGCCGATTGAGCGTTTGTATTGATTCGTCACAGATTGTTGCACTTGGATTTTCAATAGCCACAAGGAATTCATCTCCGCCGGTTCTGCCTACGATTGAAGCTTTATCAAAGGCCTTGGTCAGAAGGTCGGCGAAGGTTTTTATCATTTTATCTCCCTCGTTGTGACCATAGTTGTCATTAATAAACTTTAGTCTGTCCATATCAAGGCTTACGATGGCGTATGGGGAGCTGAGGGATGCCAGACTCTGCATGCATTTGGCGCGGTTCATCAGTCCAGTAAGGGAATCGGTATAGGCAAGACCTTCAAGATGCTCTTTAAGGAACTGAGTATTCATATGATCGATGCCATGGAAAAAATAGTAGATAAACAGGCATACTACGAAGTATAGGGCACCTATCGTCAAAAAGCTCGTGTTGGAGAAAAAGTTAATACTGTACGGATGCAGCCTGTCTAACGTGCTTTTTGCTATTTCCACCAAAGCAAAGAATATCAGGATGACAAAACCGATTAAAAGGTAATAATCAGCATCGACATCCGTATAGGTTTCGGATTTGACCTTTTCCCGATGTGTTTTCAGAGTATTTGCCACAAGCGGAGGGGTGATCACAATAGTTTCCACTAAACAAATAATTTTTATATGACTGATAAAAGCGTTTAGATGAACAATGTTTGCGGCGTGAAGTATACAGTATATTACAGGCGCGATTATGTTGACGATGAGGATTATACGTTGTTGAAAAAACGCTACCTTCGGATGTGTTGAATGAAACAAAAGGCTGATGGACAGTGGTAAGAGATACAGCGAAATGTATTCCACCATGGAGAAGAAATAGTCATTGTCCGTTGTTATGCTGAAAATATCCCGGCATGCATAAGTGTAGAAGCCGAAAGTAAGAGATATAAACGCACCATAGAGCATGGTGTTGTTCTTTTGACGGGTAAGGAACAGATATATTTCAAGGCTTATCTGAAGACATGCATACATCATAAGAAAACCGCCGATAAAAACAGACAGTCTTTGTTGCTGCAATATGTTTCTTATAAGTTCACGCCGGTTTCCGGTATAGATTGGATTCAGATACCTGGATGCATTATTGTCCGTAATTTTGAGCATGATCGTCAGGGAATGTGCTGAAGTCATATCATCAAGCGCGATGAGATGAAGCTTTTTGGGAACCATTTTCTTCATATCATCATACAAATGTCCAAATGAATAAATGTATGTGCCATCAACCATGACATCTACTGTGGCACTGATGCTCTTGAACATGAGTGTTGGAGAATAAATATCCCGCGCAGGAATCGTATTGGATATAGTGATCAGATCGCCTTTTTTCAGATTATCAAAAGTCAGTTCGGAAAGAGAAACGTCTGAATATGTTAAATCCCCATAAGTAACAGACCAGCCTTTATCAAGCCGGCTAACGGATGTTGCAGGGTCTATGAACAAAGCGCTCCCAAAGACTGTCAGTATTACAGTAATGAGGAGTAAAAGGAGCGGAAACATTATAGTATTTTTACGTCCGTTTTGTTTGCTCATGAAACGATACCTCACCTTATATTATAACAATAAGGTGAGGTATCGAATCACATCGTTATCATAATTTAGAAAAAGTTTATTCGTTAATAAAATCATCACGCATTGGCGTAAAAGTATCTATAAGAGTGCCTGCCTCCAGACATACTGTGCCATGAGGCAGATTCGGAGGAACAACTATAGAGTCGCCTGCGCCAAGTACAACAGTTTCGTCTTCTACTGAATATTCGAATTTGCCGCACAATACGTAGGTGCACTGGGTGTGTGGATGGGTGTGTGTTGACCCCTCTGCTCCCTTCTCAAAAATAACCTCAACGGTCATAAGATCTTTGTTATAGGCTAAAACTCTGCGGTTTACGCCGCCTCCAAGATCCTGCAATTTCTGTTCTGATCTGATAGCTACATTAGCGTTCATAATTTACCTCCCAAACTTCTATCGAAATTTCTTTTGCCACTTAATTATAACCTAGAATAATGAAGTTATAAGGCGGTGAAAAGAGTATGTTAAAAATGTGCTACCCGATGATAAGAATGTCCGATTTTTTTGTAAGCCCCTTCCAGCATATAATTGCATTGTCAGGTATGGGTCTGGCAATACTATTTAATCTTGCGCTTTCTGCGCACAAAAACAAAGGGAGGTTTTGTAATGAAAAAAAGATTTTTATCTGTATTACTCACTGCAGCAACCGTTCTGTCAATGACAGCCTGCGGCGTGACTGCTCCTGAGACAACTACCACAACACAGACTACAACAACAGAGGCATCGACAGAAGCATCTGCAGCTGAGACCACAGAGACTGCAGCAGCAGAAACTACACCTGCAGCAGATGCCATCACACTCGTAATGGCAGAGGTTAACCCTCTTGATACTATTGTTGGTATGACTGACCAGAAGTTCAAGGAAGAGGTTGAGGCAAGATCAAACGGTTCTATCATCATCGACCTTCAGGCAAGCGGTGTTCTTGGATCTGAGAATGACGTTCTTGATACAATGCTTGGCGGCGGCGGTACAATCGATATGTCCCGTATCTCTGCTTTCGCTCTTACAAGCTATGGCGGACAGAAGTCAATGCTTCTTTCACTTCCATACATCTTCACAAGCCGTGATCATTTCTGGAACTTTGCAACATCAGATCTTGCACAGGAATTCCTTCAGGAGCCATCAGAGAACGGCAGCGGTGTAAGAGGACTTTTCTATGGAGAGGAAGGCTTCCGTCACTTCTTTACATCATATGAGATTTCAGGAATTGAATCATTTAAGGGCAAGAAGATCCGTGTTTCAAATGACCCGGTTATGAATGGTCTTGTTGAGGGACTTGGTGCATCTCCTACAGTTGTGAGCTTCGGTGAGCTTTATTCCGCACTTCAGACAGGTGTTGTTGACGGTGCTGAGCAGCCTATTGCTAACTACAAGTCAAATGCATTCCCTGAAGTTGCTCCTTACATGATCCTTGATGGACACACACTTGGTGCTATCCAGGTTATCATCACAGACGAGGCTTGGAACAAGCTTTCAGAAGAGCAGCAGAACATTCTCGTAGAAGCAGGAAAAGCAGCTTCTGAGTACAACCGTTCAATCTCCGAGGATAAGGAAAATGCAGTTCTTGAGGAACTCAAGGCAGATGGCGTTAACATTATCGAAGTTGATGACATCACACCTTGGCAGGATGCTGTTAAGCCTGTAATTGAAGAGAATATCAAGGGCCTTGAAGACTACTACCAGAAGATAGTAGACATGAAGTAATAAATGAAAGTCAGTTGGTACAAGCTCTGTGCCGACTGACTTTGAATAAATAACCGTACAGAGAGGAACCGGACATGAATTCTTTCTTTAAAGCGGTGGATAAGATAAAACCCTTGTATGATGTGACTTATAAAGTAATGCTTCTTATTTGTAAGCTCCTTCTGATAGCCGACATACTTATAACCAGTATGAGTGTACTTGGAAGATATGTTTCTTTCGTACCTGATCCGGCCTGGAGCGAGGAGATAGTTTTGACACTTATGTCCTATATGGCAGTTTTGTCAGCGGCTCTTGCGATAAGACGCGGTGCTCATATTCGTATGACGGCATTTGATGTTTATCTGCCTAAAAATGTAATTAGAATATTAGATCTTGTAGCCGATGCATTTGTCATGGGACTGGCAATTGTAATGCTTACAGTGGGCTGGAAATATGCTATGACCATCGGCAGCAAGGGAACTTATGTATCCCTTCCGAAACTTTCAAGATTTTGGATGTATTTTCCTATTCCGGTAGCCGGACTTGCTATGATCATCTTCGAGCTGGAAGCAATCTACAACCATATCAAAAGTTTTTTTGTAAAGGAGGGTGAGAAAGCATGACTGCAAATACAACTGCCATTGCGATATTGCTGATAAGCTTTCTCGTGATGATTTTTTTAAGATTTCAGATTGCGTATGCTGTAGCGCTGTCATCAATCTTTTGCCTTCTGTATCAGGGACTTCCGCTTACTACTGTCTGCCAGCAGATGGTAAAGGGAATCAGTTCATTCAGCTTAATGGCTGTTCCGTTCTTTATCACCATGGGCTGTATCATGGGTACCGGCGGAATTTCGGAAAAACTGATAGATCTGGCAAATGCCTGCGTAGGCTGGATGACCGGCGGAATGGCCATGGTAAATATTGTGGCATCCTACTTCTTCGGAGGTATTTCCGGTTCAGCGGCTGCAGATACAGCATCGCTTGGGAGTATCCTTATTCCCATGATGGTGGAGCAGGGATATGATGATGATTTTTCAACAGCGGTTACAATAACTTCCTCCTGTGAGGGCCTTCTTGTTCCTCCCAGTCACAATATGGTCATCTATGCTATGAGCGCAGGAGGAATCTCTGTCGGAAGTCTGTTCCTGGCCGGATATATACCGGGAGCACTTCTGGCAGCTTCCCTAATGATAGGCTCTTATATTATTTCAAAGAGACGTCATTATCCTAAGGGAGATGCATTTAGCTTTAAAGTTTTTGTTAAGCAGCTTGGAATATCTTTCTGGGCGCTGGCTGCAGTAGTTATCGTAGTTGTAGGTGTTGTAGGCGGTGTGTTTACGGCAACCGAATCAGCTGCTATCGCTGTTATCTACAGCCTTATCGTCAGCGTATTCATCTACAAAGGACTTGACCTTAAGGGTGTATGGAAGACTCTTGAACAGTGTATCGACACACTTTCAATTGTTCTTATCCTTATTGCCACATCAAGTATCTTCGGATATTGCCTGACAACGCTTCATGTACCGGATCTTGCAGCAAATGCAATCATCGGACTTACAAGGAATCCAATCCTTATAGCACTTCTTTTGAACCTGATCCTTTTGGTGCTGGGATGTATCATGGATATGGCTCCGATCATTCTGATCGCAACACCTATCCTTCTTCCAATCGCAACATCAATTGGCATCAACCCTATTCAGTTTGGTATAATGATTGTACTTAACTGTGGTATCGGACTTCTGACACCTCCTGTAGGCGCAGTTCTTTTCATCGGTTCTGCGGTTGGTAAGGTTAAGATGGAGAGGGTGGTAAAGGCTACACTTCCATTTTATCTGTGCATGCTAATTGTATTGATGCTCCTTACCTTTATTCCGGAGATCAGTATGTTCCTTCCAAATCTTTTGATGAAGTAAACAGAACTTGTAATGTAGGGACTTTGTATGGAATATAAGTTTAAAAGTGATGTAAAGGCAGCTGATCTGTGGCGTATCTCCATGAGACGCACCTATAGAACACCTGCCGGGATAGTTAATATAGTATTTACCGTGACAATGATTCTTTTGGCACTTAGATTTTGGGGAACAACTTCGGACTTTCTCAGAACGTTGATGCTTTTTGGATGTATTCTTTTCCCGATAATTCAGCCCCTTGCTGTGTTTGGCATGAGCGCAAAACAGCTGGACGATATGCCAAAGGATCTGGAACTGACATTTAGTGACCGCGGTGTTAAGGTTACAACCGGGGAAAAGAGTGAAAATATGCCCTGGAGAAGGATTAAAAATGCTATAAAACAGAAGAACATGATTGTTATCATGTCGGACGACAGGCACGGATACATGCTTACAGACAGAGTCCTGGGACAGGAGAAGGATGAATTCTACAACTTCCTCTGCGCCAAAATCAGAGCACAGTTCTAATAGAATTTACAAATGGGCAGCGTTATAATTATTTTCATAACTATAACGCTGCTTTTTCTTTGAATTTATGGAAAAAATAAGAACACTTTGGGAAACCCTCACCATTAAAAACAAAATAAGGGTGTTTACTGTAAGCGCATTTGTGGCTATTACCGCTGCGCTGTTGTTTGACGTCTGGGTAATAGAACTTTTTGTTATTGAATTTAGCCAGATCATGGACGACAACTCCGCCAGCGGTGAGATAGTAACTGCCATAAACAATGAAATAGATGCTTTTGACGGATATATCAGGGATACCGGCGATGTGGATGAGAAGTTGTGGGAAAAAAGTAAGACGGATACCTACAACGCTATATATGCTGTTCCGCTGGACTATGCCCATCTTGGCGACAACAGATTTGCGCAGCTGCAGGCGCTTCAAGCTGCTTATGAAGTTTATTGCAGTTACAGAAATCAGGTAATAACGGACCACAATTCGGAAAGCGTTTACGTTTCCAAACTTTATGACGTGTACAGTATGCAGAAATATCTTGCTGAATATGCCCGGAGATTTGTGGATTCTACTTTGATTGACGGAAATGAGAATTATCGGCTGCTTCTTCCTGTGGTATTCAGGGTGCCATTCATAATTGCCGGCTTAAGTATCCTGATTTTTATACTGATTTTATATGTGTCGAAAATGCTCAACAGAAGCGTGACACAACCGGTACTTAAACTTGCTCACGCGTCCCAGCGAATTGCAGGAAATGACTTTTTCATCGATGACGTGGAGGTTGAGAATAAGGACGAACTTGGCGACATGGTTGCCGCCTTTAATAAGATGAAGTTCGCTACGGGCGAGTATATCAAGGCCATGGAAGAAAAAAGAGAGGCTCTTGATCAGCTTCATGAGCAGGAAATGGAAAAGCTGGAGATCGAGAAACAGCTTGAAACCATGAATCTTGAGCTCTTGAAAAGCCAGATAAATCCCCACTTTTTATTTAATACCCTAAATGTAATAGCCGGAACAGCAAATCTGGAGGGGGCTACAACTACTGAACAGATGACTGAAGCTCTGAGTTCTCTTTTTAGATATAATCTAAAGACACAGGCAACGGAAGCTCTTTTGTCACAGGAACTAAAGATTTCCCGGGATTACATGTACCTCCAGAAGATGAGATTCGGAGCAAGAGTTGAATTTGAGATCAACTGCGAAGTGGACGAGAACAGATTTATTGTGCCGACCTTTACGTTTCAGCCGCTTTTGGAAAATGCTGTTATCCACGGTATTTCGCCTAAAGTTGAGGGCGGAAAGATCACTATATGGATACGCAGTAAGGATGACAGACTGCTTATCGATATCTCAGATAACGGAAAAGGCATGGATAGTGAGCTGCTTGAGAAAGTCAGAAAGCAGCTTCAGGTTGGAGAAGATACGGCTATAGACGCCGATATTGTCGGCATAGGCCTTGGAAATGTCAGCCGAAGGATAAGGGCCATGTATGAAGACGGAAGTCTTGAGATCAACAGTAAGGAAGAAGAGGGAACAACCATTCAGATAAGTATTCCTTTACAAGGAGTTAACGAATAGTGGAAAAATACAGAATTCTTGTGGCAGATGATGAACCAATAGAGCGTCAGGTCGTCAACAAAAAAATAAACAGTTTTTTCCCTGATCAGGTGGAGGTTTTTCTTGCGGAAAACGGACTTCAGGCTGTGGATCTTTATGAAGAAAATGATTGCATGATTGCAATCCTTGATATAGCGATGCCCGGAATGAATGGGCTTGAGGCGGCAAAAGCCATAAGAAGCAGATATAACAATGCGAGGATCATTTTTCTTACAGCATATGATGATTTCAGCTATGCCAAGAAAGCTATTGAAGTAAGAGCGCTGGATTATCTTTTAAAACCCGGATCTGATGAGGACCTTATAAATGTGCTAGAGCAGGCATTTATGCTTTGCGATGCGGCAAAAGAGAGACAGACACAGGAGAAAAATGCCTATTCAGACAGCGAGTGCGCAGGGGAAGAGGTTAATGTTCCTGACGTAGATTGTGCTTATTGCGCGAAGGACAGTGATTCTCCCAATGTTTTTATCAAGAATGTCAGAGGATACATAGAGGACAATTACACGGAAGATATTGCCCTTCAGGATATAGCTGGAACATTTGGCTATTCGGATGTTTATTTCTGCAAGCTTTTCAAACAGAATTTCGGCATGAATTTTATTGCATATTTGAATGATTTCAGGATTGATATTGCCAAAAAGCTTCTGGCAGATCCGGAGATCAATATTAAAGATATCAGTGTAAAAGCCGGATATCGCGATGCCAATTATTTTACCAGACTGTTTAAGAGAAAAACCGGAAAAACTCCAAGCGAGTACAGAAGTGGAGTGATCGTGTCATGAAAAGAAAAGTACTGATTATCATAATTGCGCTGGTACTGATAGTGACAGTGGCTCTGAGCATTTCGCTCCTCATATTTAAATCCGGAAAAGAAGTGAGTAACCCGCCTGAGTACGTGCTTTTGTACGCTGAGAACCAGACCAGCGATTATCCCACTACGATGGGGGCATACCGATTTGCTGATCTGGTATATGAGAGAACCGGCGGAAGGATAAAGATCCTTGTAAAGTATGATGCCGAACTGGGAAGTGAACACGATGTGATACAGCAGATGAGCTACGGCGGAGTGGCTTTTGCCAGAGTATCTTTGTCACAGCTGGCTGAATTTGTACCGGAGATGAACGTGCTGCAGATGCCATATCTTTATACAAGTTCTGAGCATATGTGGAGAGTCCTTGACGGAGAGCTTGGGGATGAGTTTTTACGAAAGCCTGAAGATGCAGGACTTGTAGGGCTTTCCTGGTATGATGCCGGAGCAAGAAATTTCTACAGTGTAAGGCCGATAAGAACTCTGGAAGACTTAGAGGGTATGAATATGCGAGTTCAGGAATCTGACATGATGGCGGATATGGTTTCCGCACTGGGAGCAAATCCATACAAAATCGTGTATTCGGAAGTATATTCTGCCATTGAGCAGGGGCTTGTTGACGGCGCTGAAAACAACTGGCCTTCCTATGAAGCCATGAAACATTATAAAGTGGCCAAATATTACACTGTTGATGAACATATAAGAGTTCCGGAGCTTCAGATATGTTCAAAGACAATATGGAATAAATTGACTGATTCGGACCGCGACATAATAACTGAGTGTGCAAAAGAATCTGCTGTATACGAAAGGCAACTCTGGGAGGACAGGGAAAAGATATCCAGAGAAGTTGCGAAATCCAGCGGAATTACGGTGATTGAGATATCGGCTTCCGAAAAAGCCAGATTCAGGGAAGCTATGTCCGGTGTATATACGAAATACTGCGGTGATCAGATGGATATGCTTCAGAAGATCATGAACTATTAATCCTTAAGTTCTTGTATCAGTCATGCTATTTGGTAAAATTATTGTATGGGTGATGCAAGAAAGAATTCATATATCGCAATTGATTTAAAGTCATTTTATGCTTCTGTGGAGTGTCAGGATATAAGCAGGGATCCGCTTACTACTAATCTGGTAGTGGCCGACAGAAGCAGGACCAGTAAAACAATATGCCTGGCAGTTTCGCCGAGCCTCAAGAAATGGGGCATTCCCGGCAGAGCCAGGCTTTTTGAAGTGGAACAAAAAGTTGAAGAGATAAACAGGGAGCGTTTAAGAAAAGCACCGGGAAGAAAGTTTACCGGTGAATCCGATGATGATGAGGAGCTGATGCACAATCCTTCTCTTAAGCTCTCTTTCATTGCGGCAGTTCCTCACATGGCAAGATATATGCAGATAAGTACACAGATATATCAGACTTATCTTAAGTACGTGGCACCGGAAGACGTGCACGTTTACAGCATTGATGAAGTTTTTATTGATGTGACAAAATACCTTGGAACCTATGGGAAAACGCCGAGGCAGATGGCATCACAGATGATACAGGATGTCATTGAGCTTACCGGAATTACTGCTACGGCAGGAATCGGCACTAATCTGTACCTGTGCAAGGTCGCCATGGATGTGATGGCAAAGCATGTTGAACCTGATGAAAACGGCCTTAGGATTGCAGAGCTTGATGAAATCAGCTACAGAGAAAAGCTTTGGGACCATCAGCCCATTACTGATTTTTGGAGAGTTGGACGAGGGTATGCCAGGAAACTTTCTGCCCTTGGATTATATACAATGGGCGACATTGCAAGGTGCAGCCTCGGTGGAGACAGGGATTTTTACAATGAAGATCTTTTATACAAGACCTTCGGAATCAATGCAGAACTGCTTATTGATCATGCCTGGGGGTATGAGCCTTGTACCATGGAACTGATAAAGGCTTATAAACCGGATAACAACAGCTTAAGTCAGGGGCAGGTTCTGCACTGTGCATATACCGCAGACAAGGCAAGAATTGTAGTGGCGGAGATGGCTGATGCTCTGGCAATGGAACTTATGGATACGGGTCAGGTAACAGACCTTGTCGTCCTCGATGTGGGATATGACAGAGAGAGTCTGGATAATCCGGAAATTCGAAAAAAATACAAAGGAAAAGTTACCACAGATTTCTATGGAAGAAGTGTTCCGGAGCATGCGCACGGAAGTGAGAATCTTGGAGAATTTACCTGCCTTTCCAGACTTATCACGGATGCAGTACTTAAGATTTATGATGAACATGTTAATTCAGACCTTCTCATAAGAAGGCTTAATGTTGGAGCTGTACATGTGATAAGCGAAGCTCAGGCAAAAGAACGGCAGGAAGAAAGCTCCGGCTTTGAGCAGATGAGTCTTTTTGTGGATTATTCCAAGCGGGATGAGGAGCAAAAAGAGAGAAAAAAGAAGCTGGAAAAAGAGAAGGCTCTCCAGGAAGCAACCCTGCAGATACAGAAGAAATTTGGGAAAAATGCGATTTTGAAGGGCCTCTCCTTTGAAGAAGGAGCCACAGGGCGGGACAGAAACCGCCAGATCGGTGGACATAAAGCTTAGGAAGATAAAGACTGTAGAAAGCATGAGCGGAAAGTATGACGATATTATTCATATGGAAAGACCTGTATCAAGGCATCATCTTCCGATGCCTCTTGAAAACAGGGCTGCTCAGTTTGCGCCTTTTGCAGCTCTGACAGGTTATGATGATGCGGTTGATGAAGCTGCGAGGATAACTGGAAGAAAAATCGAGCTTAGCGAAGAGATGAAGAGCGAACTGGATATGAAGCTTTTGGAAATATCATCTCACATCGCTGAAAAACCTGAAGTTTCAGTGACGTATTTTGTTCCTGACTTGCTTAAGGACGGCGGAAAATACGAGACCATAACCGGGATTGTTCACAAGATCAATATGATTGAACGCAAGATACTCCTTGAGAATATCGGGGCAATCAGTATTGATGACATCTTAGAACTTGGTTATGGTCAGTGACGTAAAATCCGCTTTTTATTTTGCAAGATTACATTTTATAATTTATATAACATATATATTCTAGATAACTGATGCCCGTTGTCCGCTTCCAGTGTTTTCCTGAACCAGCTTTCAGCTTCACTGCGCTTTTTAAGGCCAAGATCAGCAAGACCCATAAGGTAATAGCAGTGCATAGTGTTCTTAAGATCCATGTCGGAGTCATACACTGACATATCAGGCATGGAAACTGCAAAATAGTCCATGACAAATTTGTCTTTAAGGTGCTTTTCGCCATAGTCAAGGAGCTTGTAGAAACGACTATTGGCAGCTTTTTTGTCACCGAGTTTTTCATAGGCAAGACCTTGGAACAGTATCATATCTGCGGGCTGATCGTAATAGTACATCATTCCGGCAGGCTCTGATACACCAAGGGTAGCGGCGTGTAGGTGCTCAAGAGACGCTGAAAGGAGCTGATGCTTTTCTTCTGCTGATATGCCAATGTCTTGTGAGAGCTTTTCTTCTGTAAGCCCAAGGAGATAGTAGAGGTTGTTGTCCTTGGTGCCTTCCAGTCTTCCTTCGCCCAGATTTTCGGGATAGGACAGTGCTTCTTCAAGCAGCTCTTTTGCCTTCAAATAATCTGCAGATGAATATGCATCCTTGGCAAGCATGAACAGACTGAGCTTAAACTGCGCTGTTATTTTGCCTTCAGCACCTTCCCAGGTTTGGAAGTTATGGGAAGTTATCTTGTCATGTGCTTTCTTGTAATCTCCGAGAGTATTTAAAAGTGTAACGTACTCAGTGTAGAGATCATCTCTTTTATCGATCAGAGATATGTTTTTCTCATAGTTATCCAGTCTTTCCGTAAGGCTTACGTTCAGGCGCTGATAGAGCTGATCCATCTCAAGGAACACTCTTGCATCGGATCTATCAAGAGCAAATGCCTTTTCAATGCACTCTTTTGCCTTGTCTTTATCCCCGCGCTTGTTGTAGTAAGCAATCGAGAGATTGCGAAGAAGCGTAGGATAGGTGGCATCGATAGCTGCGGACTTCTCCCAGAGATCTATTGACTTATCAAAGGATAGCTTATCGTAATTTAGGCACCCTAAGTAGTAGTAAGCCTTGGCGCCGCCGGGATTATGTGAAATAGCATCATTAAGAACTGCAATATCCTCGAGCTTATTCGGGAAGCAGCAGTAAGGATCACTCCTCTCAGCCAGATTAAACTCTGCTGCAGCTGACATTTCAGATATATCCTCATGTTGTGACACCGAAGAGGCTTTAGAGGCAGGAAACTGCAAACACTTTAATATATAGCTTCCAAGGTAATAATGTATCATCGGCTTATCGCCGGGATACATCTTAAGGACATTTACTGCCTCCGGGTAGAAGCCGCTTTCTGCCAGGTCACGAGCTACCATCAGGTATGTCTCATGGAAGTCTCTTGTAAGAGCATGGAAGTCCAAGGTGAACTGCTCCTGAGACTGTACATCTCCGCTTCCGTGTGCAATGCAGATTCCCACATATCTTGATACATAATCAAACGCATCCAGCTTTAAGTTTTCTTCTATCCGGGCAAGGCTTTCTTCATCTCTTCCGAGCTTGTGAAGAATCATAGCCTTAAGCCCTCTTGCCTTTATGTTATGGCTGTTTTTAACAAGGCCGGATTCTGCGAAGGAGAGGGCAAGTTCATATTCGCCTCTTCTTGAAGCAATTGCAGCCAGATAGTAGAAGGACATCTCCTGCAGTTCATTGGTCCATGAGGCTTTGTAGAAAGCATCGTAGGCTTCGTCATATTTTTCCCGGTAAAAAAGAGACAGACCAAGATTGTAGTAGGGTTCAGCATCGTAAGGAGCAGGGTGCATTTTTGTAAGGCGCTTTATGGCTGTCCTGAAGTATTTTTCCGATTCTTCAAACCGGCCTCTTCTGAGGAGAAGAAGGCCGTAAGCGTTGTTTATTCTGGTATCATCAGGGTCTCTCTCAAGACCCTCAAGGTAATAGGGATCGGGAAGCCAGGTTGCATGCCTGTACTGCTCTATATGTTGTCCTGTTAGATAGAGCTCTTCATTTGTCTTTATTTCCTTTGGAAGAAGAGCAGCCTTGGCAGGCTCAGCAAATTCAGGGATTCCCTGATCTTTTGGCACATAGGATACAAGCTCTTTTCCGTTTGATATGACACAGACTCTTACTTTGTATTCGTTTGGAGTATCAAGAGAAAGCTCCTTTTCGTAGATATCAACAGGAGAAAGAACTGCAGATTCCCTGAATATTTCTTTTCCCTCATAAAAAACAACTATCTGTGCATCCTTATATTTTTCTGTGGCATAGGCACAGATATAAAGATGAGAATCATCTTTCTTTTCTATATTCAGTGCCGCATGGATGCTGGCATTTTTGACCTGACCAACAGCTTTATAAGGCATAAAGTACTGATTAAACACCTTTTCCTCGTAGGGCTTTAGCCATGTGAAATCAGGCTGGTTGTCGCAGAACATGCCGGTCATCAGCTCAATATAAGGACCGTCTTCATCTGTAAGGTTTCTGTCCCAGGCTTTTCCAAAGTCGCCACATCCCCAGGTCCACTGTTTTTTGCCGGGAGAGATGTGATGGTCGGCCACGTGAAGAAGACCGGCTTTCTTCTGGTAATCATAGCCGCCGACGAAGTCATAGTCAGACTTTTCAGCCATGTAGGAAGTGGGAACAGGTATATTTTTGTAGCGGGAAATATCTACACCTTCGCTGTAATCATGCTTGTAGTATTCGCCTGTTGCAATAGGAAAGCGTGAGACAGCTCTTTTGCCATGGTCGTAGACGTTGTGTACGTCGGGCGGGAAAATGGACTGTGTGTGGTCATTTACTGACACGGCAGGATTTGCCCACCACAGGAACGTCTGCGGAAGAGGAGTCCTGTTGTAAAGCTGGCCGGTGATCTCGATATAGGCTTTTCCGGGGTATAGAGTGAACTTTGTCACTACCTTTGTACCGTACATCTGGTCCACATCCCCTACCAGAAGAGACATGCTTCCATCACTGTTTTCAATAATCTTGTGATCCACAGGGCTGTAGGTGGTCGGTCTGTGGTGCTGAGGCCAGTTAAATTCAATTCCGCCTGATATCCAGGGGCCTGTAAGACCCACAAGGGCAGGCTTAATGACTCTGTTATAGTAAACAAAATCGTAGTTGTTGGTTTTATCCAGAGCGCGCTGGATCCTTCCACCCAATTCAGGGAGAATCATTATCTTCAGATACTCATTTTCAAGGAAAACCGCATTCCATTTCTTATCCTTTTTTACTCGACTGATCTCGTTGGTGGACGGATAAGGATAGATTTTACCTGTGCTTCCCTGGTATACGCGCTTTTCAAGGAACATAGGATTTTTATCCGCCTTTCCCACCTCATAGGTTGGTATTACTACAGTTTCTTCCCAGATATTCACTCTTTCCATGGCTGTCTCCCTGATCGTGAAAAATGCTTTAAAAAAGTTATTTTATGTATTCAATAATTCGTATAATTAGAAAAATATTGTTGCCTTATACAATCTATAATATCCAGTAAATTACGGAATATCATTAGACAAATTTGACTTAATATATAAAAATATTGCTCTGTACACAGGAGAGGGTTTTTGTTATTGTTAAAAGGGAAAAATAATTCGGGGCAGGGTAATTTATGAAATCTGAAGAGAAGCTTGTAGATTTAAGTTCAGAATATTTTTTTAACACGCCCAGCAAGCTGGCGGAGAGAATTTATCTATACCCCACAGTGGCAGGGCGATTTACTTACATGCCCGGATATCACTTACTGAGGGAGCGGTATGACAGCTTTCTTATCCTTCTGGTGGAGAGCGGCGTTGTTGAGGCTGTGCTGGAGGGGAAAGAGACCAAGGTTTATCCGGGTCAGGTCCTTCTAATTAACTGCTATGAGCGTCATGAGTACGGAAGCAGAGAGGGTGCTCAGGTTCTGTGGGCGCATTTTGACGGAAAGGCGGCTTCGGATTTTTTTAATGCCGTCATAGAAGAGAAGGGAAATATTATAACCACTTTGCGGGAGACTGAGATCAGAACTCTTTTGGAGAGTATATTTTACGGGCTTTCGGGGAAAAAGAAGGAGACAGAAGGTGAGTATTCTGTCTACCTGCATCTTTTGATGAACATTCTGATGAATCCCGAAAGTAATGGACAGAGCGGCGAATCAGATTCCTTCAAGAAGGTTGTTTCATATATAAATGAGCATTTTAGCGAAGATATTTCACTAAATTCATTAGCTGAAATGATACATCTGTCGCCATACTATTTTGTGAGGGCGTTCAAGAAAAAGGTGGGCATGACACCGCACCAGTTCCTGATTGAAACCAGGATAGCTTCAGCGAAGTATTACCTGGCTTCTTCCAATACAGGGATTGTAGAAGTGGCACAGATGGCCGGATTCAAGGATGAAAGTGCATTCTGCAGCTCTTTTAAAAAGAGGACAGGGATGACGCCTTTAGAGTACAGAAACGGAATCAAGCAATCAGCACGATAAATTCAAAGTGAATGAGGAAAGAGGCAAAAGATGAGATTTGATCTGAGCGGAGAGTGGAATTTATCTACAGAAAAACAAAGTGAAATCAAGGCATTTCTACCGGGAACTTTAGATGAAAACAAGGTGGGAGATCCGGATATAGTTGCAAAGCCCTGGCACCCCGATGTGGAGGACAGAAACAAGAAGCTGAATAAGACCATGGAGGAAACCAAGGTCATCACCTCCAGGCTTACCAGAAATTATACCTATGAAGGACCTGCCCGCTTTTCAAGGACTTTTAATGAACAGATAAAGCCCGGAAAGCGCTATTTTCTTGTGGCAGAGAGAGCAAGAGCTCTTTCACTTAAAATAGACGATTCACCGATAAAGTGTATTTCCGGGAGCCTCAGCACTCCTTATGTTTTTGAGGTTACAGGAAAGCTCCGCAGCGGATGCAGGATTGAGCTTACATCGGACAACTCATATCCGGGACTTCCCTACAGGGATATTGTTTTTTCATCAGCAGCCACGGACGAGTCCCAGACAAACTGGAACGGAATCATCGGGAATATCTTTATTGAAGAGAAGGAACAGACTTTCATTTCTGGTGTCACTGTTTATCCTATGGGAAAAGAGCTGGAGATAGCAGTCGAACTCTGTCTTGGTAAAGAGACGGACAATGTGACGGTGAAAGTATCCGGAAAATGTCTTGCTAAGGATGAAGCGTTTAGAGGCATTGGCGCAGGACTTGGTGATGAAAGCGGGACAGTTACGGTCAGACTTCCAAGAATTGCACTGAATGAGGATGCTCTTAACAATAAATGGGACGAATACAGGGGAAGGCTTCAAACTGTAAAGGTAAGTGTTATGGATGGATCAAATACAGATGGGGAGCCTCTTTCCGAGTATACGGCAAATTTTGGCGTCAGATCTTTTTCCTATGATGAGGAAGGGAGACTAACGCTGAACGGAAGGAGAATCTTTTTAAGAAGCGAAGCAAACTGCGCATATTTCCCTGAAACCGGGCATCCGCCGATGGATGAGGTAAGCTGGGAAAAAATTGTTAAAACATATATAGCATATGGAGTTAACTGCCTGAGATTCCATTCCTGGTGCCCTCCTGAGGCAGCATTCAGGGCTGCGGATAAACTGGGGGTATTGATGCAGCCGGAGCTTTCGCACTGGAATCCAAGGCAGGCTTTTGGAACAGAGGAGAGCAGACGCTACTATGAGACAGAGATGAGGGAGATACTGCGTACCTATGGCAATCACCCTTCATTTGTGATGCTTACCTGGGGAAATGAGCTGCAGGCTGATGACGCCGGAATAGGAGAGATGCACAGACTCCTGGATATCGCTCACAGACTGGACAAGACAAGACTTTTTGCCTGGGGTTCCAATAATTTTTACGGCGCAAACGGCACTGACAGCGAAAGTGACTTCTTTACCTCTGCCCGTTACAAGGACAGACATATCCGAGAGTCAGGCACAAAGGGCATTTTCAATACACGCTATGCTTCATCGGACTTTGATTTTGAATATGTGATGGAAGACCTTAGAAAAGAGTATAATAAGCCGGTCTTTAGTTTTGAGGTGGGTCAGTATGAGATTTTGCCTGACTTTGATGAGATAGAGACGTTTAAAGGGGTTACCAGGGCTGACAATCTTGCTATAGTAAGAGACAGGGTAAAAGAACTGGGAATAACAGATGAGGAGTGGAAAAAAAGAGTAAATGCCACCGGCGAGATTTCTCTTTTGTCCTACAGAGAAGAGGTTGAAGCTGTGATGAGGACAAAGAGCATGTCAGGGATTTCTCTCCTTGGACTTCAGGATTTTCCGGGGCAGGGGACTGCTCTGGTGGGTATGTTGAATACGCACCTTCAGAAGAAACCCTTTGATTTTGCAAAGCCTCAAAGGTTTAATTCATTTTTTAGAGAATCGGCTGTGCTGGCTCTTTTCCCAAAATATACTTATACTAATAGGGAAGCCTTCAAGGCTGAGATCAAGGTTGCAAATTACGGGAAAGATGATATTTGCGGAAAGATTAACTGGAAACTTGTAGCAGAGGATGGCAGCGAGTTTGCAAGGGGCGCAGTGGCCTCTGAGGGTGCTGTAGAGACGTCGGAGGGCAGTGCTAAAGGTAAGCCCGGACAGAAGCCATCAGACAAGTCGTATCCTGCAGGGGATCTGACAATTGCAGGAAATATCTGCATCGACCTTGGCGAGGTTAAGAAGAACACCCGCTTTAATCTGGAGCTGAATATAAGCGGATGCGATATATCAAATACATATCCTGTATGGGTATACAGCTGTGAAGCGCCAATCAGGCCTGAGGGAATTTACGAGACGGAGTGCTTTGATGACAGGGCAAAAGAGGTTCTTTCAAAGGGCGGAAAGGTTTATCTTACACCTCCGTCCACAAAGGAAGCTCTGCCAAATTCAATTAAAGCCCAGTTTTCAACGGACTTCTGGTCGGTGGGAACTTTCCCGAATCAGGAGGGCGCGATGGGGCAGCTGATAGACGATAGACATCCGATCTTTAAGGAATTCGGATTCCCAACAGAGGGCTTTACCAACTATCAGTGGTGGCCGATGGCGACACAGAGGGCAATCATTCTGCCAAAGTATATGGATACGATTGTTACTGAAATGGACTGCTACGCATATCTGCGCCCTATGACACAGCTTATGGAAGTAAGGTGCATGGGCGGAAAGCTTATGATCTCCTCCATGGGGCTTCAAAATCTGCAGAAATATCCTGAGGCAAGGGCGCTTCTTGGCAGCATTTACGCATATATGGATTCCGATAAGTTCATGCCTTCAGAAGAAATGAGTGCAGAGGCTGTAGAATCCTTGTTTCAGATAAAATCAGAATAATGATTAAGGTAGATGCTACCTGAAATCAAAGATATTAAAGGAGATAAAATGGCAAAAGAAATGTGGCAACCCGGAAATATGCTTTACCCAATTCCGGCGGTTATGGTCAGCTGTCAGCGCGAAGGAGAAAAACCGAATATTATCACCGTTGCCTGGGCCGGAAACGTGTGCAGTTCACCTGCGATGCTGTCTATATCTGTGAGAAAAGAGAGGTATTCCTATGACATTATCAAGGAAACCGGCGAGTTTGTGGTAAATCTCACCACCAGAAAACTGACCAGAGCTACAGACTGGTGCGGTGTCCGCTCGGGAAGAGATCATGACAAGTTCAAGGAGATGGGGCTTACGCCACAGAAATCTACATATGTCTCAGCTCCGGGAATTGCGGAAAGCCCTGTAAACATTGAATGTAAGGTGAAATCAGTTGTGGAGCTGGGAACCCACGATCTGTTTATAGCTGAAGTTGTGGGCGTTTCAGTGGACGACCAATATATGGATGAAAATAAGCGCTTTGACCTTAAGAAGGCTGATCTGGTGGCATATTCACATGGAGAGTATTTTACTCTTGGGGAAAAGCTTGGAAAATTCGGCTACAGTGTTGCAAAGCCCAAGAAAAAAGCGAAAAAGAAAAACAAGTGATTTTGCTATTGAAAGAGTCGGGACTATATGACAAAATGTACAACAAGAAAAAAATAAGCCCAAAGAGAGGATAGCTCAAATGACAATACTGCAGCTTAAATATGTAATTGCAATTGACGAGGAATGCTCAATGAGAAAGGCAGCTGATCGCCTCTATGTGTCTCAGCCTGGACTTTCAAGTGCGGTCAGAGATCTGGAGAATGAGCTGGGGATACAGATTTTTGAGAGAGTTCATAACGGAGTTGTGACAACTGCAGCCGGAGCGTCTTTTATTGCTTACGCCAGAAATGCCGTTGAACAGTTTGAAAAGGTTGAGAACAAGTACCTCAACAGTAAGGCAGAACGCCCGTCTTTTTCAGTATCTATGCAGCATTATACGATCGCAGTCAATGCTTTTATCGAGACCGTAAAAGAGTATGATCTTGAAGAGTATCAGTACTATATCCGTGAGACACAGACCAGTGAAGTGATTGAGGATGTCAAGAACCTTAGAAGTGAAGTCGGTGTCATAGCTTTAAGTGATTTTAACAAGAGTACTTTCAAGAAAATTTTTGCAGACGCATCTTTAGAGTTTCACGAGCTCTTTACCAGAAATACTTATGTATACCTTTCCAAGGATCACCCTCTGGCAGATCATGAGGAATTGTCATTGGAAGATCTTCAGGACTATCCGTGCATGGTTTTTGATCAGGGTGAAAACACCTCTTTTTACTACAGGGAAGAGGCGCTTGCTACTTATGACTACAAAAAGGTAATCTGTACCAACGAGAGAGCAACTTCAATCGAGCTTATGCTGGGACTTGACGGTTATGCCGTAGGCGTTGCCATGCTTGGTGACAGCTTAAATACCAGCAAGATCAAAGTGGTAAAACTTAAGGAAGACGAGACACTGACCTTCGGCTATATCTCAAGAAAAGGCGCGAAGCTCAGCGAAATGGGTGAAACCTTTGTGGAAAAACTTAGTAAATTCTAGAATTAATTTTTTCGTCTTATTTAGAAAAATTTAAGGCTATTTTTATACGTAATTCCGTTACGAATAGTACTATTATTATATGCTTTATGCTAAGTGATATTTCGTAACAGGAGGTATAAAAATGCGCAAAAAAATTCTGTCCGTAGTTGTGGCCACGGCTGCAACTATCTGTCTTCTTGCCGGCTGTGGCAAAGAATCTGCTACTACAGGCAATGATTCTGCTGCCACAGAGACTTCGTCCGGCGAAACTACCGAAAGCTCAAGCGCTGCAGCTGATGAATCATGGCCAAACACATTGACCAATTCTGTCCGTAACAGTGCAGCTCCTGACTGGACGGAGTACAATCAGATCATTTTCAATATCAAAAATACTACTGACTATAATGAGCGTGAGAAGATGATGCACCGTGCAGAGGATATCCTCATGTCTACCGGTGCAGTTGTTCCGCTCTATTATTATAATGATCCTTATCTTCAGAAAACTTCCATTACCGGAGTTTTTTCATCCCTTTTTGGGACCAAGTACTTCATGTACGCAAGGGGATGTAAAGACAGTACATTAAGGGTAAGTCTTTCCTCGGATCCCACATATCTTGATCCTGCACTTAATTCTTCCGTTGATGGAGCCTGCCTTGTGGCTAATACCTTTGCAGGCCTCTATACATATAACGCAGGAGGCGAGTGCATTCCGGCTCTGGCAGACGAAGCTAATCCTTATGAAGTGTCGGCAGACGGGCTTTCTTATACCTTCCATTTGAAAAAAGATCTGAAGTGGTCCGATGGGACACCTCTGACTGCAGCAGATTTTGTATATTCCTGGAACAGAGCAGTCAGCTCAGAGTTAAATGCTGACTATGCATATATGTTCAGTAATTTTGCCGGATACGATGACGGCAAGATAAAGGCAAAAGCGGTGGATGATTCAACTCTTTCTTTTAGCCTTACATCACCATGCGCATACATCCTAGATCTTATGGCATTTCCTATATTTTTCCCCGTTCCGCAGTCAAGTGTTGAAGCAGCGGATCCTGATGGGATTAATCCCGGTGCCTGGGCAGAGCAGCCAGGATTTGTTGTAAGCGGACCTTTCATGCTTCAGAGCTGGGAACCCGGCGACAAGATGATTTACGTAAAAAATCCTAATTATTATGATGCAGCAAATGTGGAGATTGATCAATTGATTTACAGCCTGGAATCCGATGAGGAAGCCATTTATAACGCATATAAAAATGATGAGTTGGACTTTGCGGATTCAGTTCCTACAGAAGAGATAGCAGGCTTTTTGTCCTCAGGAAATCCTGAATTTGTTATAGCTCCAAGCCTTGGAACCTATTATTTTGCATTTAATGTAAACAGCCACATGTTTGACGGCAAAACATCTATGCAGGCAGCTGCTATGAGACGGGCAATCGGGCTTCTGGTAGACAGAAGATACATTGCTGAAAACATAGGGCAGACAGGACAGGTTGTGGCAACATCCTTTATTCCCGAAGGAATGTTGGACGGAAACGGCGGGGTATTTAAGGCAGATGACGATCAGTATTCCTTCCCTGATTCTTCATCAACAGGTTATTATCCTGCAGAGAAGACAGATGCATCTGTAGCAGAGGCAAAAACTCTTCTGGAAGAAGCCGGATATACCTTTGGCACCGATGGAAAGCTTTCTGCGGATACACCTATAGCTTTCGAATTTTTGACAAATGACAGTGCGTCCCACGTTCTTGTCGCGGAAGCGATAGCAAAGGATCTGGCTGAGGTGGGAATAGAGATGACTATAGTAAAAGAGGAGTGGACAACCTTCCTTCAGGATCGTAAGGACGGAAATTATGACGTGGCTCGTGAAGGCTGGCTTGCAGATTTTAACGATCCCATAAATATGCTTGAAATGTTTATCACAGAATCAGGAAACAATGACCCTCAGTTCGGCAGAGAGCCGTTTGTAGAAGAATAAGGAGGGAAACGTTATGTTTAGAAAAACAAGTTTGCTGGCCAAGATGCTCCTTGGAATTATTCCGGCAGTTGCATTGGCACTTATTCTTCTGACAGTAATAAGTGTAACAAAATCCTCTGAGGCTATTCAATTGCTGACCGCTCAGAAAGCTGAGGAGTCCATCACCGCCAATGTAAGTGATATTAATGGAACTCTGCAGACCTTAAGGTCCACTGCAACCACATTGGCCAATACGATCGGCGGAACCTACAGTTCAACCGACCTAGACATATATCAGTCTATTTTTAAAAAGGCGATCATGTCTGATGATGTTATATCCGGGGCCGGGATCTGGTTCAAGCAGGGGGTATATGAACACAAGACCTATGCGGGGCCATATTGGTACAGAGATGGTAGTACTGTAACATATACTGATGAATACTCAAATGCTGAGTATGACTATTTTAACCAGGAATACTATTTGGTTGCAGCATCTCTTCCGGAGGGTGAGTCAAATATTACAAACCCATATTATGATGAATCAAGTGGAAAGGTTATGGCTACCTGCTCAGCTCCTATATACGATGTTGCAGGTTACTATTCAGGCTGTGTTACAGTTGATACATATCTGGATTCTATTCAGAGAATGGTAGCGGGGATATCACTAGGCCAGAATTCTAATCCTATTCTTCTGGATTCCGAGGGAGTATATCTCTATGACGTGGATTCAGAAAAGATTGCCAAAGGACTAAATATTGCCAATGATACCAATACAACTTTGGCAGCTGCGAGCTCTCAGGTGATGGCAAATGATACCGGTATGACTTCATTCACGCAGAACGGAGAAAAATATCTTCTGTTTTACGGAACAGTACCAGATGTAAATTGGAAATTGGCTGTTACTCTTCAGGAAAAAGAAATGAATGCCACTGTAGATTCAATAAGGTCATTTCTTATTCTGTTAGGTTTTGTAGCTCTGATTATTTGCATGGCTGTAATTATTTTCATTGCCCTGTCGATAGTGAAGAATGTCAATAGTGTTAAGGCCTTTGCCGGAGAACTCGCAAAAGGTGATTTTACTGTTAAGAATATTAAGACAAGAACATCAGACGAGCTTGGACAGATGTCTGAATCTCTCAACAACATGTATGAGAGCAACAAGAGTGTTATCACGCAGGTATCCGAGGAATCCGGTAGAATCGGAGAAGCCTCGTCTACTCTTGGTAATATGGCAGATCAGCTGACCAATGATTTCCAGGCCATAAGGAATAATATGACCGGCGTAAATGATGCGATGATGAGCGCATCTGCTGCGACTGAGCAGGTAAATGCTTCTATAGAAGAGGTAAACGCATCAGTGCAGATGTTATCCGGGCAGGCTGATGAAACCAGAATCCAGGCTGAGGATATTCAGCGCAAGGCTTCGGATATTGAGAATAATGCCAGAAAAGCCAGCGAAAATGCTGCTTTGATTGCTTCTGAAAGAGAAAAGGAAGTTCAGCAGGCTAATGCGCAGGCTGAGATCGTCAGTGAAATCGGTTCACTGGCAGGTTCCATTGCTGAAATTGCCGATCAGATCAATCTATTGTCACTCAACGCATCAATTGAAGCAGCAAGAGCAGGAGAACACGGCAAAGGCTTTGCTGTTGTGGCTTCTGAGATCAATAAGCTTGCAGGAGAGACAGCAGAGGCGGTCGGCCAGATTCAGGGAACAGTCGACAATGTTCAGGCTGCTTTTGCAAATCTTTTAGGTGCAACAAATCAGCTTTTGGAATTCCTTAACGTGACTGTTAAAGCTGACTATGACAACTTTGTTAATATTGCAAAGGAATACGGAAATGATGCAGTATCCTTTGGACAGCAGTCTAATTCCATTGCTGAAATGGTTGATACAATCCGTGGTGCAATGACAGAAGTAAGCTCTGCAATCCAGAATATCACCGAATCTACTCAGGATACAGCCTCAAGAAGTTCTGAGATCACAGATACGGTTAATACTGTAGCCGGTGTAGTAGACAGTGTTTCGGATATGTCGCTGCGTCAGCAGGATATTTCAAAGAGCTTATCCGACGTGGTCGGTAAGTTCAAGCTGAAATAAAGCGATTATTTCATCAAGATTTAAAAAAGATTGTCAGCCCTGCCTGTATGCGGGTTGACAATCTTTCTTTATGTGATGTACTCTAGAGCTAATAAACATAAGGGAGATGGTCATAATGAGTAATACAAGCAGTGTTAAAACAAAAGAGATTATTAATGTATTGGATCTTGTATATATTTCAATAGGAGCAGCTCTTATAGCTATTTGTTCCTGGATCAGCATACCGACAGCAGTTCCTTTTACACTTCAGACTTTTGCTGTATTTTTTGTACTATTGTTACTTGGTGGCGAGAGAGGAACTATCGCTACACTGGTTTATATTCTTCTTGGAGCAATTGGAGTGCCTGTTTTTGCAGGATTTTCCGGTGGCATCGGAATTCTTTTCGGCAGCACAGGAGGTTATATCATCGGATTTTTGTTCACAGGCCTTATTTACATGCTCTTTGCCAAATTCTTTAAGAAGAACATCGTTATGAAGGTAGTGGCGCTTGTTCTTGGCCTGGCAGTTTGTTACGCATTCGGAACCGCATGGTTCATGCATGTTTATATGCAGAACAACGGAGAGGTAGGTCTTTTGACAGTACTTGGATGGTGCGTATTCCCATTCATTATTCCGGATCTTATTAAACTGGCACTGGCTGTTGTAGTTGCAAAGAGAATTGAACCTGTTATCAAATAAAAAGTGATTGACATAGCTCTTTTCAAGGAGTAACATCACTTTCAGAAAAGACAAAGGCGTCTTAGAGTTTGGGCTCTAAGTCGCCTTTTTTGTATGTCCGAACGCAGAATATGTGTGTAAATAAAGAAAATCCGGAGGTAAAAATGGCTAAGGTAAACAAGAACTTTTTAAAGCTCCCGGGGAGCTATCTGTTTTCGAGAATTGCACAGAAGGTTGCAAAATATCAGGAGGAGCATCCGGAAGCAGAAATAATCAGACTTGGAATAGGTGATGTAACAAGGCCTATAGCACCTGCAGTTATAAATGCGCTTAACAAGGCGGTTGAGGAGATGGGAAACGAAGCCACATTCAAGGGCTATGCCCCTGACCTTGGCTATGAGTTCTTGAGAAAAGCAATTGCAGAAAATGACTTTGCCTCAAGAGGCTGCGATATTTCACCTGACGAAATCTTTGTTTCTGACGGAGCAAAGTGCGACTGTGGAAATATCCAGGAAATCTTCGGGCTTGATAATACAATAGCTGTCTGCGACCCTGTTTACCCTGTCTATGTGGATTCCAATGTTATGGCAGGAAGGACCGGAGAATTTGACCCTGCAGCCGACAGATACAAGGGAGTTATTTATATGCCTTGCAAGGAGGAGAACGGCTTTGCGCCTGAACTTCCCGAGGAAGTCCCAGACCTTATATATCTTTGTTTTCCCAATAACCCTACAGGAGCTGTTGCCACTAAGGAAAAGCTCCAGGAATTTGTTGATTATGCCAACGAGCATGGCAGCATAATCCTTTTTGACGCAGCATACGAAGCATATATTTCAGAGCCCGGTATTCCTCACAGTATCTATGAATGTGACGGGGCAAAAAAGTGCGCGATCGAATTCAGGTCTTTTTCCAAAACAGCAGGATTTACAGGGCTAAGGCTTGGCTTTACTGTTGTGCCAAAAGAGCTTGAGGCGGAAGGTGTTAAGCTCTGGCCACTGTGGGCAAGAAGACATGGAACCAAGTACAACGGTGCGCCATACATTATCCAGAGAGCAGGAGAAGCCATCTATACTGAGGAAGGCAGAGCCCAGGTGAAAGAGCAGATTGGCTATTACATGTGGAATGCCAAGTATATTCATGATGGCCTTAAAGAAGCGGGCTATCAGGTATCCGGCGGCGTAAATGCGCCTTACATCTGGCTTAAGACTCCAAATAACATGACCAGCTGGGAGTTCTTTGACACGCTCCTTGATAAGGCAAATGTTGTTGGCACCCCGGGATCAGGTTTTGGCCCCGGTGGCGAGCACTATTTCAGACTTACAGGCTTTGGCTCAAAGGAAAATACAATTAAAGCTGTGGATAGGATTAAACAATGCAGGATTTGAGCAGAACTGCGCCATACAAACGCCTTGGCGAAGAGTGCGGCGTTTTTGGCATGTATGATTTTGATGGTGGAGATGTAGCAACCTCCATCTATTACGGACTGGTCTCTTTGCAGCACAGGGGCCAGGAGAGCTGCGGTATTGCAGTAAGTGATACAAACGGCCCCAAAGGAAAGGTTCTTAGTTACAAGGATATGGGACTGGTTAATGAGGCCTTTACTCACGAGGAGCTGGATAAGCTCAAGGGAGATATCGGTGTGGGGCATGTGCGCTATTCCACAGCCGGCAGTAGCACAAGAGAAAATGCGCAGCCACTGGTACTTAACTATGTTAAGGGTACACTGGCCCTTGCCCATAACGGTAATCTGATAAATGCACCGGAGCTTCGCCATGAGCTTTCTTACACCGGTGCGATTTTCCAGACTACGATAGATTCTGAGGTTATCGCATATTATATTGCCAGGGAGAGACTTGAATCCAAGTCGGTTGAAGAGGCAGTCGGAAGGGCTATGCAAAAGATCAAAGGAGCCTATAGCCTTGTAATCGCATCGCCCAGAAAGCTCATCGGAGCAAGGGATCCCTACGGCTTTAAACCACTTGTCATCGGCAGGAGAGAGAACTGCTATATCCTTGCCTCAGAGACCTGTGCCCTTGACACGATAGGTGCAACCTTTATCAGGGATGTGGAGCCCGGAGAAATTGTCACTATTTCGCCGGAGTACGGAATCCGCTCGGATAAGAGCCTGTGCATCGAAGAGAGCAAACATGCAAGGTGTATCTTTGAATATATCTATTTTGCAAGACCCGACAGCAATATTGACGGCGTAAGTGTTTATGATGCAAGAATTGCTGCAGGAAGGTTTCTGGCAAAAGATTCACCTGTGGATGCGGATATGGTAGTGGGTGTCCCGGAATCGGGAAATGTGGCTGCGCTGGGTTATGCGCTGGAATCAGGGATTCCCTACGGTCAGGCATTTGTTAAGAATTCGTATATTGGCAGGACTTTTATTAAGCCCAGGCAAAAGAACCGTGAATCCAGTGTTCAGGTGAAGCTAAATGCCTTAAAGAGCGCAGTCCGGGGAAAGCGCATCATCATGATCGATGACTCCATTGTGCGCGGAACCACTTCTGACAGGATTGTACGGATGCTTCGGGATGCCGGGGCAAAAGAGGTACACATGAGGGTAAGTTCGCCTCCGTTTTTGTGGCCCTGCTATTTTGGTACAGATGTACCTGCCAGAGACCAGCTTATTGCCTACAACCGAAACGTTGAGGATATCTGCAAGATCATTGGCGCGGATTCTTTGGCATATCTTGGTATAGAGCGACTCGAGGAAATGGTTGGCGGAAAACTTGGCATCTGCAAAGGATGCTTTACCGGCAAATATCCTATGGAGCCTCCGACCACGGATATCAGGGGAGAATTTGATAAATAAAAAATATTTTTAAAAAGTTGTTGACAAGAGTTTTATGCATGGAATAATATTTGAATAGCAAAATTGTATACAGGTATTCAATGATACTCAACAAGGGCGTTGATGGATATAGTCAGCTAATCTGATGACTTTCCGTCAACGCCCTTTTTATATCTCAAAATGATCCGTGCATTCATGGATTTAGAGCAGGAGAAAAGCTTATGTGTTCAATACTCGGCACCACATCAAAAACCATAAAAGAAAGTGAGTTGAAACCCTTTTTTGACAGGACTGTAAAAAGAGGTCCTGACATGTCAAAGCTTGTGGAAACAGAGATAGGGTATCTTGGGTTTCACAGACTGGCCATCATGGGACTTCACCTCGAAGGCATGCAGCCCTTTGAGCTGGGCAAAAACATGGCGGTATGCAACGGAGAGATATACGGCTTTCGGAAAATCAAGAAAGACCTTGAGCAAAAAGGATACAGCTTTAAGAGCGATTCGGACTGCGAAGTCATTCTCCCGCTTTACAGAGAATATGGCAGGCAGATGTGGAAAATGCTTGGAAGTGAATTTGCCTGCATCATTTACGACAGTGAGAAAAATGCACTTGTCGCAGGAAGAGATCCGATGGGAATCAGGCCACTCTTTTACGGATATGGAGAGGACGGAGCAATAATGTTTGCCTCGGAAGCCTGTAACCTTGAGGGGTTGTGCAAGAGGATAAAGCCATTCCCTCCGGGACACTACTACGAGGACGGTGAGTTTGTAAGGTTTGAAAATCTGACGGATGTGGAGAAATACAGCACCTCAAGCGTTGAAGCAGCCTGCAGGCAGATCCACGACAGATTCGTAAAATCGGTTGAAGAGCGATTGGATGCTGACGCACCGCTGGGATTTCTTTTGTCAGGAGGCCTTGATTCAAGCCTTGTATGTGCCATAAGCCAGAGAATTCTGGATGAGAAGGCAAAAAAAGAAAAGGCTCCGGCAAAACGGATAAGGACCTTCGCCATCGGAATGGAAAAGGATGCCATTGATCTTAAGTTTGCCAAGGAAGTTGCAGACTTCATCGGATCAGAGCACACAGAGGTGTACATGACAAGAGAGCAGGTCATTGATGAACTTCCCAATGTCATAAAGCTCCTTGGAACCTGGGACATCACTACAATAAGAGCCAGCATGGGAATGTACCTTTGCTGCAAATGGATACATGAAAACACTGATGTGAGAGCTCTTATGACCGGCGAGATATCAGACGAGCTCTTCGGTTACAAGTATACGGACTTTGCACCTGACGCTGAGGCTTTCCAGAAAGAGGCAAAAAAGAGAGTTGATGAGCTCTATATGTACGACGTATTAAGAGCAGACAGATGCATAAGTGCAAACAGCCTTGAAGCGAGAGTTCCCTTCGGCGACGTATCTTTTGTCAAATATGTAATGAGCATCGATCCGGAGATCAAATTAAATAAATACAACATGGGAAAATACCTGTTAAGACATGCTTTCGAGAAGGATGAACTTCTTCCGGAAAACATCCTCTGGAGACAGAAGGCCGCCTTCTCCGATGCAGTGGGACACAGCATGGTGGATGACCTAAAAGCTTACGCAGAGGAGAAATATACGGATGAAGAGTTTGAGGAGCGCAGAAAGAAATACACTTACTGCCGGCCATTTACCAAGGAAAGTCTTATGTACAGGGAAATATTTGAAGAGTTCTACCCGGGGCAGGCCGAGATGATAAAAGACTTCTGGATGCCAAATAAGGAGTGGGAAGGCTGCAATGTTAACGATCCTTCTGCAAGAGTCCTTTCCAACTACGGAGAATCGGGCAGTACGCTGGATGATACAACCAATAAAGAAAATCTCAGAAGAATTTCGTGATTATACAGATAAGAAACCAATCAAATTAAGGAGGAGTGCAATATGAAAAGCGAAGCAACACATTTACCGGAGTTATTTGGAAGTAACGTATTTAACGAGGAGACTATGAAAGACAGGCTCTCGAGCGCATCATTCAAGGCATGGAAGAAATGCATAACAGACGGATCACCGCTTGAGCTTGATACAGCTAATGAGATTGCAGAGGCCATGAAGCAGTGGGCAGTTGAAAAGGGTGCAACCCACTATACACACTGGTTCCAGCCAATGACCGGTGTTACAGCCGAAAAGCACGACAGTTTCATTGATCCTGTAGGCGGCGGAAAGATTGTGATGGACTTTTCCGGAAAAGAGCTGGTAAGAGGAGAGCCGGATGCTTCCTCATTCCCGTCAGGCGGCCTTCGAGCAACCTTTGAGGCAAGAGGCTATACAGCGTGGGATCCCACATCTTTTGCCTTTGTAAAAGATAATTCACTTTATATCCCAACCATTTTCCTTTCATATTCAGGAGAGGCTCTGGATAAAAAGACTCCGCTTCTTCGTTCTATGGATGCAGTTAGCAGAGAGTCCATCAGAGTACTGAGACTCTTCGGCGATACAGAGACCAAACGTGTAACAGCACAGTGCGGACCTGAGCAGGAGTACTTCCTTGTGGATAAGGCTCTTTATAAAGAGCGTGAAGACCTGATCATGACAGGAAGAACACTGTTTGGCAACAAGCCTCCTAAGGGACAGGAGCTTGAGGATCATTACTTTGGCGCAATTAAGCCCAGAGTTGCAGCATACATGGAGGATCTGGACAATGAGTTGTGGAAGCTGGGAGTTCTTTCAAAAACAAAGCACAACGAGGTTGCTCCCGCACAGCATGAGATGGCACCTGTTTACTCAGATGCAAACACAGCTGCCGATTCCAACCAGATTACAATGGACATCATGAAGAAAGTAGCTGACAGACATGGGTTTGTATGTCTCCTTCATGAGAAGCCGTTTGCCGGTGTCAACGGTTCAGGTAAACATGACAACTGGTCAATCGGAACAGATACTGGTAAAAACCTCTTAAAGCCCGGCAGCACACCAAGCCAGAATGCCCAGTTCTTGTTATTCCTTGCAGCTTTTGTAAAGGGCGTTGATGAGTATCAGGATACATTAAGGTGTACAGTAGCTTCGGCAGGAAACGATCACAGACTCGGCGCGCAGGAAGCACCGCCTGCAATTATTTCTATTTTCCTCGGTGACGAACTTGAGGCAGTGGTGGAATCCATCATCAGTGGAAAGCCTTACAAGGACGGAGGCAAGAAAAAGATTGAGATCGGCATAGATGTCCTTCCTTCTATTCCACAGGACAACACGGACAGAAACAGAACATCACCTATGGCCTTTACCGGTAATAAATTTGAGTTCCGTATGCTTGGCTCAGCACAGTCAATCTCAGGACCAAACATCGCCCTCAACACCATCATGGCACAGGAACTTAAGGAATTTGCAGACAAGCTTGAGAACTCCAAGAACTTCACTGCAGACCTCAACAAGCTCATAAAGAAGACCTTTACAGAGCATCAAAGGATAATCTTCAACGGCAACGGCTATGATGATGCCTGGGTAAAAGAGGCATCAAAGAGAGGACTTTCAAATCACGTATCCACAGCAGACGCGCTGCCTCATTACGCTGACAAGAAAGCGGTTGATCTATATGTTGGAAATGGCGTATATACCGCCGGAGAGCTTGAGGCAAGAGCTCTTATCCATGCTGATACCTACAATGCCAAGATTGCGATTGAAGCAAATACTATGCTTGACATGATCAGAAGGCAGATCCTTCCTGCAGTTTCTTCCTATGCTGCTGATCTTTGCGACAGAATGGCCACACTTAAGGCAGCCGGCTGCGTAACAGCTTATGAAACAGATACATCAAAAGAAGTTGCTGTCCTCACAGATGCTCTGATGAAACAGTGTCAGAAGCTGGCAAAAGACATGGATAAGGTTCCTTCAGATCCATGGAAGGCAATGGTATATTTCCACAAGACTATCATTGCAGATATGAATGCCGCAAGAGAGTCTGCTGATGCACTGGAACTGTTGGTGGATGAGAAATACTGGCCATTCCCGGTATATTCAGACCTTCTTTTCTCAGAGTAAAAATATTCAAAGAACCGGCCCGGGCCTAAAAAGCCCGGACTGAATATAAGATACGAGTTTTCGGGAGATGAACGAGATGGAAAAGATGCTATACAACGATACAATAGAGCGCGATGCCTGCGGTATCGGAGCAGTAGTAAATATAGACGGACATGCTGATATAAAGGCCCTTGACGACGCACTTAGTATTGTTGAGAAGCTGGAGCACCGTGCAGGAAAGGATGCCAGCGGAAAGGTTGGAGACGGTGTAGGAATCCTTCTTCAGATTTCCCACAGATTTTTTTCCAAGGCTGCAAGATGCTGCGGAGTGGAGCTTAAGGACGCAAGAGACTACGGAATAGGAATGTTCTTCTTTCCACAGAATGAGCTTAAGAGAACCTTTGCAAAAAGAATGTTTGAAGTGATCTGTGAAAAAAGCGGAATGAAATTTCTTGGTTGGAGAGACGTTCCGGTTCATCCTGAAATCCTCGGAGACATGGCAAGGGACTGCATGCCATATATCTGCCAGTGTTTCATAGAAAGACCTTCAGATGTAGAGAGAGGAATCGACTTTGACAGAAAGCTCTATATCTGCAGAAGAGAATTTGAGCAAAGTTCAGAGGATACCTACATCACATCTTTATCCTCAAGAACTATCGTTTATAAGGGAATGTTCCTTGTAAAGCAGCTCAGAGCCTTCTATGAGGACCTTCAGAGCAAGGACTACAAGACAGCTATTGCCATCGTACATTCAAGATTCTCGACTAACACGACTCCCAGCTGGGAAAGAGCCCATCCTTACAGGATGATCGCCCACAACGGTGAGATCAATACCATAAGAGGCAATATCGACAGAATGTTGGCCAGAGAGGAGACAATTATCTCTCCTGTTATGAAGGACGCCGATATCGACAAGATTTTCCCCGTTGTAAGTAAGACCGGCTCAGACTCGGCAATGCTGGATAACACCCTTGAATTCATGTACATGAACGGAATGGATCTTCCTCTGGCAGCGATGATCACGATTCCTGAGCCCTGGAAACATAATCATTTCATGGATGAGGAAAAGAAGGACTTCTATCACTATTATGCAACCATGATGGAGCCTTGGGACGGTCCTGCAGCTATTCTTTTCTCTGATGGTGACATCCTTGGAGCAACGCTGGACAGAAACGGCCTGAGACCTTCAAGATATTACATCACAGATGACAACAGACTGATCCTTGCGTCGGAAGTCGGTGTACTTGACATCGAGCCGGAGCACATTGTGAAAAAATCAAGACTTCAGCCCGGAAAGATCCTTCTTGTAAATACTGTTGAAAAGAGGATCATCTCCGATGAGGAATGTAAGAAATACTATGCATCAAGGCAGCCTTACGGCGAGTGGATTGACGGAAATCTGCTGCATCTTGGAGAGCTGAGCATACCTAATAAGAAGATACCGACTCACACTCAGGAAATGAGAGACAAGCTCTATAAAGCCTTTGGCTATACCTATGAGGATGTGAAAAACGGAATTCTTCCGATGGCGACAAACGGCGTGGAAGCAACAGCTTCCATGGGACATGATGTTCCATTGGCTGTTCTTTCCGAAAAACATCAGCTTCTTTTCTCATACTTCAAGCAGCTTTTTGCCCAGGTTACTAACCCGCCGATCGATTCTCTCAGGGAAGAAATTGTAACGGATACAACGGTTTATATCGGATCTGACGGTAACCTTCTGCAGGAAAAGAGCGATAACTGCCGCGTACTTGAGGTTAATAACCCGATCCTCACCGGCGTTGATCTGATGAAGATAAAGACACTGGATCAGCCGGGATTTAAGACCGGCACGGTATCTTTACTGTATTACAAGAATACATCCTTAAAGAAGGCCTTGGAGCAGCTTTCAATCAGTGTAGACAGGGCTTACAGCAAGGGCTACAACATTATCATCCTCTCAGACAGGGGTATTGATGAAAACCATGTGGCAATTCCTTCACTTCTGGCGGTTTCCTCTGTTGAGCAGCATCTGGTAAGGACCAAGAAAAGAACAGCCATATCGCTTATTCTGGAAAGCGGAGAGCCCAGAGACGTGCATCAGATGGCTACGATCCTTGGATTTGGCGCAAGAGCAATAAACCCGTACTTGGCCCATGAATGTATTTCCGAGCTGATAGATATTGGCATTCTTGACAAGGATTATCACACAGCCATAAAGGATTACAACTTTGCAATCCTTCACGGCATTGTAAAAACAGCTGCAAAAATGGGTATTTCAACCCTTCAGTCATATCAGTCTGCAAGGATATTTGAGGCAATCGGCCTTTCAAAGGAAGTTATTGATGACTATTTTACAGGAACTGTCAGCAGAGTAGGCGGAATCGGTCTTGCCGAGATTGAGGAAGGCATCAAGTTCAGGCACGATCATGCTTTTGACCCCATGGGCCTGGTGACAGACACATCCCTTGACAGCACAGGCTTCCATAAGCTGAGAAGCGGAAATGACAAGGAGGATCATCTCTATAATCCTCAAACTATAATAGCGCTTCAGCAGGCAACACAGTCAGGCAGCTACGAGAGATTTAAGGAATATACGGATATTGTTGATAACGAGAAACCGCATACCTTAAGGGGACTTCTTGAGTTTGTTCCTGCAAAGAACCCGATTCCCTTAGACCAGGTTGAACCTGCATCTGAAATCGTAAAGAGATTTAATACAGGAGCCATGAGCTATGGCTCAATTTCTCAGGAAGCCCATGAGACCATGGCGATTGCCATGAACACACTGGGGGGAAAATCCAATACCGGTGAGGGTGGCGAGATGCCTGAGAGATTTGGAACACTAAAGAACAGCGCAATAAAGCAGGTGGCATCGGGAAGATTCGGAGTATCCAGCAGATACCTTTTAAGCGCCCAGGAAATACAGATAAAGATGGCGCAGGGCGCAAAGCCCGGCGAAGGCGGACATCTTCCGGGCAAGAAGGTATATCCGTGGGTTGCAAAGACAAGGTTCTCAACCCCGGGAGTGTCGCTGATATCACCGCCACCTCACCATGACATCTATTCTATAGAGGATTTGGCGCAGCTTATATTTGACCTTAAAAATGCCAACAGAAGAGCAAGGATTTCTGTAAAGCTTGTATCAGAGGCCGGAGTAGGAACAATTGCATCAGGTGTTGCCAAGGCAGGTGCCCAGGTAATCCTTGTATCCGGGTATGACGGTGGTACAGGAGCTGCCCCTCAAAGCTCAATTCACAATGCCGGACTTCCCTGGGAGCTTGGTGTAGCTGAGGCACACAGATCCCTTATTGAGAGCGGACTCAGAGACCATGTCATTCTTGAAACAGACGGTAAGCTCATGAGCGGAAGAGACGTGGCTATAGCGTGCCTTCTGGGAGCAGAGGAATTTGGTTTTGCAACAGCGCCCCTTGTAACCATGGGATGCATGATGATGAGAGTATGTAATCAGGATACCTGTCCTTTTGGAATTGCAACCCAGAACGAGGAGCTTAGAAAACGCTTTAAAGGAAAGCCTGAGTACGTAATGAACTTCATGCTGTTTATAGCAGAAGAACTCAGAGAGATCATGGCAAAGCTGGGCTTTAAGACTGTAGACGAAATGGTAGGCAGAACTGACTGCCTCAAGGTTAAGGATAAGCAGATAACAAAGAGAGCTGAGATGGTAAACCTCGAGCAGATCCTTAACAGAGATTACGCAGCAGTACCCGAAAAGCATTTCAATCCTTCAAAAATATATGACTTCAAACTGGAAACCACAGTGGATGAGTCAGTTCTTTTACCGGCGTTTGATAAATATATCGCTGATGGCAAAAAGCACACAGAGGATGTTCAGGTTACAAGCACCAACAGAGCTGTAGGAACTATCATGGGTTCTGTAATTACCGACAAGCTTGGAACTGAAGTTGCAGATGATACCTTCGTTATTAACTGCAAGGGCGGTGTCGGACAGTCCTTTGGAGCCTTTATTCCTAAGGGAATGACACTAAAGCTTGAGGGAGACGCCAACGACGGACTTGGAAAAGGACTTTCCGGCGGAAAGATTGTTGTGATTCCTCCAAAGACATCAACTTTTAAGGCTTCGGAGAACATAATCATCGGAAATGTTGCACTTTACGGCGCGACATCAGGAAAAGCTTATATCTGCGGAGTTGCAGGCGAAAGATTCTGCGTAAGAAATTCCGGTGCAACAGCTGTTGTGGAAGGCTGCGGAGATCACGGCCTTGAGTATATGACCGGAGGAAGGGCAGTAGTCCTTGGAGAGACCGGTAAAAACTTTGCAGCGGGAATGAGTGGTGGAATAGCATATGTTCTGGATCTTAAGCATGATCTTTACAGAAGAATGAACAAAGAGATGGTTTCATTCCAGGAGCTTACGGACAAATATGATATTCAGGAGCTTCACAGTATTCTTGATGATTATGTAAAAGAAACAGGTTCAGAACTTGGCCGTGAGGTTCTGGGTAAATTTGATGAATATATCCCTCACTTTAAAAAGATTGTTCCGCATGATTATATGAAGGTCATCAGCGCTATAGGAAAATATGAGGAACAGGGAATATCACATGAAAATGCGGTTCTTGAGGCATTTAATGAAATGACAAGAAGCTGACAGGCAGCTACGGTAAAGCAATAAAAATAAAAACCGGATACCCGGAAAGGAAAGTAAGAAAATGGGAAAGCCAACAGGATTTTTGGAATATGCAAGATGCGAGGATGTAACAATTCCTGAAGATGAGCGCATATTGAATTATAATGAATTTCATATTTGCCTGGACCCGGAAAAGAGAAAGCAGCAAGGTGCAAGGTGTATGAACTGCGGAGTGCCGATGTGCCAGTCAGCCATCAGATTAAAGGGCATGGTTACAGGATGTCCGCTTCATAATCTGATTCCGGAATGGAATGATGAAATATATCATGACCATATTCCACATGCTCTTTCAAGACTCTTAAAAACCAGCAACTTCCCGGAGTTTACCGGAAGGGTATGCCCGGCTCTCTGTGAAAAAGCCTGCATATGCGGAATAAGCGATGCCCCGGTGACTATCCATAATAATGAGCTGTATCTTATTGAGACTGCATTTGCCCGGGGGCTGATGAAGCCCAGGATTCCTAAGATCAGAAGCGGCAAAAAGGTGGCTGTAATAGGAAGCGGGCCTTCGGGACTTGCAGTTGCCGACCAGCTTAATCACAGAGGGCACAGCGTAACCGTTTATGAGAGAGAAGATCGCATCGGAGGCCTTCTGATGTATGGTATTCCAAATATGAAGCTTCAAAAAGAGGTCATTGAACGGCGCAAAAAGCTTATGGAAGAAGAGGGTGTTGTATTTAAGACAGGAGTTAATGTGGGAGTTGAAAATTTAAGTGATACTAAAAAAACAGCTGCCACGGGAGCGGAAGAGAGCGCTGTAACAGCGAAGGAACTTCTTAAAAAGTATGATGCGATTGCTCTGTGCTGCGGAGCAAAGAAGGCAAGACCTCTTGGAGTGAAAGGGTTTGAAAAGGTTAAGGGCGTTCACTATGCCGTTGATTTCCTTAAATCTACTACAAAGAGCCTTTTGGACAGCGAACTGAAGGAAGGTACTTTTATCAGTGCAAAGGAAAAAAGAGTTGTGATCGTAGGCGGCGGAGATACCGGAAATGATTGCCTTGCAACCTGTATAAGACATGGATGCAGATCAGTGGTACAGCTTGAGATGATGCCGGAGCCTCCAAAGGAGAGAAGGGCAGATAATCCATGGCCAGAGTGGCCCAAGGTATTAAAGACCGATTACGGCCAGCAGGAAGCAATCAACAAGTACGGCTCAGACCCTCGTATCTATGAAACCACGGTAAAAGAGCTGATCACCAAGGGTGATAAACTTGTGGGAATAAAAACCGTAAAGGTGCAGTTTAAGGACGGAAAGCTCTGCGAAGTTCCGGGAACAGAAGAGGAACTTAAATGTGACCTTCTTCTTATCGCAGCAGGTTTTGTGGGATGTGAGGAATACACAGCGAATGCCTTTGGAGTTAAACTGACACAAAGAGGCGTGGTAGAGACTCTTTTACCTGACTATAAAACAAATGTTAACAAGGTATTTACAGCAGGGGACATGCATAGGGGACAATCCCTTGTGGTATGGGCTATTGCAGAGGGCAGAGAATGTGCCCGTGAAATCGATGAGTATCTGATGGGGTATTCAAACATGTAATGATATAGGTGTCAAAAGTCAAAAAAGCGTACAAGCTTGCTTGTTAAGCGTTTTGACTTTATGACCCGAACAAGCATGAGGAATTAGCAATTTACGTAGTAAATTAGCGGTTTCCGAATGCTTGTAGAATTGCGAGAATGACTTTAGTCATGTAGCAATTCGTATATCATCAATAATTTAAGGCAGCAAGGGCGCTGTGGCGGGATATCCGCTGCGGCGCTTTTTAATGCATAGAAGCAAGTGGAAAACCACTTGATCAAACAAGGAGGAGTAAAAATTATGACAGAAGAAGCTATTAGAAGTTTAATATCTGAGACTTCGACAACAACTATTTTTGCAATCTGGTTCCTGATAGGAGCAGCGCTTGTATTTTGGATGCAGGCAGGATTTGCTATGGTGGAGGCGGGATTCACCAGAGCCAAGAATACAGGAAATATCCTGATGAAGAACCTCATGGATTTCTGTATTGGAACAGTAATGTTTATTTTGATCGGTTTTTCTCTTTTACTGGGAGAGGACCTGGCAGGATTCATCGGAAGGCCCGGGTTTGATATTTTTTCAGCTTATGCAAGTTTTGATTTTTCAAATTTCGTGTTTAACCTGGTTTTCTGTGCAACTACAGCTACCATCGTATCCGGTGCGATGGCTGAGAGAACCAAATTCCTTTCATACTGTATTTATTCAGCAGTAATTTCAGGCCTTATCTATCCTATAGAGGCACATTGGATCTGGGGCGGTGGCTGGCTTTCACAGCTGGGGTTCCACGATTTTGCCGGTTCCTGCGCAATTCATATGGTAGGCGGTATTTCAGCCCTCATCGGTGCGGCTATCCTTGGACCTCGTATCGGTAAGTTTACAAAGGACAAAAACGGAAGGATCACAGAAGTAAACGCATTCCCGGGAAGTAACCTGGCAATCGGTGCACTGGGCTGCTTTATTCTCTGGTTCGGATGGTATGGATTTAACGGTGCAGCAGCTACTTCACAGGAACAGCTTGCTTCAATTTTCCTTACAACAACAGTAGCACCTGCAGTTGCAACCTGCGTAACAATGGTATTTACATGGTTAAAATATGGTAAGCCTGATGTATCAATGTCACTTAACGCCTCTCTTGCAGGACTTGTAGCAATCACAGCACCTTGTGATGTTACGGATTGCTTCGGAGCAATTGTTATCGGCGCAGTAGCCGGACTTCTTGTATGCTTTGGCGTATGGTTCCTTGATTACAAGCTCAGAGTTGATGATCCCGTTGGTGCAGTTGCTGTACACATGATGAACGGTATCTGGGGTACTATTGCAGTAGGCCTTTTTGCAACTCCCACAGCTCCCGGAAATGAAGAGACCGGAATAGTTGGCCTTTTCTACGGCGGTGGATTCCATACACTTGGTCTTCAGCTTCTCGGCCTTGCTACAGTAGCATGTTGGACAGCTATTACAATAAATATTACTTTCCTTGTTATCAGGGCGCTCATCGGTCTTAGAGTATCTGAGGAAGAAGAAATTCAGGGTCTTGATTCAACAGAGCATGGTCTTACATCTGCTTATGCAGGATTCAGCATCATGGATATTTCAAACACACTTACAGTGGATGTAAATGAGAACACAGATCTTGGTGAGACTGAGTACGAGGCAGCAAGCGAAGCCAAGAAGAACGCAGCAGTTACAGTTGCTATGGAAGCGCCTTTGTCAGAGGAATTCGACACAGGAATGCACAAGGTTTCAATTATCTGTAAGCTCGCTAAGTTCGATACCTTGAAGAAAGCTCTCAATGAACTTGGTGTAACAGGTATGACAATGACACAGGTTATGGGCTGCGGCGTTCAGAAAGGATCCACAGAAAAGTATCGTGGTGCTACAGTCGATTCAACCCTGCTTCCTAAGGTTAAGGTTGAAGTCATAGTTTCAAAGATTCCTGTTCAGAACGTAATTGATGCGGCTAAGAAAGCTCTTTATACAGGACACATCGGAGACGGTAAGATCTTCGTATACAATGTCAGCCGCGTAGTTAAGGTACGTACAGGTGAAGAAGGCGTCGCAGCTCTTCAGGATGTGGAGTAAAAAAGTAGATAAGAAGTGGCCTTTTTATTCTATATGCAATCACTAATATTATGTGAGATAATATAGAAAATGACTTTCAATATTCATATAGAGGAGGGAAATGCATGAACTATTCGATCAGCGGTGATAACCTGCCGGTGCTCAGAGTGGAGCTTGGACAGGGCGAGAGGATTGAGTGCGAAGCAGGTGCTATGTCCTGGATGGATGAAGGCATAGTGATGGCGACCCAGGGCGGAGGCCTCGGCAAGATGTTTGGACGGGCTTTTACAGGCGAGCACATGTTTCTTAATGAATATGTAGCAGAGCGCCCCGGTGAAATCGCTTTTGCGTCAAAATTCCCCGGATCGATCCGTGCGGTACAGATTTCTGAAGGAAACGGACTGATCGTTCAGAAAGGCTCATATCTGGCAACTGTTGGAAACATCAATTCAGAAGTGTTTTTCCAGAAAAAACTTGGTAAAGGCCTGTTTGGCGGTGAAGGATTCCTTATGAGAAGATTTACCGGCTCAGGCATAGTATTCCTCGAGATTGACGGTTCCGCTCACGAATATGAGCTGGCTCCGGGACAGAAAAAGATCATTGATACCGGAAACCTGGCTGCCATGTCAGAATCCTGCTCATTGGATATTCAGACTATTTCAGGCGTGAAGAATATTCTCTTTGGCGGAGAGGGACTCTTTAATACCGTTATTACAGGTCCCGGTAAGATTATATTGCAGTCAATGCCTATATCATCAACAGCAATGAAGCTTTATCAGTACATGCCCCATCCTACAGCAGGTAACTGATGGAGTTACAGTAAACTTGTGAATTTACACATTTGATATCTGAAAAAGGCCGTCACTTTTTGTGGCGGCCTTAATTGATAACTGGTGATATTTATAAAAACTCAAAGTTAGGATAAATCAGTGAATCAGTCGAAACTCATCAGTGTTGCAACTTCATATGCCGTGAGATATTCGCAGGCATATACAATCCCGTCATCTGTGGTAAGGCATGGAATCCCGTCTTGAGTAAAGAAGTTGAGCACCAGTGTGCCCTCAAATGCATATCTTTCAACAGCTCCGATTCCGTCCATGGTTGCATCCGTCTCGGTATATGAAGTATAGACGTGAGAGATTCCGTCATTTATGTAGGCAATTTTTTCACCTTTTTTATCATATAATGCGATCACCAGCTCTTTGTCGTTCTGGTCCTGTCCGTGCAGAGCACCCAGGAAGGTTGCGCCCTTTACATACTTTTGATAGTCACTGGCAGCGTATGCTTTTGTAGCTGCAAAACTACCTGTTAGTGCTATGGTCATTGCTAAAATTGCACCTGTTATTATTGTAATTATCTTGTTCATTGTTATTACCCCCTGTAATATGTTTTTTTGTGTTTATAGCTTTTTGTTTTTAGATTTTTGAATTTATAGTTTTTATATTTTTAGAATAAAGTATCAAACTGATATCCTTCGAAATCAGGATCACTGCTATAGTCTGAGGAATAGTAGTCATTGTCGCTTTCATAGCTCTCTGAATATTCAGGCTCAGCAGACTCACCGGTGTCTGTTATCTGGTAATATACAAACATTACCATTCCTACGGCAAACATTACACCAAACATAATGCCGAACATCTTCATAAAGCCCTGAACCGCAATTTTGTCTTTTTCCGCTTCGGCCATTCTGATTTCTCTTCTTATGGCTCTGCCTTCACTCATCTGCGTCCCCCAAAAATCAAGAACAGACTTTACGGATCCTGTCATATCAATGTTCACATTATCAGCATGGTCGATAGTTGCATGGCTGATGTTATAGTTGTTTATTGCCTTCTCGACAACGAATGTAGTCCCGCAAAAGGGGCACTTTGCCTCTGATGCGTTTGGATCAACCTCTACCGTTCCGCCGCACTGCGAGCAGGTTGCAGGAACTATCTTTACATTTTCTGACATCTCTTACCTCCCTTAATTTGGATAAGTTTTCCTTACTTAAGATCAATGTTAGCAGTGGAAATGTCACAGAATTATCACAGGAAAGAATAAAAGTTTGCATTTCAATGCAGATGTCTTAATATGAATGTATGGTGCAATCGCACAGGCTATAAGACATTCAGGGGGCGTTTTTGTGTATGAAACTTTTTTTGCTTGAGGATGACGATGCAATTGGAATGGGGCTTAAGTACTCTTTGGAAAAAGAGGAGTATGAGGTGTTTTATGTAAAGACTAAGGCGGAAGCTCTAAAGTCCTGGAAGGAAAACACTTATGACTTGTGTATTTTGGATATCAACCTTCCAGATGGCAACGGCTATGACGTCTGCCGTTTTATAAAGGAAAAAGAGGATGTGCCGGTAATTTTCCTGACAGCAAGCGATGCCGAGGTCAATGTTGTAATGGGACTTGAAATGGGCGCAGATGACTATGTGTGCAAACCCTTCAGGATAGGCGAGCTTATGGCCAGGATAAAAACTGTTTTGAGGCGAAGCGGAAAAGGCAGAGATCCTGAAGCATTAGGGCATGATGGAGCTCTGGAAATAAAGAATGTGCGCATTCACACAGGTGAGGCGAAGGTTGGCATAGTCGATGAGGATACCGGAAAAGAAGAAATGGTGGAACTTACCGCCCTTGAATATCGATTGCTTCTGGCTTTTTTTAATAACAGGGGTAATGTTATGACCAGGAGTAAACTGCTTGAAGATATGTGGGATGTGAACGGGGACTTTGTCAATGATAATACTCTGACAGTCTATATTAAAAGGCTCAGGGACAAAATTGAGAAAGATCCGGCAAATCCACAGATAATCAAAACAGTAAGGGGAATGGGGTATATAGTAGAGAAGTAAAAATAGACCCCAAAATGCGTGAAGAGACAGGGATACAGGGGGATAAGACATGTTAAAGGATAAAGGTTTTAAAATGATGGTTTGTTTAGCAATGGCTATAACAGCTGTCATTTCTGTTTGCGGATATGCGCTCAATGGTATATCCGCATTTATTATGCTGTTTTTACTTGGCGTTTTGCTGACTGTAATCTTCACTATAACTACGAAAAAAAGATATGATGCAATCGGCGCGCTCAGTTCCTACCTGGAAAAGGTACTTGCAGGAAATGAAGTGCCAAGTCTTATCGATCAGGAAGAGGGAGAAACCTCACTTCTTAAAACAAATATTTACAAGACTACATCCACATTGAAACACCAGAAAGAACTTTTGGCAAAAGACAAGGTGGCCTTATCCAATGCCATAGCTGATATCAGTCACCAGCTGAAAACTCCGCTTACTTCAATGATAGTAATGAATGACCTTTTAAAAACGGAGGATGACAGGGATAAGCGTGCAGAGTTTTTAAAGACACAATCAAATCAGCTGGACAGGATGAACTGGCTTATCCAGACTCTTTTGAAGCTTTCTAAGATTGATGCCGGCACTATAACCATGAAGCCTGAGGCAGTAAATGCAGATGCCCTTTGGGATGAGATCATAAAGCCTTTTGAGATTCAGATGGATCTTAAAAATATTAAGTTGTCCCGGAATATCCCTGAACTTTCCATAAAATGCGATAAAAACTGGACTATAGAGGCTGTCCAGAACATAGTTAAAAACTGCATTGAGCATATGGAAAACGGTGGAATGTTGCATGTTTCTGCCAATGAAGCAAACATATTCTCAGAGATTGTGATAGAAGATAATGGATGCGGAATTGCAGATGAAGATCTTCCGCATATCTTTGAGCGTTTCTATAAAGGTAAAAATGCAGGAAAAGACAGCGTGGGGATCGGGCTTGCCCTGGCGAAAACCATTATGACCAGCCAGCACGGAGACATTCTTGTTGACAGTGAACAGGGCAGAGGCACAAGGTTTACAGTAAGGTTTTATAAGACAATTATCTAATGTGACAATTTTGTAATGAAAAAGTCACTTGAACGTAATACTAAGCAGCTAATCTATTCTCAGATGAAAAGAAATGACAATTTGAGAAGGGAGAGGTAAGAAAAATGAACATTTTGGAAATAAGGAACCTTTGTAAGGTATATGGAAAGGGAGAAACAAGAGTTGATGCGCTTAAGGATGTCTCTTTTGACGTTGAACAGGGCGAATTTGTGGCGATCGTGGGACCTTCCGGATCGGGAAAATCAACACTTTTGCATATACTTGGCGGAGTTGATGTTCCGTCATCAGGTGTAGTAAACATAGCAGGGACGGATATCGGAAAGCTCGATGAAACGAAGCTTGCTATTTTCAGAAGAAGAAACATAGGACTGATCTACCAGTTTTACAATCTTATTCCAATACTTAATGTGGAAGAGAACATGACGCTTCCAATCCTGCTTGATGGCAAGAAGCCTGATAAAGAGCTGCTTAAAAATCTGGTGGAAAAACTTGGACTTAAGGATAGACTGTCACATCTTCCAAATCAGCTTTCCGGTGGTCAACAGCAGAGAGTTTCAATCGGACGCGCACTTATGAACAACCCGGCTCTTCTTCTTGCGGATGAGCCTACAGGAAACCTTGATTCCGAGAACAGCAGGGAGATCATTTCTCTTTTGCGAAAATTCAATAAGGAAAATAATCAGACCGTCATTATCATTACCCATGATGAGAAAATAGCTCTTTCCGCAGACAGGGTAATTACGATAGAAGATGGCCGGATCACCCGTGATTCCAAGAAGGAAGGGGTGATGGCATCATGAACATTATTTCAAAGCTTACAGTAAGGCATCTTCTCGGAAACAGGAAAAGGACTGTTGTGACCGTACTTGGGATAGCCACATCCACAGCGCTTATAAGCGCTATAATCCTGGGAGTATTTTCATTTTTTAAATTCTTTGGATATCTGGCAATTCAGACTGATGGAAATGTGCATGCAGAGATTAATGAAGTCAGCTATGAGCAATTTATGTCACTGAAAGAGGATGAAAGGATTGCAACAGCAGGTGTTCGTGACGTGGATGCGGACAAGTCGGGAATAAGGCTTCCAAATGATAAAGAGGACAGATTCAGGATCGGTAATATTGAGTTCGTGGACGAAGACTACATGTCTATGACAGTGGTAACCGACTATGACGGCGTTCTGCCGAAGAATTCTTCCCAGATTGCAGTAGAAGAACAGTTTCTTATCGACAACGGACTTGAAGATCTTAAATTAGGGGATTCGCTGACCTTTGAACAGGGCTACAGATACATTGATGACGAGCTGGAGGGCTTTTACTATCTTGGCGGAAACTATCGCTCAGATGAGAAGTTCAAGGCCATGAGCACTGAAACATGCACTGTTACTGCAATTCTCCACGGGAATAAACCCACCGGAGGCTGGGATATTATCAGAGGGATGGATGAAGGTTTTTTCCCTGATAAGGATAATTCACAGGTGTTTATCCGGCTGAAAAAATGTGATCATACAGCAATAAAGCAGATAAAAAGCATTGTTGCGGATCATGGGATAGAAAAATACGGTATTAACAGTGAATATCTTCTCAGCGTTTTTGCGTTTGAAGGAAGTGCAGGGACGTACAAACAGTTTTTTGTGATAATGGCAATTGCGCTGGTGATAGTTATTGTCACTTCTGTGATACTTATTTTTAATTCCATAGGAATGTCACTGACTGAGAGAATGCGTTATCTTGGGATGCTGGCAAGTGTAGGTGCCACAGCGAGACAGAAGAGATTTTCAATTTACTATGAGGGATTGATTCTTGGACTTATCGGAATTCCTTTAGGTCTTTTGCTTGGATATATAGGAACAAAGATCACGCTTATATTGCTTGGCAGTAAGATTCTTGAGGCGGATATGATAGTTGCTGCAATGGGGATGAGGGGCGGTATTCCGATATCCTGCGACTTTAAGGTTTTGGCAGCGATTGTGATCTTATCAGCTGTGACAATACTAATCTCAACATTTGTGCCGGCTATTAAGGCTGCAGGGATAATGCCGATCGATGCACTCAGGCAGAGCAGCGTAGTAAAAGTAAGATCAAAAAAGCTCCGCGTAAATCCGCTTATCAGAAAGATTTTTGGATATGAAGGGGAACTTGCATACAAGAACATAAAGAGAAATGGCGTAAAGGGGACAGTAATAACTGTGACTATTTCGGTGTCGGTTATCCTGTTTCTTGTGATCAATTACTTCTGTCAGTCAGTGACAAGAGCAAATCAGTTTGAGCTGGATCTGCCTTATCAGCTTGTAGCATCCTGTTCCGTTGATCAGAGTGATATGCTTCGTGAGGCTATCAGCGGCATGGAAGGGGTAACAGATGTATACAGCGCCTGTATGATTGATTTTCCTTTTAAGAAAAGCCCTGATTCTAAAGTTGTACTGGCGAACAAAGACATCACAGATCCAAAGTTTCTTTTGCCCGGATTTTCTGATCTGGAAATTAGTGACTTTATGGTTCTTGTGATAGACGATGAGGATTTCAATCAGATTTTGGCAGAAAACGGCCTTGAAAAGGGGGATTATTATAAAGATACGCTCAGGGGAGTGATACTCAACGACTTTTTCCATGAAAAAAAGCCCAGTGAGATCTTCAACAATGATATGCTGGGGCAGGTGCTTCACTATGATGAAAAAGAAGGATTTCCTCCCGCTATAGAAGTTGGAGCTTTTACAAAGTACGATAAATCCAATAAGATTTATGACCTTGTACCCAAGGGATACATAGCGATCTTTGTGCCCTCGTCCATGTATTATGACAAAGCTTCCAAGGTACTTCCGGGGGATAGACTTACAAAGGATCTGGGAGTTGAGACATCAAGACATAGGGAGACCTATGACAGTATATATAAGCTATTTGAAAGCGGTGACTATCGCAACTATTACTGTTCAGATCTTACGGATACTATACAGATCATGGATACGGTCACGCTTATGCTTAAGACTGCAATGTATGGATTTACGATACTTCTGACACTTATAGCCATTGCAAATATCGTTAATACTATTTCCACAGGGGTGCTCCTCAGGAGAAAAGAGTTTGCCATGTATAAGTCAGTAGGACTTGCCGCCGGCGGTTTTAAAAAGATGATAAGACTGGAAGTGCTGTTGTATGGGATCAAAGCACTGATTCTGGGGATTCCGGTTTCTCTTTTCCTGAGTTTCATGATGTATAACGCCTTTACTACAAAGCTTTATACATTCAGTCCGGACTGGCTGATGTATTTAGCTGTGGTGGCTGCAGTATTTGGAATTTTGGGAATCAGCATGGCACTAAGCATTAACAAAATAAAAGACGATAATATAATTGAGGCGTTAAAAGAAGACGCAGTGTAACTTACCGGTGTGACAAGTTTGTGACAGTTATCCTGATAATATGTTCGCAGAAATAAAAAACGAACAATAAAGAGGAGAATTATTATGGAAAAGAACTTGAGCAGTAGTCAGTTATTTAGCAAAAGAAAATACAGCATTCTTTCAATCCTGCTGGCTTTTGCCCTTACGTTTGTATGGATCGGTGCAACAGGCTGTGGAAAGAGTAGCCGGAATGCTCTCACAGAGTACTGGTCTGCGGATGCTGAAGCTGCGGAAAGTCTCAGAGAATATGTAAATAAGGTCACAAATAAGAATGATGCAGAGAACTTTATTCCTGTTGAAGACCGTATCGCGGTTTTTGATATGGACGGTACTTTGACCTGCGAAACTTTTTATACCTACTATGATACTATGATGTTCATAAATTATTGTCTGGTAGATCATCCTGAAAAGGTGTCAGATGAACTTAAGGCGGCAGCTATGGAGATCAAACCCGGATACACAGCAGGTGAGGAACTTGCACGGAATTTTGCCAAGGCTTATGCAGGAATGACTGTTCAGGAGCTTTACGACTACGCTGTTGAGTTTGGACAAAAGAACACTGACAGCTTCAAGAATATGCGTTACATCGACGGATTCTATCTGCCAATGGTGGAAGTTGTAAAGTACCTGTATGATAACGACTTTACGATATATGTGATCAGCGGAACAGAGCGCACGACTTCAAGAGCTATCATCGCAAACTCACCTATCAGCGAATATGTATCTCCGGCCCATGTTATTGGAACAGAGTTTGAAGTAAAGCAGAGAGGTTACGAAGATGTACCTTCAAATATGGATTTCAAGTATGCTGATGGCGATGAACTCGTATTTACAGGTGGATTTATCCAGAAAAACCTTAATGCTAACAAGTCCATCGAGATTGAGAGAGAGATAGGCACTCGCCCGGTTCTTGCATTCGGTAACAGCGGAAGTGATACAAGCATGATGAATTATGTGCTGGATAGTAGAAATCCATACCCTTCACAGGCTTACATGGTTGTTGCCGATGATGATGTACGCGAGTGGGGAAAGCAGGACTGGGCTGAAAAGTCCGCTCAATACCGCGATCAGGGATATGTTCCGATTTCCATGAAAAATGATTTCCTTAAGATTTACCCGGATACCATTCAAAGATCTGAAACACAGTATGTGGAGCCGGATGCAGAAGAAGGCGCAGCATAAAAAATTATAGTATACGCTCCGGAAGCGGTTGGTTTAAAGAAACCTCCGACTTCCGGAGTTTTTTTGTTTAGGATGTTGTAATAATGCGGGGTTCACGATAATATGAACAAGGAATATGTTGTGTTGGAGGTGTTTTGAAAATGGTTTTAACAAATGAGGAATTAAAAAACATTTATTTTGGGGCGTATGAATTCGAAGAGACAAAAGATGGCTATCTTCAGTCTTTTCAGTATTCAAAAAAGCAGATTGAATACTTCAAGGGTGCTTTCGAGATGTGGTACGAAAGATGTACTGCATCCACAGCCAAAACTCTAGAGTTTACAACCGGCGCAAGCAAAGTATCTTTTGACTATAAGATCATCTGGAAAGGATCACCGGATACCTTTGAACTTGTTGTGGACGGATTTGTATACGGAATTGTCCGTGTAAAAGATATTCTGGATACCGGAACTATAACCTGGGATCTGCCTGAAGGCGAGAAGAAAAATGTGATCATATACCTTCCGGCTGATGCAACAGCTCTTATCAAAAACTTTACTGCCGATGCAGAGGTGGAAAGAGCAGTCAAGAACGAGAAGGTACTGTGGCTGGGAGATTCCATCACACAGGGATACGGCCCATTAAGATCTTCATATACCTATGTCAGTGTGGCTAACAGGACCTTAAATTACGATATCCTGAATCAGGGCATCGGTGGGTACGTGTACGATAAAAAGTCACTTATGAAAATGGATGGCTACAGTCCTGACAAGATCATCGTTGCTCTTGGAACAAACCAGTACAGAGATGAAAATATGACCGCGGTGGAAGAGTACTATGAGACTCTTACAGGCATTTACGGAGATACTATTCCGATCCTTTGCATTACACCGATCTGGCGTGGTGACTCTTTTGACGGATTCCCTATCATGGATGCATTCTGTGAAAAGGTTAAAAAGATTGCAGGCAGTTACAAGAATGTCACGGTTGTGGAAGGAATGAAGCTTGTGCCTCATTTCCCGGAGTACTACCTGGATAATCTCCATCCGAATTGCCTTGGATGCGAAGTATATGCAAAGAACCTCGTAGATGCGATAAAAAAGATTAGTTTCTGAGTTTTAGGCCTGTCATCGATGTATGATGCAGGAAAACATTAAGGCTTTCGACATAGAGTTTACAGAAAAGGAATGTGATTATTTAAATCTGTTGTTGCAGAATCTTTAGTTTGTGGAGTAAAATAGCATAAAGGCAAGGGCGCCAGAACTCGAACACATTTCTGTTCGCTGTTTCTGGCGCTTTTTTCATATTAGGAGGGATTATGAGCAAGTACACGAAGAAAGATATATTTCGCATTGTTGAGGAAGAGGATGTAGCTTTTATCAGGCTTCAGTTCTGCGATATTTTTGGCGTTCCCAAGAATATTGCCATCGCTGCAAGCCAGCTGGAGAGCGCCCTCAACAATGAATGCATGTTTGACGGAGTATCGGTTGAAGGCTTTGTAAGAAGCGATGAGAGTGACATGTATCTTTATCCTGATCTGGACAGCTTTGAGATTTATCCATGGCGTCCACAGGCCGGCAAAGTTGCAAGAATGTTCTGTGATGTCTATACAGTAGACAGAAAGCCATTTTCCGGTGATCCACGAAATGTTCTTAAACAGGTGGTTGAGAGAGCTGAGAAGCTTGGAATCAGATTTAAAGTAAATCCTGAGCCTGAATTCTTCCTATTTGACTATGACGATGAGGGTCAGCCTACAACAAAGACCAAGGAAAAAGGCGGATATTTTGATGTAGCGCCTGCAGACCAGGGAGAAAATGTGCGCAGAGATATTATTCTCAATCTTGAAGAGATGGGATTTGATATTTCCTCATCGCACCATGAAATTGCGCCTGCCCAGCATGAAATTGATTTCAAGGCGGAGGATGCTGAGCGCACAGCCGATATGATCATGACTTTCCGCATGGCTGTAAAGACAATTGCCAAGAAACACGGGCTTTATGCAACCTTTCTTCCGAAGCCTACTGAGGGAATCAGTGGTTCCGGAATGCACATCAATATTCAGGCAGAAGACAAGGATGGCAACAACCTTTTTGGTACAGGTGACGGAGAAGTCATTTCTGATACAGCCAGGAGTTTTATAGCGGGAGTTCTTTCTCACGTCAAGGGAATGACACTCGTGACAAATCCGCTTGTTAACTCGTATAAAAGGCTTGTTCCCGGATATGACGCTCCTGTCAGCATTTCCTGGTCTTCCTCTTCTGCCAACAGAAGTGCCCTTATTCGTATACCTTCTTATAGAGGAAACGGAACAAGAATCGAGCTGAGAAACCCTGATGCAACATGCAATCCATATCTTGCTATTGCTCTTATTCTTGCTGCCGGAATAGAGGGAATTGAGAAAAAGATGACACCACCTGCAGAGCTTAATGAGAATTTAGCTCATGCAACCTTTGAACAGCTCAGGGAAAGCGGTACAGAAACTTTGCCTATGACTCTTGGAGAAGCTATCCATGCTTATGAACAGGATGATTTTGTAAAAGAAACCCTGGGAGAATCCATATATAATAAGTTCCTTGATGCCAAAAGGGCAGAGTGGAAGGACTTCCGCACCTGCGTAACACAGTGGGAGATCAAGAGGTACCTCAACCTTTTCTGATCCTACTTGTTTATGATGTGATGTTTTTTTGGATTTCTTATCCGGAAATGTGAAGATCAATAAATTGGCATGAGGCGGTTTTGTGAACATAATTGTTGCTTTTGCAAAGTCTGAGGACGCGCAAAAATTGAAGAGCATATTGAGCCGTGGCGGATATGACGGAGGTGTCATTTGTACTTCAGGAGTACAGGCTCTTTCTGCCATGGACGATCTTGGAAGCGGTGTCATAATATGTGGATACCGCTTAAGTGACATGCTGTATTCAGAGCTGCTTGAGGATCTGCCGGCCTATTTCAAAATGATAATGATCGCTTCTACCAACAAAGCGCCAACAGAAACGGAAAGTGATAATTTTGTATATCTGCCAACACCCCTCCAGAGGACAGATCTTTTTTCAACATTAAACATCATGATCGAAGGTGTAAGGCGCGCCAAGAAAAAGGCAAAAGAGCGTAGGATGCAGAGGTCTGATGCTGACAAAAAGGTCATAGAGCAGGCGAAGGCTCTTTTGATGGACAGGCACCATATGACTGAACCTGAAGCTCATAAATATCTGCAGAAATGCGCCATGGACTCCGGTACAGACATGTTAGAGACTGCTGAAATGATCATCTCTCTTACGAATATATAAGTTGGCACTTGAAAACTTATCTGTATATTTTACAATAATAATGATTTATCAGAACAAATCTCTGTATTTTGGCTTAAAATACGATCATTATGAAAAACAGATGATATTTAATAGGAGGAACGTATGGATAATTTCAAGTTTTATGCGCCCACAGAAGTAATATTTGGAAAAGATGTTGAGAATGAGACCGGAGCAACTGCCAAAAAGTACGGCAAAAAGGCTCTTCTTGTTTTTGGAAAAGGAAGTGTTGTAAAGAGCGGACTTTTGGAAAGAGTTGAGAAGTCACTTTCCGATGCATCAGTGGAATATCTGGAATTTGGCGGAGCTAAGCCAAATCCGACACTTGCTCATGCAAAAGAAGGCATAGAAAAGGCACTTTCCTTCGGAGCAGATATGATAATAGGTATTGGCGGCGGAAGCGCTATAGATACAGCAAAGGCCATTGCACACGGAGCAGCCAATCCTGAGCATGATCTGTGGGATCTTTGGACAAAAAAGGTGCCTCTTACTAAGTCACTTCCTGTGGGTGCTGTGCTGACAATTGCAGCTGCAGGCAGTGAGATGAGCGATTCTGCCGTTCTTACCAACGAAGAAATTGGCAAAAAAGCCGGTATAAACACCGATTTTAACAGATGCAGGTTTGCAATCGTCAATCCGGCTCTTGCTGCAACTCTTCCCAAAAATCAGGTAGCTGCCGGTGTTACAGACATTATGATGCACACAATGGAGCGTTATTTCATCCCGGATATCAAATGTGACATGACAGATGAGATTGCAGAAGGTCTCCTTAGAACAGTTATCAAGAACGGCAAAAAAGTTGTGGAAAATCCTGCCGATTACGATGCTATGTGCGAGGTTTTCTGGGCATCCAGCCTTTCCCACAACAATCTCACAGAGTGCGGACGTGGAAAAGATTTTTCGGTTCACAAGCTGGGACATGCACTTTCAGCCCGTTATGATGCCACACATGGAGCATCACTTTCTGCTGTCTGGGGATCCTGGGCAAAAGAGCTGTATAAGGATGCACTTCCCAGATTTGCCGGATATGCACGCAAAGTATGGGGAATTAATGAATCTGATGACGAAAAAGCAGCTGTTGCGGGAATTGAAAAAACAGTGGAATTCTTTAAGAGCATTGACATGCCGGTCAGCCTAAGCGGTCTTGGTATAAATCCATCTGATGAGGATATAACTGCTCTTGCATTGGATGCAACCATGAAGGATACAGTTAAGCTTTCAAGAATACGTCCACTTGGCGCAGCTGATGTTGCGAAAATTTATAGAGCAGCCCTTTAAGCAAGCTAATTTTGTGTTATTATAGATATTGTATTAAAACACGAAAAAAATAAGAATTATTTCAAGATGTTGGGGTGGGAATTATGAGAAAGATTGATCAAAGTGCCTTTATTGCACCCGGTGCGCAGGTAATAGGAGATGTGACCATAGGCAGCGAAAGCGGTATATGGTACAACGCGGTTGTCAGAGGAGATTCAAGAGAGATCAAAATTGGCAATCGCACCAATGTGCAGGATCTGGCAGTCCTCCATGTAGATAAGAACTATGAACTGACTGTTGGCAATAACGTCACTATAGGCCACAGTGCAATAGTCCATGGCTGCAGCGTAGGAAACAATGTTCTTATCGGAATGGGCGCAATAATCATGAATGGTGCTCAGATCGGAAATGACTGTATTATCGGGGCCGGTGCACTGATTACGGAAAATACGGTTATTCCTGATGGAATGATGGCGTTCGGAAGTCCTGCCAAGATTGTCAGAGCACTTAGTGATAATGAAAAACATGGCATCATTGAAAACGCAGATATATATGTTCACCATGCCATCGAGGCCAGGATGACAACCGGTAGACGCAGGGTTAGACTTTGAAGCATTTATTGGATTATTTATATTGATACTTGATTATAAAAAATGCTTAACATAATTGCATGTTAAGCATTTTTGTGCTTCTGAATTGAATAAGAAATAAAGCGGGATATTACTTTACATCAGCGATTCATCATAAATTGCACGCTGTCCGCCGACGTATTTTGGCCTGTGACGAGCGCATATGATGGGAGCTTCTCCGATTTTTCTAAGGGAAATGCGCATAGGCACTACAACACTGTGCATATGCATTCCTATCATGGTTCCGCCGATGTCGATTCCTGCATCAGCCTTTCCTTTTATTGACTCAACGAGGATTGGATCATCAAATTTCTGATAAGCCACGGTAGCAAGGGCTCCACCTGCGTGATTGGGCTGTGGAATTGCATTTACCTGTTCAAAATCATATTTTTCCAGAATGTTTTTTTCGACAACAAGTGCTCTGTTCAAATGTTCACAGCACTGCACGGCAGGGAAGATGCCCTGTTCCTTGAGCACAGGAATAATGCCGTTGTAGACAGCTTCCGCTGAGTCAAGGTTTGTGGCAGTACCTATCTGATCTCCGAGAATCTCGCTGGAAGAGCATCCAATAACGAAAATTGAGCCCTTTTCAAGGCGGGCTCCTTTAAGTATTTCCAATACTGCAGATCTGCTCTGCTGTTCTATATCTTTAAAATTCATGATAATTACCCCTTACATAACTTATTAGTGTGTATTTATTAAATACCCGGTTCAATTGTATATTATAGCACAAAGGCTTGGAAAAACCCCTCTGCTGATCTGTAAAAGCTCAGTTTATAAATATTTTATGACAGGAAACTTGACAATGATATATAATGGATTTAGTATAAATTGTGTACAATCAAATAGGACGACGCGGAACGATAAGTTCGGGAGAATTTATGGATAAAAAACTCACCTTTCATAAGCCATTATTTGAAGAAGCTGCGAAACTTGCTGAAATTTACGCGCTCAGAAATAATAAAACCTGTGACAGCACAGTGCTGGACACATACATCTGGAAGGATTTATACAATACAGAGATTTATATTGAGGATGAGGCAGCAATTATTCTTATGAAGGATGATAAGGGCTATTTTGCTGCAATGCCTTACTGCAGGGAAGAAAAACTGCCGGAATACTTCGGTTTGCTGCGGAATTATTTTAAGGAAGAGCTCCACAGCCCGCTCAGGATTGATCTGGCGGATGAAGATGCCCTTAAGGCGCTTAATTTGCTTGAGAATAAAGACTTTGAGATAGAAGAGGAATTTGATCTTAAGGACTATCTCTATGACGCTGAGGAACTTAGAACACTTCCCGGCAAAAAGTACCAGAAAAAGAGAAATCTCATAAACAAATTCATGAAGGAGTACGAGGGCAGATGGGAGTATAAGACTCTTTGCTGCGTCGACGAGTACTTCCTTGAAGAATTCATGAAAAAATGGGTTGAAATCAGACTTTCCGAGGGTGTAGACAGCAAAGATACCCTTATAATTGAAAAAAATGGAGTCATTGAAATGCTCAGGAACTGTGATAAGGTCACCTTCAGGATTGGTGGCATTTTCATAGATGAGATGCTGGAGGCTTTTACCATCGGTTCTTATAACAGCAGGGAAAAAATGGCTGTTATCAGTATAGAGAAAGGAAATTCAGCAATTCCGGGAATCTATCAGGTCATCAATCAGCAGTTTCTTTTAAATTCTTATGAAGATGCCGAATTGGTTAACAGAGAAGATGACATGGGAATAGAAGGGCTCAGACAGGCAAAAGAGAGTTATAATCCTGTGGGGTACGCCAGAAAATACAGAGTTTGCGAGAAAACAGTATGATTACAGAGTGCTTTGAAAAAGAAAAAACGAGAAAATTATACGAAGAGGCTTTCGATGATCCAAAGGAATTTGTGAATTACTATTACATGGATAAATGCATCGATAACAGGATCATTGTAAGTGAGGAAAACGGCGAAATAATATCCATGCTTCACTTAAATCCCTACTATGTTTCTCTGAATGGGAAAACAGTTAAGAGCTACTATATTGTTGCTGTTGCTACTACAAAAAAACGGCGCCATGAAGGCCAGATGAAAAGAGTTTTTGAGAAAACCTTTGAAATTCTTAAAAATGAGCATATTCCCTTCGTATATCTTTTACCTGTTGACGAGGCGATATATTCCTGGATGGGATTTGAGAAAATATGTGATTTTTGCCTGGACCGGATTGCTGATTATGAGGACGTAAAAGAGAGATATGATGTCTATTGTGTCAGAGACGAAGACTACATAAGGCGCATGAACAAGGAAGATATGCTTAGAAGCATGGATCAGGGCGAGGTGCTTCCTGATGATCCTGTGATAATGGGTAAGATTACAGATCTTGATGCCTTCAATAAGGCTGCGAGAACGGATTTTACAGATGATAAAAAGGCACTTGATTGGCTTAAGAGCAAAAAGATTTATATTTGTGAGGAAGTATAGCTTGATACCGGCTACACTTCCTCTTTTTTTTGTAAGTATAAGCATTTATCAGTTCAATTTATGCTATCTGAAATTTGGTTCAGATTCTCTTAATCCATGCATAGCAAAGATCGGACCAGAGGCCAACATCTTCCTTAAGGCTCTCGTCAATTCCCGTTGCCGGCATTTCATTTCCGCCAAAGAATTGATCGATCAGCTCTTGTCTGCGCTTTTCAGAGACATTTACTCCCTTTCCTTCCTTTACAGAAAATGCAGCTCGCATGGTCTGTTCCATTGTGTAGTCGCCGCCGGACCATCCGCTGAAAAATGCCTTGTTTGCTATAGTGAGCCCATGGTAGCCATTTGGGAAAACATAGTGGGCGAACGGAACATGGTTTTTACGGAGTGCCATTGCAAATAAATAGCTGTTTTCTACAGGTACAAGGGCATCTTCCTGAGTCTGCCAGATGAAGCAGGGCGGAGTATTCTCTTTTACCTGTTTTTCAAGAGAGAAATAATCAAGCTCTTTTTGAGTGGGATTTTCCCCAAGCAGGGCTCTTACAGAATCCTTATGAGTGTACTCGCCTGTTGTAATCACCGGATAGGAGAGAATCACACCATCAGGTCTGTTAGAGTATTTGTTAAACTTAGGATTCTTATCAGTAATGTCATCATAGTGAACAGCAAGACTTCCGCAGACATGAGCGCCCGCTGAGAAACCACAGATAAAGAGGTTTCCGATTTTCTGCCCAACGTCAGCTGCTTTTTTCCTTATATAGCGCACAGCTCTTGAAATATCTTCAAGCGGCTGCTTTTTAAGCGGCACTGACATGGTGATATCAGTGGTGTAACTAAGAACAAAAGCATTCATGCCACGATTAAAAAACTCCATTGCGGGAAGCTCTCCCTCATGAGAGCAGCACATGCAATACCCGCCACCCGGCACAACAAGCACGCAGTCGCGCTTTTCCTTGTCCTTGTGGAGGTAAGCAAAAACATTTGGAGTAAAACCGTAGGAAGCAGCATAATTATACTCTCCGTCATTCCAGATATTTTCGCGGAATTTAATTGTGTCAGATTCAGGCATTCCTTTGCACAGGTACTCATCCTCAGCATATGAAGGCTCCCATCTGTCGATCTGATCCTCCGGAACAGCGTCTTTAAGCACTTCGTAGTAGGCTTCCTTAGCCTCGCACTTGCCATGGAATAAAAGAGGATAGCTGGTCTCTCTTCTAAAGCCGGACAGCCAGCTGTTTTCGTCCAGAAGGTTCCAAAAAGTAACGCTTGTTATGTTAGCTTTTCCGGATTTTTTTGCATCCAGGTAAATCCTAAAAAGCTCCTTGTATCTAAGAGCCAGAGCGTGCATGGACTCATCACTGGGGTCTGCATTGTGCATATCCAGCTCAGTAACATGAATCTTAAGTCCCAGCGCACCGTACATCTCAAGAGCTGTGCGATAGTCGTTAAAATCCGGATGATCCATCAAAAGATGAGACTGCATGCCCATTCCGTCTACAAGCTTTTTGCCCATCAGTGGAGCCAGGACGTTTTTTATGATGAAATCTCTTTTCCAATCAAGGGCAGTCTCATAGTCATTGTAAAAAAGATCCACACCGGGAGCTACATATTTTCTGGCATATTCGAAGGCTTTTATAAAGAAGTCATCGCCTACAGTTTTGCTCCAGATTGACTTCCTGAAAGCGCCTTCGTCCACGATTTCATTGACAACATCCCAGGCATAGATGATTCCGGGATAATTGGTCTGAACGAAGTCAAGAACACCGTGAATATAGCTCTCAAGTCTCGCAAGAATGGTCTCTCTGTCTGCAAATGGATACATTTCATTGTATTTTTCGCAGAAAAACCACTTAGGAGTCTGGTTGTGCCACACAAGAGTGTGTCCGCGCATGGCAATTCCCTGCTCTTTGGCAAATTCCAGATAAGGGATTGCATGCTCAAAGGTGAGAGCAGGAGCGAGGTTATATTTTTCAGGATCGGACTTGTTCTCGTCCTGATCCAGATAATACATGGGTTTCATATCATTCTCACAGGTAAAGCTGTTAAACTGGGCTGTAAGAAGATTCATGTGTGCTTTAGTATGCAGATTCCATCTGGAAATCGCAGCACCGATCTTAAAATATGGTTCATAGGCAGTTTTTAGATTCATAATTCCCTCCAAGTCTGTACATATTTATCATAAGAAAAAGAGAGAGCTTTTCATACCTAATTATTGCTTATTTTTACTTATTTATGGCCAAATTCTTTTTATGAAATATAGTAAAACTGCATATAGAGGGAACCATCAGACATTTAGTGACACCACAAAACGTGATATAATAACCTCATGAATGAACAGGACGAGAGATACACAGCAGTAGAGGATGCAATCTTTGATTCCTTCTTTCTGCTGTTAAAAGAAAAAGAAATAGACAGGATTACAGTTTCCGATGTCATAAAGAAAGCCGGGATAGTCAGGAGTACTTTTTACAATCACTATGAAAATGTTCCGGACCTTGTGAATGCTGCGGAGGAGAAGACTATTGAGAAAATCTTTTCCCTGATGGAGAGCTTTCACCCACAGGATGACAAAGAAATCTGTAAGTCCTTTTTTCTTGCCATCTGCAATTACACAAAAGATAATCCTTTTCTGTCCACCCTTCTTAACAGTACCAGAGGGGACGCCTTTTTCGAAAAGATGCTTTTGATGTTTGACAGATATATGAGGCAGGTTACGGATAACGAATCCTATCACATAGGCGACAAAAAAACTGCCGCCTATTTTATAGCATCCGGAATCGGAAGCACTATTGGTGTTCTTCATAAGTGGTCATCCACCGGATTTGATGCGCCTGCGGATGAGATTGCGGACATCCTGGCACAGGTATTTGTATCCGGAGTCCTTCCGGGACTTAGTTCTAAGCATATTGTCTGAGAATCTTTTTGGTGGTGTTTCTTATAAATGGATTCTCCCTTACTACAAGATGGACAATTCTTCTGTAGGTGGGCTGTGAACGGTTGTATTCGTCAAGAATTGTTTGCAGCTCTTTTTCCACATTTTCGCTGTTCATCTTCTTTTTTGCGATGATATCCTGATCAGGATAGATCTTTGCTGTCAATCCCTTTTCGTCACCGGCAACTATTACCTCATCAATAAGAGGATAAAGAGAGAGCTTGTTTTCAATCTCTTCCGGAGAAATGTTTTCGCCGTTGGACAGAATGATAAGATTCTTGATCCTTCCGTTTATGTACAGATATCCGTCGTCGTCCATATAGCCTTTGTCACCGGTGTGAAGATATCCGCCCTCGAGAGTTTCTGCCGTTTCCTTTGGCATATCGTAATATCCCATCATCACACTGCTGCTTTTTACAAGTATTTCCCCATTTACGAACTTGACTTCGGCGTTTTTCAGGACTTTTCCCACAGAACCGGGCTTGTAATTTGCCGGAGTATTTGAGCTGATAACCGGCGAACATTCGCTCATTCCGTAGCCTTCATAGATATCAACGCCGTATTCCTTGAATTTCTCAACGTAAAAAGGATCCAGGTGCGCACCACCGGAAAAAATCGTAGTGAGGTTTCCGCCAAAAACCTTTGCTGCAATTACCTTCTTAGGCAGAAGTTTTCCGGCAGAGGAGAGCTTTTTGTAGATTGTCTCAATCATCATGGGAACCATGAGCATTACGTTTGGTTTAAAAAGCTGCATATTCTTTACCATGTGCAGAAAAGAGTCGTTGATACACACGGTGGAGCCAAGAGAAAGGCACTTTAAATAGTCCATGACAAGACAATAGGCGTGATGTATAGGAAGAACGCTGAGAGTCACTTTTCCCGGGCATGTGTCGTATTCTACCGCTTCAACATTGCTTAAAAGATTTTTCTGTGAGAGCATTACGCCCTTGCTCTTTCCTGTTGTGCCGGAGGTAAATATTATCATGGCAAGCTTATCTCCGGTATTTCCTTCTATTTCAGGTGCATTTTCACCCGTCTTTTCAAGGGCATCAAGCTGTTCGCTGCTCAGGTAAAAGATTTTTCTGATACCCGGACATTTTTCATCTATATCTTTTTCAAGATCCATCTTGGAAGGATCCAGGAAAACAGCCTTGGAATCGGATCTTATAAGCAAATCGATGATCTCTTCGGAAGGAAGCAGCGGATCGATAAGTACCGCCGAATTGTTTCCCGAAGTTATTGCAAAAAAGCTTGTGATCCACTCTATGGAGCTAAAGCCCACAATGGCTATGTGGTCATTATCAAGACCCTGCAAGCCAAGCGCCCGCCTTATAAGTGAAGCGGAGTTTACAAGCTCTTTATAGGTTTTCTGCTGAATGTCCTTTCCCTGTGGCCACTTGATTGCAGGCATTTTGGCAAAATCCTTTTCAATCTGCTCAAGGAGCTCTCGTATGCTATCCATGTCGTCACCTCGTTATGCGGTTTTACGGGTCTTTTCAATCAGTGAAAGAGCCTCGCCGATTGTTGTTACATTGCCGATGGTTTCAGGGTCAAGCTCCAGATCGAAGTTGTCCTCCAGATCCCCAAGAAGTGACATGAAGTCAAAAGAGCTAAGTCCCAGATCCTCTAAAAATCTCATTTCACCGGTCATATCCTTTGGTTCAATATCGCAGTACTGTGTAAGATATTCTTTAAATTTTCTTTCTGTATCCATGGTTTTCCTCCTGTTATACACAATTAATAATACTTTCAATTGATCTTGAATCGTCTTCGATTCCGGCAAAGACTATTCGCATCATGTAGTAGTAGAAGAGCTCAACGTCTTTTTCCGAAACAGAAGCTGTCTGGTAGTGGTAAGAGAAATTCAGGCCGCCATCATCCGTATGGGTTACGGTGAGATACATCTTCTTGGTGGCAGCGCCGTTTGCAAACCACTTGAAATAAAATGGTATCCCTGAAAGATTCATGTTTTCTGCGTTTGGCTGAAGGGGCTGATATGTAAGATATACGCTCTCATAGGTGGTATGCTCCGGAGGTGCGTACCTTTCTTTTATAGAGGCCTTGATAAGCTCCGGATCGTAATTGCTGTGAAGATAAATACTATTCTGAGTATTTTGCACCTTCAGCGCTGCGTCAAAAAAGCTTGTGGCTCCGCTTATGATGGTTCTGCAGGGGAACATGATGGTTCTGCTTCCGCCGCTGGTCCATTCGTCGTGCGTGGATCTTCTTGCAATAAAGCTCTCTATTGTTATGTCTTCCTGTCCGTCATTTACCTTGGATAAATAGGTCCTCATGGTAAGCAGCAGAAGATTGTTAAAAGAGATCTTTTTGCTTTCACAGTAGTCCATAAGCCTCTTTGAAGGCTCCGGCTCAAGCTTGTAGTCTTTTACAGCAACAAAAAGATTATCCATCTCGATGTCGGCACTTCGCAGAGTACAGTCGCCATGCTTTTTTCTTGAGGTCTCCAGCACCTTTTTTCCCTGAATATCCGAATAAAGTGGCTCGCCGTATTTTTCCAGCTGCTCATCCCAGAAGGCTTTATCTTTGATATAGCGCTTTTCGTTGTGAAGCTTGTCAATATCCTTTATGAGCACATCTTCAAAGTTCGCCAGCTCTTTTGGATAGTCAGCACCGAATTTGTAGTGCGCATACAGAGCCATAATGTCTTTTACCATGACTGCAAGGCCGCAGGAATCGATGAGTCTGTGGTCGATGTGCGCCAAAAAGCCGTTGTAGCCATCCGGGAGCCGCAGCAAAAAGAACTCATACATCGCCCTGTCGGCGCCGTCAAAAGTCTCATAGGCAAGACTTTGGCAGGCATTTTCAGCTTCCTCGAAGGATATGTCTGAGAAATTCAGTATTTTGATTGTTTTTGTGGATTTGCGTTTGAAGTACTGCCTGATCTCACCGTTTTCATCCGGCTCAGTAAACCTGAGGTTAAGACATCCGTATCTTTTGGTTTCCTCGATTATGCACTTGTTAAGAAGTACAAAATCAAGATCCATTTTCACAGCAAATGCAATTGTCACCCCGCTGACCTGCTGCGTATGGTACTGCCTTATCCACTGATAGTGCATGTTCTGCGCCGGTGTAAGTGGATATAGATTTTTCATTTTTCCCCTCCTTGAAACCGCTCTATGTGATGAACGATTAACTGTATGGAAATGTACCACAGGTTAGAAGGGGAGAAAATATCCTGAAAGAGTTAACGGACACATAAGGGAAAATTGTCCGAAACTTAATGAACACATTTTTGAAAAGTGTAGTTTATTTAATCGTATTTCCTGTTGATTCTCTTATTATGATATCTGTTTCTACATATGTTTTTCTGTAAGGAGTATTTGGATTGGCGATCCTGGAAAGCAGAATATCCGCAGCAATAAAGCCCATGGAACTTGAATGGATCTTCACCGTGGTAAGACTTGGCTCTATGATGGTGGCTTCGGGAGCATTATCAAATCCGCAGACCGCAACGTCCTTCGGAACTTTTTTACCAAGCTGCCTAAGGGCCTTTATGGTGCAGATTGCAAGGTAATCGTTGGCACAAAAGAAAACTTCAGGCATTTTCCCAAGCTCGCTGATCCTTGCTGCGAGATAATCTGTATCTTTGTACGGACTCGAGTCGTCATCAAGAATACAGGATCCGGTGTCGATGCCAATCCCGCTATCTGTCATGGCTGAAACGTAGGCCTGCCACCTCTCATTGAAGGACTGGCAATGGAATCTGTCACCAACAAATGAGATGTTTCTCTTTCCGCTTTGGATAAATGAACTGATCAGGCGGTAGACGCTTGTAACATTCTCCATGTAGAGAGTATCAGCTGCCAATCCGAATTTCTGAAGAACAGGGGTATCTACAAAGAGAATGGGAATATTCAGGCTGCAGAGGAATTTGCTGTATTTTTCGGAAAAGAGCTCTATACAGAGAATTCCTGCTATATTGTCCATGGAAAAATTAGTTGGGAGGCTTAAGGATTCAATATCATTATCTTTAATAATGTTGATTGAAAGCTTGTAGCCCAGTGAATCTATTCTATTCTGAAATGCCTCAAGAAGCTTGGTTCCTGAATGGGATGCACCGGGAAAAGAATGAGTGAACAGGGCTATTTCTGTCTTGCCGTCCTTTAATACGGAGAGCGTACTTGATGCTGTATCAGCGGTATCAACTAAACTAAACTGCTTGTAGCCCATGGCTGTAGCCATCTGACAGATCTTACTCCTGGTTTCCAAAGATACGCTTCCTGAGTTGTTGAGTGCTCTGGAAACAGTATTTCTTGACATTCCAAGTGCGTCTGCAATTTCCTGTAATGTTACTCTTTTTCCCATGACTGATAACCCTTCGATAATATTTTTGTTACATATTTCAATCCGATAAATATCATAACGCTGTAATAGTAATGTGTCAAATGCACCAATTTCTGTATGACAAGTGTGCATAATTCACAAAAAAGAACCCCATAAAAACACTGAATTTCACGAAAAGTTGTGTCATATGCACTTTTAGATTGATACAAATGACACATAATGCTATATTGTTTCTGTCAAGTGATAGTGCAAAAGCACTAAGGGAGGAATTATGCATAGAATAAAAACATTGCTTTTGATTGGCATTATGACCATCGCCAGTGTTGGATGCTCATCCAAAGCCGCAGAACCGGATACTACTTTAGATGAAACAACAGAGGAAAACGTGCAGTCAGCGGATGAGAAGTATCTGGGAGAGAGTATCGAAGATCACATTGTTTTCCCTGCATCGGTGGAGGGACTTGTGGGCGATACAATGCCTTTTTACGACGAGGGAAAATACAATGTCTTTTACCTGGCAGACCAGAGAGACGGTAAGCAGGGATATCACCCCTGGGGGCTGATCCAGACTACAGACTTTGCCTCATATGATGACAAGGGAGTTGTTTTGAATTATGGAGACGCTGTAGAAGACCAGGACATAGCTCTTGGAACCGGAAGTGTAATAAAGGGAAATGACGGTAAGTACCATGCTTTTTATACAGGACATAACGATATGTTTGAGCCAAAAGAAGCAGTGATGCATGCTGTCAGCAGCGATCTTATAAATTGGGAAAAGATTCCCGAAGATACACTTTATGCAAACGAGAATTATGCGCAGAACGACTTCAGGGATCCGTTTGTTTTCTATGTTGAATCAGAAAAGTGCTATTCAATGCTTGTTGCAACAAGACAGAACAACATCGGAGTCATTGCAAGATACACTTCAGAGGACTTAAAGAGCTGGGAAGATGCGGGTGTTTTCTTTGAAAATGATATGGGAACCGATTCAAATCTGGAATGCCCGACACTACTTTCTTATAAAGGAAAGTGGTACTTGTCATTCTCTGATCAGTGGCCTCACAGGCTTGTTCATTACAGGATAGCAGACAATTTCGAGGGCCCGTTTGAGATCCCTTCACAGGACATCTTTGACTGCAACGGCTTTTATGCAGGAAGAATGGAGACAGACGGAGAGAACTTATATGTTGTCGGATGGAACGGAACGAAGAAAAAGCATACAGACAGTGAGGACTACGACTGGGGCGGAAATATGGTCACTCATAAGCTTGTGCAGCATGAAGATGGAAGCCTCACACCTGTTTTAAACCCTGAGCTTGAAAAGCTTTTATCTAATGAGCTTTCGCTTACACCGGTCAAGATGACTGATTCAGCTTCTCTTTCGGATGGCGTTATATCTTTTGCCGGTGAAAAATATGAGATGGCGGGATTTAAGGAACTTCTTGGCAGTTACCTTATTAAGACCACGATCAGGGATTTTGATAAAAATGGTATGTTTGGGTTCTGCTTTGATACAAACGAAGAAAGTGTTGGAAGCCTGAACATTGTGTTTAACGGCGGCAACAACAGGATTGAGTTCTACAACGGCAGCAATATTATGGAAAGAACTGCTCAATCATATGTTGATTTCAATTTAGCAGATAAAAATGAGCTGAATGTTTCACTGCTTGTTGCAGACGGCGTTGTGTGCATGTATGTCAACGATGAGATTGCTTTCACAACAAGAATGTACATGTCACAGGGCTCTGATTTTGGGGTGTTTAGTGTTGAATCAAAGGCAAGTTTTGAAGATTTGAAGGCATTTAAGTAAGGAAAGATAGTTGTCTTTTGGGAGAAGGCTTAGGAAGCAGATATCGTATATAGGAGTGGAATGTAATGGGGTTAGATTTAAAAAAAGTAGTGGCAGTTGCATCAAAATATAAAGTTGCACTCGGGGGAATGCTCGCGATCGTTGCAACCTGCACAGGAATTGCGGCATGCGGAACTAAAGAAGAAGCGCTTCAGCAGTCAGCTATAGTAACAATCGAGGATGAGATTGTTGCGCTTGCGAGTTCATGGCCTTCATCTTTTATTTCGCATGATTATATCGAACCGGAATTTGTTGATGATGAAAACCGCACCAATAATGCTTTTAACGTTGCAGATTTTGGAGAGCAGGGAAATAACGGATGGTTTTACAGATATGGATCATCACAGGACCCGGCAAGGTCTAAGAGACTTGAATCCTATGATGGAGAGAGATACTTTCAGCCCGGACAAAAGGGATTAGAGATAAAGTCCAATTTTATTCATACCGCGGAGGAAGTCGCATCAATACTGGAGTGGCGAGCTGCAAAGGGCGGAGATATAAATATTGACCTTGCATATGTCAAAAACGTAAATAATGATAAAAATCCCATGTATCCTGATGGCGTAACACTGTATGTTTACAAGGGGGATGAACCTATCGGAAGATACAAGGTCGATGCAAAGACAGACAAGGAAGAAGTTGTAGAAGAGTCCTTAAAAGATATACATGTCGATGAGCTGGAAAGCCTGTACTTTGTTGTGGATCCGAACATGAACAACGCTTACGACGGTGGTTCATTATATGTTGCCATTTCCGATGTAAATGCCGGCGGTCCTACAGCGAAAAAGGATACAAACAGAATTGATAATAATGCTTATTCCATTGATGATTTCGGACACCAGGGAAATAATGGCTGGACCTATATGTGCGGAAAAAGCGTTGCTGCTGCAAAACTTGTATCAACAGAAAAGAACGGAGAGTACATGAATTCTACATCTCCAAATCTTTCAATCAGCCAGTTCTTTATTCATCCATCAATAAATGATGAGGCGATGCTGTGCTGGCAGCCTGCGGTCGATGGTGCCGTTGAAATAAGAGGAACTTACACCAAGTTTGAGCAAAATGACGGAAATCCTGACTGGCCGGATGGTGTAACTGTCTCTGTCTACAAGAACAGAGAAAAGCTTTTTTCCCAGAAAGTTGCAGCACCAAAGAAGGGCAAGAATGAGATTTCTTTCAGGGAAAAGAATGTAAGCGTAAGCACGTCAGACAGATTATACTTTGTGGTTGATGCAGGAGGAAATGCGTCTTACGATGGCGGCGCATTCGATATTGCAATCCTTGACAGGACCGGCGCCACAACCGAAAAAGACGTTGTTATTGCCGGAGATGATACAAGAGAAAACTACGCAGACGTTAAATATGACTTTGGCAAACAGGGAGAAAACGGCTGGTTCTATCAGGAAGGTTATGGAGATGACCCAAATGATGTATGCAATATGCGCATCTTTGACGAAAAGGAGTACAGATATTTTGACAGCAGCTACCTGGAGATAAAGAGCGATTTTGTAAATCCCGGAAAAGGAAAATCTGCTGTGATCAAATGGAAGGTCGCAAAAACAGGAACAATCAGGCTTAATACTTCCTATACCAAGTTTAAGAACGAGGATAAGAATCCAAGCTGGCCGGACGGAACCAGGGTTACTCTTTATCATAATAATACGGTTCTTGCACAAGAGGAATTTGCGCCAGACACCAGGCAGGAAAATACAAAACGCATGGATGTTGAGTCCTTAAGAGTAAATAAGGATGATTATATTTCTATGGTCATCAATTGTAAGGAAAACAACGCCTATGACGCGGGAAAATACGAGTTTTCCGTTTTTGACCTCACCGATGTTACCACAGAAAATGATATATCGATCAACGAATGCGAGACAAGGCAGAACTTTGCTGATGTTAAATATGATTTTGGTGAGCAGGGTAAAAACGGATGGTTCTACCAGGAAAGTGTAGGAGATGCGCCTTTTGTCGCCTACAATATGCGAAAATACAGCCCTGAAGAAGAGCGATACATTGATTCACGCGATCTGGAGATAAAGAGAGATTTTGTGAATCCCGGAAAGGGCAAGTCCGCAGTTATCAAGTGGAAAGTAGCCCAGAACGGAACGATCAGAATTGATGCTTCATATACAAAGCTTAAGAACGAGGATAAAAATCCGGATTGGCCGGATGGAACAAGGGTGACACTGTATCATAATGGCACAGTTTTAGTTCAGCAGGATTTTGATGCTGAACTCAATGAAGTTACCAAAAGACTTGATGTTGCAGGACTTGATGTTGCCAAGGATGACTATATATCAATGGTCATCAATTGTAAGGAAAACAATGCCTATGATGCAGGTCTTTATGAGTTTTCCATAAAGGGATTGTCTGCGCTTACGGGACAGACAGAGAGAGACGTTATAAATTGGGATAAAGGCCGTTCAAACAACGCATCACTCCAGGATGATTTCGGAAAGCAGGGAGAAAACGGCTGGTGCTTCCAGTCAGGATACTATCAGGATCCATACTTTGCTGTGAACGTTGAGCGACTTGAAGAAAATGGCGAGAAATACACGACTCTTGACGGAATAGAGATAAAACGTGATTTCATCATGCCTGCTAACAAGGAAAGGTCTGCAAATGTGAAGTGGGTCGCAGCTGAAAACGGCAAGATCGACATAATGGCATCCTATACAAAACTTCTTAATGAAGATAAAAATCCGGATTGGCCGGACGGCGTGACAGTGTATCTTTTCAAGAACAGAGAAGTCCTGAAAAAAGAGGATTTCGCGCCACTTACCGATGAGAAGATCACGAAGGATCTGTCAGTAGAGGATGTTGAGGTACGTGCCGGAGATTGTATTACTCTTTTGGTAGATGGAAAGGCAAATACCGCTTATGACGGCGGAAACTTCACTTTTGTGATCGAAGATGCAGAGCTTAGGACCATGAAGATGGTCAATAACAGCGGGAAGAACTATGCAAATCTTTCTTATGATTTTGGGGAGCAGGGCAGTAACGGTTGGTACTATCTTGAAGGCAGAAGAATAGACAAAGCAGAGGTTTTGTCAAAGAAGACTGCTGATGGAACAGGGTTTATTTCAAGAAAATTAAGCGGCCTCGAAGTGAAGAAGGACTTTGTGCAGCCAAGGCTCAATGCCGATGCAATGTACAAATGGGTTGTGGCAGTTGACGGAGAAATAGATATAACCGGTCAGTATGTGAAGTTTGGCCATGAAGATCCAAATGCAGACTGGCCTGACGGCGTAACTATCGAGATCTTCAAGAATAACTCCAGACTGTATAACACTGTTTGCAACTGCTCGAAAGGTGAAGGAAACGATAATGCAAGAGCTGTAAACATCGAAAAACTGCAGGTTAAAAAGGGAGACATCCTTACTTTTGACATAGGCTGCAACAGGAATAATGCCTGGGACGGAGGAAGGCTTGAAATTGATATTGCTGATTCTGAAGGAATCAAGGTTTCAGTAGGCGATGAAGTCAGGACCAACAACACTGTACTCGGTAATCTTGAATCATTCGAGCAGGGTAAGGACGGATGGTGGTTCCTTGAGGGAAAAGACTTAAACAGTGCAAAAGTCCTTGTATATGCTAATGAGGATAAGACTGCTTTTATTTCTCCTTCCAATAAGAATCTCGAAATGAAGAAAGACTTTGTTCATCCCGGAGAGAAGAAGGCAGCAATATATCAATGGGTAGTGTACGAAGATGGAAAAATCGATGTGCTTGGCGACTATACCAAATTCGGGCAGACTGACGTAAATCCTGATTATCCGGATGGTGTGGGACTTAAGGTGTTCTTAAATGATGAGCTTCTTGAGGAAAAAGATATAGCGGTTTTGCAGGGAGATGGTAATGATAACAAGGCAGACTTCATGTTTACTCAGCTTGACGTCAGGAGAGGTGATAAGCTTTCATTTGTTATTGACGGAAAGAATAATATAGCCTATGACGCAGGCAGATTGTCTGTGAGTGTTTATGCGGCAAAAGAGAAGGCTGAAGGTGAAAAGCTGCGGACTAACAACACTAATCTCTTTGAATCATTTGGTGAGCAGGGCACAGATGGCTGGACCTATGGAATGTGCGACTGGGATGGAAAGAACTTTGAAGAGCTTTCCTATGATCCTGATAATGAAAGATACTATAATAACGGAAAACCTGAGCTTAAGAGGGATTTTGTAGAGCCCGGAAATGGCAGAAATGCTGCATACAGATGGGAAGCAGCTAATACAGGTAAAATAAAGGTTTGCGGAAGCTACACCAAGTTTGCCAATAATGAAGACCCTGATGCCAACGGCATTTGCATGAGAATTTTCGTAAACGGCGAAGAAAAGAAGTGGTTTGGTGGAATTACTCAGGGCAACTTTGATACTGAAAAAGAGATAACATTCGATGAAGAGTATATCGTTCACGAAGGTGACATCGTAATGTTTGCCGTGGATCCTGACGGAAACGACAGCTACGATGGCGGAAGACTTTCTGTAGTTATCAAAGATGCTGACAAGGGTTCTGATGAAAAGGAAAATGGAGATAAGCCCGAACCCGGAGAAGGCCCTTTGAATCCCGGAGAAGGTGGTAATGCTGAGAATCCCGGAGAAGATGGCTCTGATAGCGAAGGCAGGAGTAACAGCACGAGTATTTCAGGCTCATTCGGCGAGCAGGGCTCAGATGGCTGGCACTACGGAATGTGTGACTGGGATGGAAAGAACTTTGAAGAGCTTTCCTATGATCCTGATAATGAAAGATACTATAATAGCGGAAAACCTGAGCTTAAAAGGGACTTTGTAGAGCCGGGAAATGGCAGAAATGCAGCTTACCTCTGGATCGCAGCAAACGATGGAAGTATCAGGATCAGCGGAGAATATGTGAAGTTTCCTAACAGCGAAGATCCTGATGCCAACGGAACCTGTATGAGAATATTCCTTAACGGGGATGAGAAGCTTTGGATTGGCGGAGATACGCAGGGCAATTTCAGCTCAGAGGTCAAAAAAGATTTTTATCAGGAATATGAAGTGAAAAAGGGTGACGAGATCATATTCGCTGTGGATCCTGACGGAAATGACAGCTACGATGGCGGAAGACTTTCTGTAAGTATCGAGCCTGTGGAGTAAAGAAATGTTGTGATAGCCTCAGCCATCCTTGATACCATAAATCAGGATGGCTGGTTTTCACCTCAGGCATCAAATATATGAAGACTCATTCCTCGTCCCTGATCTTATCAAGAGCGTCGCTAATAAGCTTCTCGTCGCGTCTGAAGAGCAGAAGTGTTCCAACCCAGGCTCCGACGTAGATTATCACGTAGATCACAGAAGTAAGGATAAATCCTGAGAGTTCGTCGTACCAATGACACAAAAACCCGAATCCCATAATTACTCCATATAAAAGAATAAAGTGCAGAATTTTTGTGATATTGTATTTTAACGGTGATTCGTCCTTTGACTCGGCAGCACCATATAAAAGAAAGACCGTCAGCAGACTGCACAGGAATCCGGCTACTACAATTGATCCGGGAATATACCATTCAAACTGATAATCATATTTTCGGAGAGCCAAAAGCCCGTAAATTCCGATGTAGCATAAGATCATAAAGCTGACCATCATTGTCTGTTCAAATATTAGTTTGATTCTATTCATAATCACAACCCCAGTTTCTTTTTTAATTCCTTTACATAGCTTCTTGAGATGACCACAATTTCGCCATTTAAAAGTTCAGCACGCATCCTTGCGTTGCTTTCAGCCTTTACACTTTTGATCTTACGGATATTACAGATCATTGATTTGGAACATCGAAAGAACCTGAAGTCCAGACTCTGCTCAATTTCATAGAGCCTGCTTTTGATCTCGAGACACGAGTCCTTCGTGTAGGCGAAGCATTTATCGTCAACAGCTTCGAAATAGTAGATCTGTGAGAGCCTTAAGGGGATTCTTTCATCATCCCTAAAGCCGCTTATTATCTGTTCCCCGTTTTCAAGAAGTCCGATTGCAGTATCGATGGAGGAAGAGCGGTCATATGCATTTATTACAGCATACTCATTCTCTTCCTGCGCGATCTTATTGAATGTAACTTTCAAAACTTTTCCCCTTACCTTTTGCCGTAAACAGCAGGATATACAACTTTAATGATCCCCAATGTAATAACTGTAATAATTATTATATAAACCCAGGTAAGATTCAATGACCAGATTTCACCACCGATGCAGGTGTTATATGAAAAAATATCAACCATAGACTTCAGGAAAGCGCCGCCATCAAGGCCACCTATGCACTCATCCATATGTCTTAAGATTCCGCCGGTAAGGTAATTTCTGATGAGCACTGTGATTCCTGTGGCAGGGATAAAATTGCAGAGGTTCTGAACTGTCTTGTTGAACTGTGAAAGCGGCATATATGCGCCGATCACAAAACCGGATACGGCGGATACAATTCCCATGAAGGCACTGCAGGTACCCATGTTTTTGAAGAACATCATCATTACCATAAATACAGAGGTCGAAGATACTGTGCCAAGAAATACTGTGCCAACGAGCTTTGCCAGATCGGGAAGTCCAATATACATATCACCTGTTACTGAAAGAATTCCGATTCCGCAAAGAAGAACGAACATTGTCTGTAAAAAAGCTGCAGTAACGGATGCGCAAAAATATGAAAGAATTATCTCAGATCTTTTTACCGGTGTTGAAAGCATATCCAGATCCACTTTGTCTTCCCTGTCCTTTACTATGATCTCAAGGGCGTTGTAGGGAATAGTGATAAGAGCGGAGCTGATTATACCTGTAAGCAAAAGCCCGTTAACAAGCTGTGACATATCCTTATCGGAGATCAAATTTCCCAGCATGGATGATGCATCCTGAATAGATGACAAAAGAGAATTCTTCAGGAAAAGAAGGTACAAAAGCAGGATGATCATAGGTGTGAGCATTGAGAAAACCAGCGATCCTTTATCTGTAAAGAAAACCAGCATATTTCTTTTTGTAAGTCCCATAAATCCTCTAAGTTTAGCCATTGCAATTCACCATTTCCTTTCCTGTAAGTGTTAAGAATACATCGTCCATTGTGCCTTTGATTATTTCGAAATCTTTGATAAGAGCTTTGTTTGTCGAGATAAAATCCGTCAATCCCTCGTTCATTGAGATATTGTAGTGGTCTGCTTCGTATTTGAAGACCGGAGATCCGAAGCTTTCAATCAGCTGTCTGTTTTCATCGCTTTCCTTGGTGTACCAGATGAGCTTTTTGCTTGTATATCTGCTCTTGAGCTCTGCAGGAGTTCCTTCGGCTATTATGTTTCCCTTATCCATAATGACTACATTCTCGGCCTCGGCTGTCTCCTCCATATAATGAGTTGTGAGGAAAATAGTGAGATTTTCATTTTTCCTGAGGTAATTGATGTAGTCCCAGACCATCTTTCGTGACATTGGATCAAGTCCTGTGGTAGGTTCATCCAAAAACAGGATGCCGGGCTTATGTATGAGAGCTCTTGCTATATCTACTCGTCTTCGCTGACCTCCGGATAGTGTTTCATATTTCCTGTTCCAGATATCTTCCAGGTTGAATTCTTTCCAGAAATCCTGAAGCCTTTCCATTGTCTCTTTTTTTCCATATCCATAGTAAGCACCTCTTGTCATAAGGTTTTGCTTGACTGTGAGCTTGCCGTCCAGCACCGAATTTTGAAAAACTATTCCGATTTCTTTTCTTATGGAATCATCATCCTTCCCCAGTTCATGTCCCATGACAATTGCGGAACCTGATGTCTTGGGAAGGATAGTACTGAGCATGTTTATTGTTGTTGATTTTCCTGCTCCGTTTTCCCCAAGGAAGGCGAACAGCTCGCCCTGCTTCACTGAAAATGAGATATTGTTAACAGCTGTCATATCGCCATATTTCTTTTGAAGGTTGTTTACTTCGATTGCGTTTTTCATATTTGCCCCTTTTCTGTAACAACTTGTGTTTTCCTGTCTCTGAAATAGATATTACAGCATTCTTTTTGGAAAAAAAGCAAAATGAAGGTGAGTTGCATTTTTAGCAAGGTGAAATGCAAAAAAGGGCAAAAATGCGGCAAAGTTATAACAAAAAAATGGCAGAAATGCAGGAAAAATATGTTAAAATTACAACGTGAAGGTAGGATAGTATAAATTATGTTCGGAGGGCAAGCAATGGACAAATCATTTCCTGAAATTAAGACGTTTTTTGGCTTTGGATGTATGAGACTTCCAATGAAAGGCACGGAGGTAGATATTGAGCAGTTCAAAGAGATGACTGACTATTTTATAGAGAACGGCTTCAACTACTTTGATACAGCCCATGGATATATCGATGGCAAATCTGAGCTGGCGATCAAAGAGGCTCTGACAAGCAGGTATTCCAGAGATAAATATCTTTTGACTGACAAGCTTACTGAGCCTTATTTCAATAAAGAAGAGGACATCAGGCCATTTTTCCAGAGTCAGCTTGATGCCTGTGGTGTTGAGTATTTTGACTTCTATCTGATGCATGCGCAGAATGCTACGAACTTTGAGAAGTTCAAAAAATGTAACGCATACGAAACAGCATTTAAGCTCAAGGAAGAGGGTAAAATAAAGCATGTAGGCTTATCTTTCCATGACAAGGCAGAGGTTCTGGATAAGATTCTTACTACATACCCACAGATTGAGATCGTACAGATCCAGTTTAACTATGTAGACTTCGAGGATCCTGGCGTTCAGAGCAAGAAGGTTTACGACGTGTGCAGAAAGCACAATAAACCTGTGATCGTTATGGAGCCTGTAAAGGGCGGAAGCCTTATCAAACTCCCCGATGAAGCTCAGAAAGTATATGATGAGATGCCTTCAGGTCTTTCAAATGCATCTTATGCAATCCGCTTCGCTGCCGGATTTGACGGAATCAGAGTTGTTCTTTCCGGAATGAGCGATATGGCTCAGATGAAGGATAATGTATCCTTTATGAAGGATTTCAAGCCTCTTGATGAGGCCGAGATGGGCGCAGTTGCCAAGGTTACAGGCATTTACAAGGGCCTTGACGTTATTCCTTGTACAGCATGTCATTACTGTGTCGAGGAAAATCACTGTCCTATGAGTATTAAGATTCCTGAGCTCTTTGCATGTCTCAATACCAAAAAGATATTCAATGACTGGAATCAGAACATGTACTATAATGCGCTTACTACAGACGGTGCCGGAAAGGCCAGTGATTGTATCGGCTGCGGCGGCTGCGAGAGCGTATGCCCACAGCATCTTGAGATCAGAGATCTGCTTACCAAGGTTGCTGCTGAGTTTGAAAAATAAGTAACAGGTAAAAAATTGAAGGTGTGACTTTCTGAATAATTTTCAGGGAGCCACACCTTCTTGTCGTTTAAAGCTCGTAGTAATCAGCATTAATATACTTGGTTTCACTATCGTTTCCGGAAGATGAGGCGTCTCCGCTATTTCCAAAAAGTGTGTTGAAAATGCCGGAAACAAGGCCACCGGAGGATACCAAAGCAACATCCTTTGCTATCTGATCAACAGCAGATCTCTGTTCAGGAGTGCATTCAACCTTTGCGCAGTCACGGATAACCATACGCTCTTTGATAAGAACTGGCTCGATATTACTGTCAAGTTTTACAATGGCGCAATCTTCAACTGTTACGCCTTCAGAATTTTCTTCCAAAATGTCCTTGCTTATATGGAGCATAGCACGGTCGCAGAGAAGAACTCCCTTTTTGACTTCAAGCTTGTTGTAGGTTGCATGAAGTGATTCAAAAACATCCATGCAATCCTTATTTATACGTATAGTGCCATCTACTGTCAGGCTTTCAAGCTTACGTAAAGCTTCAATGTTTTCCTTGGAGATATCAAGGTTTCCAAGGATATAAGGATTTGTGCCGTAACTTGAGACGAAGCTGTTATCAAGAACGCAGCTTTCATCAAATACAAGAGTGCAGTTGTCAGGTATCTCAACAACTTCAGCTTCTATGTTAAAAAGCCCAAGACCTGTAGAAAGATGTCCTTTTCTGATGTAGACCTTGTCAGTTGAAAATTTGACATTTTTTTCTGCCAGCATATTGAAATCTGTGGCAATGTCCATATCATAGACACACAGAGCTGCATAATAGCCGCCACCGCTTGCAGCACGCATTGGAAAATACTTATCCAGCTTGTACTTGTTGTCGAGAAGCACGTATTCATCAGGATAGACCTTGGTCATTCCGTTTAAACTAAGGCTTGGAAGCGGAAGAATGGCGGCAATTGATTTGGGGCATAAAATAATGCCGTTAACAGTGATCTTCTCGTATTTTTTCAGAATTTCTTCGGTTCCCGGAGCAATCTTTAAAATTCCGTTTAAAGCAATAGCTAAATTGTCGTCGACGATAGAAGAAGGAGTAATCTCATATACGCCGTTAATTGCTCTTGTTTTAGCGCTTGCGACGCCGCTTTCTTCGCTTTTATAATTATCTGCGCAGATGTTGAAAGGAAGCCTGTTAAGAATAGCCCTGCTCCTGTCATCAACGATCATCTCATCGGTATTTACGATGATCTCGTCGTATTGTGTATAGTTCTCCTCATTAATCTTTCTTGCATCGCATGTGTCACAGTTGATCTTTAATCTCATTTTTCTCTCCTTATATTTATAGTCTTTCTCTTAAATGCTTTCTTGCATCGTGAAGTTTGCTTCTTACTGTTCCCGCAGGGATATGAAGAAAAGTACTTATTTGGTTTGAGGTAAAGCCTTCCAGATATCTAAGGACAAGTATTTTACCTTCAATAGGCGGGAGAGAGTTTATAAGTTCCATCCATTCCTTTTCTGTGTAGTCGTCAATACTTTTGTCCTGCGACGATACAGACAGAACATCCTGAACTTCCCCCGTCAGATATTCTCTTTTGTTCTTTCTTAAGCTGTCTATAAAGAGATGCTTGATTGTCTGATAGAGCCAGGCTCTTTGCTGGGGAAAAGATAAATCTTTTATTTCCGGCCAGTGTTCTATTACCCTCAAAAAGCCTTCCTGAACAAGCTCTTCAGCATTATCCGGACTCTGTGTCATCAAACAGCACCACTTTATAAGCTCGGTGTGAAGCTGATCATAAAGGGTTGTGATATCTTGATTCATAGTAGCTGCATTCCATCATCATGTAGTCATTGTCATTATGCCAATTATACGCCAATTCAAGGCTAAACCATATACGATCTCTGCTAAGAACTGACATAAAAACAGGCATCAGAGCCTCTTTTATCATAGTCTTCCTCCATATTAATATACCGGTATACCTTGTTTAGCGCTTTCTGACTATATAACGAACGAGAATTAAAAAGTGTTGGAAAAAAATTAAAAAAATTTTCATCAGCAATATATTGCCTATAGCAGAGCAATTTTTGAGCTTGTGGGCGCAGATTGCAATGTAATAAAATATTATTGTTATTGATGCCATAAAAATATGGGCTTTATGGCACAAACGAATCTGTATAGATAAAGGAAAAGGGTATAAAAAATGGGGAAAATAACGGTAGATCCAAAAGGGGAAGTTGCATTTAACAACAACGTTGATTACTGCGTTGGTACAGGCCGTCTGGGACTTGCTCTGACAGAGGAGTATCTGAAGGAGCTTGAATTTGTTCAAAAAATGATCGGGTTTTCTTTTATCAGAGGCCACGGACTGTTTTCAGATGATGTATCAATCTACCATGAATACGAGGAAGACGGCGAAACAAAGGTAGAGTACAACTATACATACATCGACAGAATTGTTGACAACTATATTAGACTTGAAATCAGGCCTTACCTGGAGCTTGGCTTTATGCCGGAGCAGCTTGCCAGCGGAACTCAGACGATTTTTTACTGGAAAGGAAATACCACTCCGCCCAAGGAATATAAAAAATGGACAGATATGGTGGTTGCACTTCTTGATCACTTTAAGAGCCGCTACGGTGAAGAAGTCGTAGGCTGGCCAATTGAAGTCTGGAATGAACCCAATCTTCCGGGCTTTTGGTACAAAGCTGACATGGATGAGTACTTTAAACTGTTCAAAGAAACATTTTTGGCTATAAAAGAGTATGACAACCGCTTTAAAGTAGGAGGTCCTGCTATCTGCGGCGTTAAGGATGCAGAGTGGACTAAGGCCTTCCTTGATTTCTGCAAAAAGGAAAAAATCCATCCTGACATCATAACAAGGCATCATTATACAGTGTCATTCCCTGAGAGAATCGGTCATTATGATTATTCCAAACTTGAAGATTCTGAGATGAGATTCGCTAATCTTCAGTCCACAAGAGATATCGTTGATTCCTTCGATGAATTTAAGGGACTTCCGATTCACCTTACAGAATTTAGCACGTCCTATACTCCTAAGGGTGTTATCCACGATACGAATATCAACGCCGCATATCTTGCGAGACAGCTTTCAAGACTTGGCGATGTGAACGAAGCGTATTCTCACTGGACTTTTGGAGATGTATTTGAAGAACAGGGCGTTCCGGATTCTCTTTTCCATGGAGGGTTTGGAATGGTTGCTGCAGGTAATATTCCTAAGCCATGTTTCTGGACTTTCTATTTCTATAAGCAGCTTAAACTGTTTAGCGAGGAATGTGTTTACAGAGATGATGATTCTGTAATTGTAAAAAGAGCTGATGGTTATGCCGGAATTCTCTGGAACATAGACAAGGCGGATGAAGTAAGAAAACTTGGTTTTGGCCTTTCTGATGCCGGAGAGTACACGCTCGTTACCAAAACGGTCGATGAGATAACCTGCAATCCATTAAAGCTTTGGCATGATCTTGGCGAGCCGGCGTATCCGACAGAAGCAGAAACAGACCTTATTAAAAGCGCAGCCCGGCCACAGACTGATAGCGCTGTGGTGACAGCAAGTAACGGCGAAGCAGAAATCGATGTAACAGTAAGGAAAAACGGAGTAGTATTCTTTACACTTACGAAAAGGCATTTTACACCTGATCGCGGATATGATTATGAAAAAGTAGTTTCATTTCACTGATCTGACTCCCTGTTTTTGGTTGTCGCACCTATATACAGGTGCGACAATTTTTCAAAAAATAACGTAAATACACTTTTTATTTCTCTTAAAAACAATTATTATTAATTTATTAGGAGGGAATAAAGACCGGATGTATTACGCAACTATAGCTGCAGTGGCTCTTCTCGTGAATTTAATACTTAACTGGGATGTTTTTACAGCATTATTATCCAAAAAAGATTTTGGCGAAAATAAGTCTCAGGTAAATATCCGTTATGGGATGTTTCTTATGGCTGCTAACTGCTTTTTTCTGACGGAGATTTCCTGGGGGCTCTTATACGGACATCACAGTATACCTGAGTTGTTTCCTTTAATTTATTCAACTACTATTTCCTATTATCTCTTTATACTTTTAACTATGCTGACTTGGACAAGGTATATAGTTGCATATACTGATAAAACCGGTTTTCGCAGCAGAATTCTGACCCATGGAGTATGGATTGTATTCATGATCGGAATAATAGGTCTGATACTCAATCGATTTTTCCCTTTTATCTTTTCATTCAACGATGCATATGAATATATTCCTGAATCCGGCAGACATACTATTTTTTTGTTAATGCTTGCCTTCTACGTGAGTATTTCCGTTTATATGTTTAGGATTGCCAAAAAAAGTACCGGTGACCTGAGCATCCGATATTTCGCCGTATCATGTACAAGTATAATTTTGGGCGTGTCGATGCTGCTTCAGATCATATTCTCGTTTTTTCCAATTTATGTCATTGGTCTGTTGACAAGTGCATGTGTCGTACATTCTTTTATCGAAGCGCGGGAAAAAAGAGATAAAAAGATGCAATATTATATCGCATCTGCAATGGTAAAGGATTACGAAGCAATTTATTATATTACGGTTGAAACCGGTGAATTTCTGGAATTTTCAAGAAGTAAGCAATTCGATTCTATGGGTGTTCATGTGGAAGGAAGAAATTTCTATGAAGAAACGCTGGAAAACATAGAAAAAGTTGTTTTCCCTGATGATAAAGAATATGCAAGAGACTTCTATTCAAAAGAAGCTATGCTCAAAAATCTCGAGGATAAACATTCTTTTTCCTTTAAATACAGGGTTATGATAGATGACAATCCTAGATTTTACCTGTTCACATATATGTATGCGGATAATGATCAGCATATGGTCCTTTATGTAAAAGACATAGAAGATGAACTGAGTACAGAAAAAAAGCTTAAGGAAAGTGAGAAAATAAGTGTCACATTCAGCCAGATTGCGGAAAGTTTGGCTACCAACTATGACGTGGTTTATTATATAGACATCAAAGATGCATCTTATGTCAGCTATGAATTCAGCAACATTTACGGACAGCTGCAGCCTGCAAAGACAGGTCCGGATTTCTACGAAGAATGTCATAAGAACATACCCAAGATCGTTCATCCTCAGGATTTAAACCTCGTGATGGAGTATACTACTAAAGATTATTTGATTTCTGCACTGGAGGGTCGTAAGAGCTACAGTATCGATTATCGGATTGTAGTTGATGGCAAATCAAGATTTACGAGAATGATAGCCCGCAAAACTGTGGATAATACCCACATAATCATTTGTGTTGAAAATGTTGATTTCGAGGTCAGAAAAGAGAAAGAACATCTTCAGGCTCTAAAAACAGAAAAAGAGCTTGCAAGACGCGATGAGCTCACAGGTGTTAAGAATAAAACAGCATATCTGGAACTTGGCTCATCTGTCCAGAGTAATATGGATAATGGCTTGGACTATCTGCCATATGCGCTTATAGTTTGCGATTGTAATGATCTGAAAAAGATTAATGATAGCCAGGGCCATGCTGCAGGAGATGAGTACATAAGATCTGCAGCGAAGTTATTATGTAATCTGTTTGTTCACAGCCCTGTCTTTAGAATAGGCGGAGATGAATTTGTGGTATTCCTTCGTGCGGATGATTATTCTGTAAGATATGATCTTTTTGAGAAACTTCAAGAACAGGTTCTAAACAACAAAAGAACCGGCAAGGGAGCTGTTATTGCTTCCGGAATGGCAGAATATGACCACGGAACCGATACTTTATTCACCGATGTATTTGAACGTGCCGACAAAGTAATGTACGAAAACAAGCAAAAACTTAAGATGTAAACCCGGACGAATTTATGCGCAGCCCGAAACTGTATGGTTTCGGGCTGTTTTTCAATTGAATATAAAGAGAAAAAAATTGAATATATACTTTTATGCTAATTTGTGGTTAATTGAAATTAGGCATTTTTTACGAACAAATAACAGTTGATTGCAAAAAATATTTAAGTAGATCGGGGGTACAGCATGAAAAATATTTGTATTGATGAAAAGTGGGTTTTCAGAAACGGCTACGTGGACAATCTTGGCATGTTAAGAGATGACCCGGGAGTAGAGGTGAATCTTCCTCATGACGGAATGATTGGCACCAAGGTACAACCTGATGCTCCGGCTCAGGCTGACAGCGGATATTTCGTCGGAGGGCTTACAAACTACACTAAATATTTGATGATTCCAAAGGAATGGGAAAATGACTGCGTGGGTCTTAAATTTGACGGAGCAATGATGAACGTCACCGTAGATATAAACGGCTGTAAAGTGGGAAAGCAGCACTACGGATACGCTCCTTTTTACGTGGATCTTACAGATTACGTTACCTATGGAAAAGAAAACCGGATAACCATAAACTGCAATAACAGCATGTATGTGAATTCCCGCTGGTATACCGGGTCCGGCCTTTACAGAGGTGCAGTTCTTTGTCACGGTCCAAAAGTCCATGTTACAAATGACGGAATATTTGTCAGAACAAAGGAAGTAGCCGATGGCTATGCATTTCTTGAAGCGGATGCGGAAGTAGTAAATAGCACAAGCGAGAACAGGCTTGTCGAAGTAACACTTGTTATTGTAAAAGACGATAGCGAAGACACAGTTTGCAGGGTAAAGCGCGTTATTTATATCGGCGCGGGAAAAGCTGAAAAGGCGCAACTTGCGATTAATGTAAAGGATCCCCGGCTTTGGGACGCAGAAAACCCTAATCTGTATAAAGTAAAAGCACAGGTAAAGAACCTTGGTATTTACCGAACACATTTTATCCCTGAGGATAACACGGATATAGATGAAGCAGAGTCTGTGTTCGGAATTCGAACAATAACAGCTGATGTTATTCGAGGCCTCAGAATAAACGGAAAGACGGTAAAGCTCAAAGGTGGTTGTCTCCATCATGACAATGGTCTTCTTGGTGCCGTATCTCTTTACGAAGCAGAGGCAAGAAAGGTTAAGAAGCTTAAAGAAGTAGGTTTTAATGCCATAAGAACAGCTCACAATCCGCCATCAGCAGCACTTATAGAGGCCTGCGACAGACTGGGAATGTATGTCTTTGACGAGGCTTTTGATGCCTGGGGCATGGCAAAAAGAGGCGGTGACTATAGCCAGTTTTTTGATACAGATTGGGAAAAAGACCTGACAGCTTTCGTTAAGAGAGACAGAAATCATCCTTCAGTTATTATCTGGTCTACCGGAAACGAAATTCCGGAAAGAGGAGGCCTTGATAGAGGCTACGAACTGGCAACACAGCTTGCTGGAACTATAAAAAAACTTGATGGAACAAGACCTGTCAGCAATGGGATCTGTTCGCTGTGGAGCGGGCTTGATGATGAACTAATGATCAATCAGAGCCAGAAGCAGAATTCAGCCGAAGGGCTTCATGATACAAGCTGGGAGATGATCACAGAACCATTCACAAACGGCTTGGATATAGTTGGCTATAACTATATGGAAGGTCTTTATGAGAGAGATCATGAGATGTTCCCGGAAAGAGTAATTCTCGGATCAGAGAATTTCCCTAAGGAAATTGGCTTCAGATGGCCATTTGTAGAAAAACTTCAATATGCAATAGGCGATTTTACCTGGACAGCCTGGGATTATATCGGAGAAGCAGGAATAGGCAAAGCCGCCTACGTGGATGAGGACGACATTATTGCAAAGACAAATGGCTGGGCCCTTATGCCCGGTGCAGGATCTCCTTATCCATGGAGATGCGCAAATGATGCGGATTTTGATATCACAGGACATATGTTGCCTCAGGGAGCCTACAGAAGCATAGTCTGGGGAAGCAAAGAGACACATCTGTTTTCACAAAGACCTGAGACCTTCGGTAAGAAAGAATGCACAACGTTGTGGGGATTCCCTGAACTTTTCGTAAGTTGGAACTATGAAGGCAGCGAAAATAAGGATATAAGACTTGTTGTCTTTTCAAATGCGGATGAAGTGGAACTGATAATAAATGGAAAATCTGTAGGCAGGAAACCTGTATCTACTGAGTATCCTATGCCGAACTCTGTATATTTTGACACCGTTTATGTGCCCGGAAAGGTAGAGGCAATCAGCTACAAAGACGGCAAAGAGGTCAGCAGGGATATGCTCATTACAAGCGGCGCACCTAAAACTATCAGACTCATCCCTGAAAAGAAAACCCTAAGGGCTGACGGACATGACGTAGCATATATGGGAATTGAGATTCTCGACAGCGAAGGAAATGTTGTTCCAAATGCAGAAATAGGGCTTAGTGCTGAAATTACAGGAAATGCACACCTTGCAGGATTCGGATCAGGTAACCCCAAGACAGATGACAACTACACTGATGGCGATACTGTAAGCTTTAAGGGTAGAGCTATGGCAGTTGTAAGATCCGGCTATGACAAGGGCTCAGTAACCGTCAAAATCTGCTCAAAAGAAATCGGCGAAGCGTGGGAGACTTTTGAAATCGTATGAAGAACATGGAGAGAAAAAAGTGTTTGTGGTATGAGAGTCCGGCGAAATGCTGGGAAGAAGCACTTCCTGTGGGAAACGGACGACTTGGCGCAATGGTAATGGGCGGAGTGTCAAGTGAGCGAATATATCTAAATGAAGACAGTATCTGGAGCGGAAAGCCTGTTAACAGGATAAACAAGGATGCCTTGAAAAATCTGGACAAGATAAGACATCTTATAAGAGAAGGAAAGATTCCGGAAGCAGAGAAGCTATCACTTCTTGCCCTTTCAGGAACCCCTAATTCCGAGAGGTCGTATGAACCTGCAGGAGAGCTTATCATTGACTTTGATGGAGATGAAACCTGTGACGATTACAGGCGCGAGCTGAATCTTGAAGAAGGCGTGGTTTTAGTTTCTTACAAAGCTAACGGCGCGGATTTTAAAAGGGAGTTTATCGCATCTTTCCCCGATCAGGTTTTGGCCTATCATCTTAAAGCAGATGGCGCAAAGATTGGATTTACCTGCAGAGCGGAAAGATTTCATAACAGGCTTGATGAAGTATGGGCTGATAAGGATCAGATTGGATTTAAGGTTGAATCAGGAATCGGAATCCCTTTTGCTGTGAGAGTACAAGCTCAGGTAAGTGACGGCACTGTAGAGACAATTGGAGAGCATTTAATAGTAAAAGATGCCTCGGAAGTTACACTTTTTATTGATATTCGCACAGAGTTTTATAATGATCCGGGGAAGGGCGAGGACTATCTTGCTGCCGGTAAAGCCAATCTTGAGCGAATTTCAACAAAATGCTGGGCGGATGTATTAAAAGCCCACAAGGAAGAATTTGAAGAAGGCTTTAACACTGTATCTCTGGAGCTTGGAGACGGTGTTACTGCCTGCAAAGAAGATATTCCTACCGACAAAAGGCTTTCAGCCTTGAAAAAAGGAGAAAAAGATCCCGATCTTTTTGCGCTCTATTTTAGCTATGGAAGATACTTACTGTATTCATCCAGCAGAGGAAAATGCCTTCCTGCAAATCTTCAGGGAATATGGAATCACAGGCTTACACCGCCCTGGGAAAGCAAATTTACAATCAACATCAACGCTGAGATGAACTACTGGCTGGCTGAGAGCGGAAATCTCTCAAAATGCCATATGCCTTATTTTGAACTGCTGAAAAGAGTCTGCAAAAACGGAAAGCTTACAGCGAAGCAGATGTACGGCTGCAGGGGCTCTGTTGCACATCATAACACCGATATCTATGGAGATACTGCTCCACAGGATCACTATATTCCTGCCACATTCTGGGCAATGGGAGAAGCCTGGATGGCTACGCACATTTGGGAGCACTATCTCTATACCGAAGATAAGGCTTTCCTTGCTGATAATTTCAATGTTCTCAGCGAATGTGTAGACTTTTTTGATGATTTTTTGATTGAAAATGAAAACGGAGAGCTGATCACATCCCCCTCTGTTTCACCAGAGAATGTCTATATCATGGAGGACGGCACCAAGGGGTGTCTGTGCGAAGGCGCCACCATGGATATAGAAATTCTTATGGAGCTTTTTGAGGACTACATAAATGCCTGCAAAGTGCTCGAATGCGATGAAAAATCGCAGAAAGCCAGGGAAATCCTGCAAAAGCTTCCAAAGATCAAGGTCGGCAAATACGGTCAGATTCAGGAATGGATGCAGGATTATGAGGAACTGGAGCCCGGACACAGGCATATTTCTCACCTTTATGGAGTATATCCCGGTCATTCCATCAGTTTTGAAAAGACTCCCGATCTTATGAAAGCTGCCCGTGTCACTCTGGAGAGAAGACTTAAAAACGGTGGAGGACATACAGGCTGGTCAAGGGCCTGGATCATAGGTCTTTGGGCTCATTTTCTCGATGGTGACAAAGTGTATGAGAACCTGGAAGCTCTTCTTTCAAAAAGTACCTTTGACAATCTGATGGATAATCATCCATACGGACCGGGTGCAGTTTTCCAGATAGACGGAAACTTTGGTGCTACCGCTGCAATCATAGAGATGCTTGTTCAGTGCAGAGATGGCTATGTAAAGCTCCTTCCGGCGCTTCCAAAGGAATTTTCGAAAGGCCGTGTCAGCGGAATATGTCTCCCAGGCGGGCTGGAGCTATATATGGAGTGGGAAGATATGAAGGTTACGAGCTGCAAGATAGTTAACAAAAGAAGCGCTAAGCATATAGTCGTAGAAGTAAACGGGGAGAAAAAGGAACTTAAATTATGATGGACGTAATACCTGCAAAGGACAGGAGTATATTGGCAGTAAATGAAAAAGCCGGAATGATTTTTGCCACATCTCAGACAGGGACACTCAGGATCATTCCTCAGAAAGGTGGAATCGTAAGAGTCTCTTTTTCCTGCGATGGGTCTTTTGCCAAAGAACAGGGCAGTGACTATTCTGATTTCACGGGCAGTATTGATTATAAAGTGGATCAGAGCAAAAACAGCCTTTCAATTTCTACAGAGGAAGGATCCGTGCAGATAGACAAAGAGACCTGCGCAGTATCATTTTGGAGCAAGGATGGAAAGAAATTGCTTTCCGAGAAAAATGAGCATCCACGGGACCTGGAGTCAATCGCCTTATATAAAACCATAAATGCCGATAAAGCATCAATTGAGGAAATAGCAACCCCTGACGGTTTAAAGAAGAAAATCAAGGCGGCAGACCGCGAGCAATACGGGACTGCATATAAAACCCGCACATATTTCGAGTTTTCCGACGATGAACTGCTTATCGGACTTGGACAGGGCGAAAAAGGTGAATGGAATCTAAGACACAGCACCTACTATGTTCATCAGAGCAACAGGAAAATAGGGATTCCGATGATGGTTTCAAGCAGAAACTACGGAATACTCTTTAGCACCTGTTCGCTGCTTATGTTTTCAGAAAATGAGGATGAGGCTTTTGTCCAGACAGAAGCGGATTTTTACTCGGATTATTATTTTCTTTTCGGAGATAGTCTTTTTGATGTGGTAAAAAACTACAGAAGGCTTACCGGAAAGGCAGCGATGCTTCCGATGTGGGCATACGGCTATATTCAGTCAAAAGAGCGCTATGTCAGCCAAAAAGACCTGCTGGATACCGCCGGAGAATTCAGAAAGAGGAACATAGCTCTGGACTGCATTGTCCTTGACTGGATGAGCTGGGAGGACAATAAGTGGGGGCAAAAGAGCTTTGATGCCTCCAGATTTCCTGATCCGAAGGAGATGACAGATGAGCTCCGCAAAATGGGGATCCGTTTTATGATGTCCATCTGGCCCAACATGGCGCAGGGAACAGAAAATAATGCGGAATTTAAGGAAAAGAACCTACTGCTTCCGGGTACTGATATTTATAATGCCTTTGACAGTGAGGGAAGAGACCTGTATTGGTCACAGATAAAAAGAGCATTATATCCGGCGGGAGTTGATGCCTGGTGGTGCGACTCCAGCGAGCCGATAACTCCTGAGTGGGAGCATCTGACAGAGCCTGCAGACAGTGACAAGTATTACGAATATAAAAATGATTCTGCCAATATCATGCCCTTTGAAAAGGCCAATGCATTTGGAAAATATCACGCGTTTGCAGTCTGGGAGGGGCAAAGAAACTGCACCTTAAGTAAAAGAGTAGTTAACCTTACAAGAAGTGGCTGGGCCGGAAGCCAGAAATACGGAACAATCCTCTGGTCCGGAGATATTTCTGCCGGTTGGAACACACTTAAAAAGCAGGTGAGAGCCGGACTGCAGTTTGCTGCAAGCGGTATGCCGTATTGGACGATGGATACCGGAGCCTTTTTTGTTAAAAGAGGTATTCAGTGGTTTTGGGATGGCAATTATAAAAACGGAATAGATGAAGCATATAAAAAGCTGTATGTAAGGTGGCTTGAATATGCAGCTTTTTTGCCGGTTTTCAGAGCACACGGAACGGATATTGAACGTGAACCCTGGGCATTTGGTGATACCGGTGATAAGTATTACGATGCTATCTGCAATACCATAAGAAACAGATATATGCTTCTTCCATACCTGTATTCTTTAGGAGCCGGTGTACATTTTGATGACGGAATGCTGATAAGGCCACTGATGTTCGACTTTAATAATGACGAACGGGCAATCGCTATCTCTGATCAGTTTATGCTTGGCGATAACCTTATGGTTTGCCCTATAGTTGAAGACTCAGACACAAGAAAAGTATATCTCCCGGAGGGATGTAATTGGTATGAGTTTAATCTGAATAGGATTTATGATAATTGGGAGAGTATCAGTAATCTGTCATGCAGACTGTTTGAGGGCGGGCAGACGATAGAATGCACCTGCAATCCGGATTCCATCCCTGTATTCGTCAGAGCCGGTTCCGTTATCCCGGTAAAAAGACCAATGCAGTGCTCAGATCAGATGAAAAATGAGAACACAGAGGTTTTGATATATCCCGGATGTGATGCTGCGTTTAATTTGTATGAAGATCTTGGAGATGGCTACGGCTATGAAAGCGGGGAGTTTTCCATGACTAAATTGTCCTGGAAAGAGAACGAAAAGGCATTCTCTATTGAGACCTCAGGCGATGCACGATTCAGAACAGGAGATATAATAGCAAGAGTTATCGAAAACAAATATCAGTAAGCCGTACTATTGTGTTATAATAAATAGAGAATTCTAATTCTGTTGAGGCCTTAGCGGCTGGAGGAATCAAATGGCAGGAATACTTATTGTGGATGACTCGCCTGTTAACCGGAATTTATTGAGAAACATGCTCGAAATAGAAGGCTACGAAGTTGTCGGTGAAGCAGAAAACGGCAAAGAAGGATATGACAAATTCCTTAATTTATCACCTTCGATAACCAT